>CAYUFW010000102.1:18386-24143 GCA_964443915.1 uncultured Pirellulaceae bacterium
CGGAAACCCGAAGAAAAGAAGCCGGAAGACGGCAAGGAAGGCAAGCCGGAAGAAAAAAAAGACGAAAAAAAAGACGAAAAGAAGGATGAAAAGAAGGATGAAAAGTCTGGGCCGGTGAAGCGGCCGACGACGCCTCCGGCGGAACCGGACCCGACGGAATTGGAGATCCGTCCGGACGCCGAGGGCAAGGTTCGGTTCAACTTCCGCGGGCAGGCCTGGCCCGATGTCTTGGACTGGTTGGCCACCGTGTCCGGCATGAGCCTCGACTGGCAGGAGTTGCCCGGCGATTACCTGAACCTGATCACGCAACACAGCTACACGGTGGAGGAAGCCCGCGATCTGATCAACCGGCATCTGCTGGCCCGCGGCTATACGCTCCTGGTGGTCAACGAGGTCCTGACGGTCGCCAAGACCGAGAACATCAACGCCGCGCTGGTGCCCCGCGTGGAGCCAGATCAGTTGGCCGGCCGCATGTCTCACGAGTACGTGAAGGTCTCGTTCCCGCTGGAGTGGATGATCGCCGAAACGGCCGTCGAGGAACTCAAGCCCATGCTCAGTCCCAACGGCAAGCTGACGGCGCTCAAGACGACCAATCGCCTGGAGGCCCTGGATGCCGTTGCCAATTTGCGGGAGTTGTACGCGGTCCTGACTCGGGAACAATCCACCACCAGCCAGGAACGGCTGGTGCGGGAGTTCGTGCTCCAGTTCGCCCGCGCCACCGACGTCAGCGAACAGCTGAAGGGCCTCCTGGGCATGGACGCCAAGTCCCGCGGTCCCCAGATGCCGATGTCGCCACAGCAGATGGAGCAGATGCAGCAACAGCAGCAACAGATGATGATGCAGATGCAGCAACAGCAGCAGCACGGCGGCCGGCCGGCGGGGATGCCGAGCCCCAAACGGCAGCAAGAGGACGTGAATCTGGTCGTCAACTCGCGCCGTAACAGCATTCTGGTCAACGCGCCGCCCGACAAGATGGCACTCATCGCCAAAGCCATCGAAGTGATCGATGTGCCGCTGGACCGCGAACAGTCGTTGCTGTTGAACGTCAATCGCATGCAGATCTATCGTCTGGCCGCCCTCGATCCCGATTCACTGATCAAGGTGCTCCAGGACAGCGGCGATTTGGATCCCACCACGCGTCTGGAGGCCGACCGCAAGAACAAGGCCGTGATCGCCTACGCGCCGCTGACGGACCACATGACGATTCGCACGCTGGTCGAGAAGTTGGACGGCAGCGGCCGCCAGTTCGAGGTGATCCGGTTGCGGCGGCTGGAAGCCGATTACGTCGCGGGCACGATCACGTTCATGATGGGGCAGGAGCAGAAGAAAGAAGAACGGCCCCGATATTTCGGCTTTTGGGATGATCGCCGCCGTTCCTCTGAAGACGAGGGCCAGGACAAGTTCCGCGTGGACGCGGACGTCGAAAGCAATCGGCTGCTGTTGTGGGCCAACGATGTGGAAATGGAGGAAGTCCGCAATCTGCTGGTCAAACTGGGGGAAATCCCGGCCGAGGGCGGGAACCCGGACCGCATTCGCGTCATGGAGGTGGAAACGGGCGAAGGCACGCAACAGTTGTTCGAGCAGATACGCCGGGCTTGGCCTTCCCTGGCGCCCAACCCGCTCGTGCTGCCGGCGGCCGAGGCGTTGCCGGCGCCGAGCGGTCACGAGGCTCTGCCGCGCGACAGTCAAGTCCCTGGCGACGAAGGCAAGTCCGAAGACAAGTCAGAGGCGGCGAAGCCTCAGCCCCCGGCCGCGGAACCCAAACCCGCAACGGATCACAGGACGACCGAGGCCAACGCGGACCCCGTGCCGGCCGGAACGACGTTCGTCAGGTTCGCGCAGCTGGCGCCCGGCGAGGCCGCCGCCGACCGGCCCGCCGACCCGCCGGCCGAGCCCGCCGCTGAGCTGCCCGCTGCCGAGCCGTCCGCCGCCGGCGCCGGGACAGACGTCTCGCCGCAGGCGGCACCTTCATCGGCATCGAAGACTCCGCTCACCAACCCGGCCGCCAAGCCCGACTCGGCCGACGCGACGGCCGGACGGGCACCGGTGCAGATCTCGATCGGGCCCGATGGCCGGCTGGTCATTTCCTCCCAGGACACGGCCGCCCTCGATTTGCTCGAAGAACTCCTCGCTCAAATCGCGCCGCAGCGCAAGGACTTCAAGGTCTTTTCGCTGAAGTACGCTTCGTCCCTGTGGGTCAAAATGAACTTGGAGGATTACTTCAAGGAGGAGCCGGAGGACAAGAGCAGGCGGCGGAGTTACTTCTTCTACGACTTCCCGCCGCCGGAGGAGAAAGCCAAGAGTTACCGGCTCTCCCAGCGCAAACCGTTGAAGTTTATCGACGATCTGGACACGAACACCGTGCTCGTTGTCGGCGCCAACGCCGAGCAACTGAAGACGATCGAAGAACTGATCCGGCTGTGGGACACGCCGCCGCCCAACGACACGGAGTCGGCGCGCATGACCGCCGTGTTCCAAATCCGCTACTCGAAGGCCGAAACCATCGCCGAAACGGTCAAAGAGGTCTATCTGGATCTGCTCAGTTCCAACGACAGGGCGCTGCAGCGCGGCCGCGACGAGCGGCGTCCCACGAGCCAGACAACCTACATCTTCGGCGAGTCGGGCGGTGGCGAGCCCGATCGCCGGGCGGAGGTCTCTTTTAAGGGCAAGCTGTCCATCGGCGTCGACCCCGTGACCAACACCTTGCTGGTCTCCACCGCAGGCCAGACGCTGATGGACAACGTCGGCAAGATGATCCAGGCGCTGGACGAAGCGGCCAAGCCGGTCTTCGACGTGCAGACGATCACGCTCAAAGGCAATCTGAACGCCGAACGCGTCCGCAAAGTGCTCGTGGAAATGCTGGGCGAGAAAGCCATCCAGCCCGGCCAGCCCGGCGGCACCACCCAGCCGCCCGGCGGGCCACAACCGGGCCAGCCCGGCGGGCCGCAGCCCAGCTCTGGCCGCGGCCGGTAATCGGTGATCGGTGCCAGGAAAAGACCGACTATAGACAGTCAAGGGCGAACGCCGCCAGATACAGGCTGTGCCGGAGGACGGGCGAGCCGCGTTTGCTGATCTTTCCTCGCCGGGGAAGTAAAAGCGGGGGAAGCAGAACACTGTGCGTCTCTCCCCGAAGTACATCCTCACTCAGTATACGAGGGTGGAAGATTGAGGGGAAAGCTTAAGATCGAGCTATCCCCAACCGATCCATGCCGTCGCCCGAGACACGAGCAGAAGCAAGCCGACCACACTGGCCCCCATTGCGGCCGTCAGCACGGCCGCGCTGCCAATGTCCAGGGCCGAGCCGAGATGCCGGTTCTCCGAGCGATCCACGGCCCGGGCCAAGTGCTCCAAGGCGCTGTTGAACATCTCCGCCGCCAGGACGACGGTGATGCATAGCAGCAGTACGCACCATTCCGTGCGTTCGACTCGCAACACGGCGGCCGCGAGCAACACCAGACCCGCCATGACGAAATGGACGACGAAACTGCTCTGACCGCGCACTCCCAGCCGCAGCCCTCGGAACGCGCAGCGGAACTTTTGGTACCACGTCCGTTGCGGCGGGCGATATGGTTCGCGCATGAAGGTTCCTTTCGGCTAGGGCGGATCGTAGCCGCCGGGATGAAACGGGTGACAGCGGCAGATCCGCAAGACGCCACGCCACGCGCCGCGGACGGCGCCGTATTTCTGGACGGCCAAGATGAAGTACTGGCTGCAGGTCGGCGTAAACCGGCACTGGCGGCCCAACACGGGGCTGAGGAAAATCTGATACAGGCGGACGGCCGCGATCAGCAGCCAACGGGGCAGACCCACCAAGGTGGCCCACAGGAAGCTCATCGCCGTTCTCTCCGTTGTTTCTTCGCCAGCTGCCCGACGAGCTTGGGCAACGATTCCGCGATCCGCTGGTAATCCGGTTCCGCCCCCGCGCGCGGCCGAACGACCACGTCCAGTCCTGACGGCATCTGAGTTCGCCCACGGCGAAACGCTTCGCGAATCAGGCGTTTCCACCGATTTCGCACGACCGCCCCACCCACCTTGCGCGAGACGGACAAGCCCAGCCGCGTGTGATCCAGCCCGTTCGGACAACCGCGCACGACCAGACTCTGGTCGGCGGCGAACAGTTCGCTGTCGTACACGCGCTGGAAGTCAGTCCGGCTGCGGAGGCGGTGCTGCCGCAGAAAACGCTCGTCACTCACGCGGGTCCCCCTCCGCCCGTTGATCGCGGTCCTGATCCGGGTACATCGGTTTGCTGGCCCAATCGAATTCCGTGACACGGCCCGCCTCGCGACGCTCGCTTCCCGGCCACGGGCGTCTCAGGTATCGGCGGGTGAAGCGGGCCCCCCACCACGCCAGCAAGACGAGGGCAAAACCAAGAATAATGAGGCCGGCCAAAGCGGCCAGCACGCGTGCCCGGTCCTTTCGCGGCAGCCGCTTCAGCAGGGGCTGCCGCGTCTCTGAACCCGATGCTTCGGCCGAGTCGCCCGCGGTAGGAAGCTGGCTCGAGACCGCGTCTGACGCGAGATCGCGCGTGTCCGCCGAAACGGCCGGAAACGCAAGCTGCGGCATCTGCCAGAACGCCGGAATCAGCGTCCCACCAAGACAACCGAGCAAGCCCAGCAGCGTTACCATTTGAGATCGGCCCGCGGCTGCAAGACGCGCCGCTTGTCGAACCGCCGAACGAGTTCCAGACTCTCCTCGTCCAGCGATTCCGGAATCACGATTTGGATCTCCGCGTACAGGTCCCCGCCGCTCCCGTCCGCCGCCGGCACGCCAAGGCCTTTCAATCTCAGGCGTTTCCCGCTGGAGGTGCCCGCGGGGACCTTCAACGAGATTTCGCCCTGCGGAGTCGGGACATCGATCTTGGCGCCCAGGGCGGCCTCCGCCAGCGTCACGGGGACGGACAACTCCAGATCCTTGCCGCGACGGCGGAAGCAGGGATGGGCGGCGACGCGGACGGTGATCATTAAATCGCCGGGCGGTCCTCCCGACGGCGAAGGCTCGCCCTGGCCCCGCAACCGCATCTTCTCCCCGTCCTCGATCCCGGCGGGGATCTTGACCGTGATCGACTCGACTTTGCCCCCTCCACGACGGACGGACAACTGCGCCTGCCCGCCCGTGATGGACGTGTTGAACGGGATGTGCAATTCGTGCTCCAGATCGGCGCCGCGAGTCCGAGGGCTGGGCCGGCGTCCCCGCTTGCCGCCACCGCCCGCGAATTGCTGCAGGATCTCCTCAAAGCCGCCAAACCCGCCAGCCGCACCGCCCTGGCCGAAAATCTGGCTGAAGTCGATCTCTTGGAAGCCCTCCGGGCCGCCGTGGGACGATTGCCAGCGCGGCCCCGCGCCTCCACCCGCCGATTCGAAAGCGCTGCCGTAGCGGTCGTACATCTCCCGCTTCTGCGGGTCGTTCAGAACGTCGTACGCTTCCTGGATCTTCTTGAACTTCTCCTTGGCCGACTTGTCGTCCGGATTCATGTCCGGATGGAACTTCCGTGCCAGCTTGCGATACGCCTTCTGGATTTCGGCCTGCGATGCGGCTCGGGGGAGCCCCAGGATTTGATAGTAGTCTTGCGCCATGTTTCTGCATACCAATCTAATGCCGGCATCGCCTGTGCGTGGCCGCGGCGACGCCTTGAACATTCTACGATGCGAGGGAGAAACCCTTCAAGCGGGAAGACAAGGACTTGTCGCCACGTGGGGCGCGGCGGGCCTTGATCGTAACGTTGCGAAATGCCAGCAGCTAGCGTGGGGGCGCGACCGA
>CAYUFW010000103.1:0-272 GCA_964443915.1 uncultured Pirellulaceae bacterium
CAGACCAGGGCCAGATCGCATCTCAGGACCTGGTCTGCCGGCGCTGGAACCGCCTGCACGAGCTGATCGGGTCCGCGGACGGCAAGAAGTACCGTAATTTCGTCCAGGGCCTGACCTTTGAACGCATGGTCGCCCAGGCCAACCGCCAGCTGAGCCAGATGTCGGACCGCTACCTTTTGGTCCGCGATCCAGACCAGCCGCTGGAGCTGAGCGTGGTCGACAACTACCAGGCCGGGGAGATCCGCTCGACCAAGAACTTGTCCGGCGGCGAG
>CAYUFW010000103.1:282-1912 GCA_964443915.1 uncultured Pirellulaceae bacterium
GGCCCTGGCTCTGGGCCTGTCACGCCTGGCCAGCCGCAACGTGCGGGTCGACTCGCTGTTCCTCGACGAAGGGTTCGGCACACTCGACGAAGAGACGCTGGAGACGGCCCTTGACACGCTGGCCAGCCTGCAGCAGGACGGCAAGCTGATCGGGGTCATTTCCCATGTCCAGGCGCTCAAGGAACGTATCCGGACCCAGCTTTCTGTCCAGCCGATCTCCAGCGGGCGCAGCCGGCTCGCGGGGCCGGGCGTCAGCGCAGGGGCGCCTGATGGCGGATAGTCCGACAGCCAGCGATGGTGTAAAATAAGATCAGGCAGCGCCTAAGGCGCGCAAGGAGGTGCAACATGCAGTACAGACCGCTTGGCCGCACAGGCCTTCATGTATCCGCCATATCGCTGGGAACCTGGCAGGTGGGCGGCGGCTGGGGTAAGCCCTTCGATGATCAGCGGGCTTGGAGCATCCTGGAAAAAGCCGCTGACCTGGGCATCAACTTCATCGACACGGCCGACGGCTACAGCGACGGCCAGAGTGAGCGGCAAGCCGGACGGCTGGTGCGCAGCCGGCCGGAAAAGATATTCCTGGCCACCAAGTGCGGCCGGCGCTTAAGGCCCCACACGGCCGACGGCTATAACCGGGAGAACATCACCCGCTTCGTCGAGGACAGCCTGACCAACACCGGGCTGGAGGCGCTCGACCTGATCCAGCTGCACTGCCCGCCAACCGATGTCTACTACCGGCCTGAGGTGTTTGCCGTCCTGGACGACCTCAAGCAGCAGGGCAAGATCCTGCATTACGGTGTCAGTGTGGAGCGCGTCGAGGAAGCCTTGAAGGCCATCGAGTACCCTGGCGTCGAAACGGTCCAGATCATCTTCAACATGTTCCGGCTGCGCCCCTCCGAGCTGTTTTTCGAGCAAGCTCAAAAACGGCGTGTCGGGATCATCGTGCGCGTACCGCTGGCCAGCGGCCTGTTGACGGGGCGGTTCCGGCCCGGACATCAATTCCCGCCGACCGACCATCGCCACTACAACGCGGACGGCCAGGTGTTCAACGTCGGCGAGACGTTTGCCGGGCTCCCGTTCGAGCGCGGCGTCGAATTGGCGGACAAGGTCCAAGCCGTGCTCGAGCCCGACAGCGGCGAAACGATGGCCCAGTTGGCGCTGCGTTGGATCCTCGATCACGACGCCGTCAGCAGCGTCATCCCCGGCGCCACGACGGTGGAACAAGCCGAGGGCAACGCGGGGGCATCCAGCCTGCTGCCCTTGGGCGAAGCGACGCATCAGCAATTACGGGAACTGTACGACGCGGAAATCGCACCGGCGATCCGCGGACCGTACTAGCGCCGTTTCCAGTTTGTTGATCTCCTGGCTCCCGAGCAAGGGCGAACCAACAGCGGCCTTGCCCATGTGGCGCCGAATCCTGTCATGAAGCGACTCCTGCCCGTGCAAGGAACCGTCCGCTGCAGTATATTGGAGGTCGGAACTTACGGTATCATCCGGGAAGCGGGTTGCCCATCGCCCCCGTGAGGCTGCTGAAAAAGTCGTCGGGCAAGCTTCCAGCTTGCCGAATGCGCAGTTCAGGAACTCGTGAGAATTGAGGATGTGCAAGCCGGGCAAGCTGGAAGCGTACCCC
>CAYUFW010000103.1:1922-4762 GCA_964443915.1 uncultured Pirellulaceae bacterium
AATCCTGCCACGAGGTGCCTCATGAGCGTGCAAGGAATCGTCCGCTGCATTATACTGGGTGTCGGAACCGACCGGAATCAAGCGGGAAGCGGGTTGCCCATCGGCCTTGGGAGGCTGCTGAAAAAGTCGTGGGGTAAGCTTCCAGCTTGCCGAATGCGCAGTTCAGGAACTCGCGAGAATTGAGAATGTGCAAACCTGGCAAGCTGGAAGCGTACCCCACTTCGGTTCGTGCTGGTGCTTCTTCAGCAGGCTCCCCGGGGAAATGCGGCGCCCACGGGGGGGCTTGTAGGGGCTTTCACTTCCCGATCGTGTCGAATCGTCAAGCTTGGTTTTGCCCTTTTCACAGGAGGAACGAGTCATGGCACTGAATGTAACGCGGGTGGATGTGTGGGCGGCGAGCATCGAGGACCAGCCGGGGGGACTGGCGCAGAAACTGGAGGAACTGGCGGCGGCCGGCGCGCAGCTGGAATTCGTCATCGCCCGCCGGGCGCCGGACGCGCCGGGCACGGGAGTCGTATTCCTGACGCCGCTGGCGGGTGCGGCCCAACTGCGAGCGGCCAAGAAGGCCGGGTTTGCCAAGACCCAGAGTCTGCACTCGGTGCGCATCGAAGGCCCGGACAAGCCGGGGCTCGGCGCCCAGATCACCCGGGCCTTGGCGGCGGCTGGGATCAATCTCCGCGGGCTCTCGGCCGCGGCCATGAACAAGCGCTTTGTGGGGCACTTGGCCGTGGATACTTCGGCCGATGCGACCAAGGCCGCGCGGGTTCTCAAGAACCTCTGAGCGCTGGCGACGCTGAGCTGTGCGCGGGTTACTGAGCTGTGCGCGGGTTACTGAGCTGTGCGCGGGGCCAACCTTCGCAGCTGCCGCCATTCCTCGCCCGCATCATCCTGGATGCCAGAACCGACCGGTATCAACCGGGGCCGACTGCGACGGGCTGATCATAGGCAGGACGCAAGGAACGGACCGCTCCGCGCCGGCGGGCGGGAGCGGCGAGAGCATTCTGCAACTGTTCCAGAACGATCGGTTCGACCAAGCATCATCCGGCTGTCCGCGTTGTCCTCCACGATCAGGACCTTGACCCGGCGACTTGTTGCTGCGGATCAAGGTGCGGTCTTGCTGGTGATCGACTTCGGGTGGGGGCGCATGCGCAGAAACGCCGCGAGGACCGAAGTGTTCTCGCAACGTGCCGTCTCTTTGAGTATAATTCCTGTCTCCATACTCACCTGCCGGAGACAGAAGCATGTTTTTCCGCACCCTGCCTGGTCTGCTGTTAGTGCTCGTTTTCTCTGCGTTCGGACGGACGGCGGAACAGAAACCCGCGGCCGCGACCAAAACGCCGTCGATGCTCGGTTCGTTCCTCGACGCCGGCATGCCTGACGAGGTCCTGTTCGCCGTCCGCAAGCCCAGCATCGATGGCCATTGGTACGCCAGCATCGCGTACTATTCGATCGACCAGTGCCGGCCGACGTTCCCCATGAATTCCGGCGGGCAGCTGTGCATCTATAACGTCAAGACCAAGCAGGTCCGGACGATCTTCGAGGACCCCGAAGGCAACATCCGCGACCCGCAGATTCATTACGACGCCCGGAAGCTTGTTTTCGCCTACCTGCCCAAGGGAAAACGGCATTACAGCCTGTACGAAATCAACCTCGACGGCAGCGGGCTGAAGCAGCTGACCGGCCAGGGCGAGGACGTTTCGCCCGGCATGGAAGACTACGCGACCTATTCTCCGCCCGGCTGGGACGATTTCGAGCCCACGTACCTGCCCGACGGCCAGATCATTTTCTGTTCCACGCGGGCCAACCGCTACGTGCAATGCTGGCTGACGCAGGTCGGAATCATGTACAAGTGCGACGCCGACGGGAGCAACATCCGCGCGCTATCGGCCAACGTCGAACACGACAACACGCCCTGGGTGCTGGCCAACGGCCAGGTCGCCTACATGCGCTGGGAGTACGTGGACCGCTTTCACATGGGCTACCACCATCTCTGGGCCATGAACCCAGACGGCACACGGCAGATGATTCTGTACGGCAACCAGATCAACCACGGCACGATCCTGGCCCCCAAGCCGGTTCCGCACAGCCCGAAGCTGGTCGTGACGTGGTCGCCCGGCCACGGGATGCGCGAGCATTACGGCAAGACCGCGCTGGTCGATCCACGGCTCGGACCGGACGATCCCCGCGGGGTTCAGTACATCAGCAAGGGCAACATCCACTGCGATCCGTGGGCCTTCTCGGAAAACCATTTCCTGGTCGCCAACAAGACGGCCATCGAATTGATGAACGGCCAGGGCGAGACGGAAGTCCTGTACCGCTTGCCGGAGGAACTGGCCAAAGCGGGATACTGGATCGGCGAACCGCGGCCGGTGATGAGGCGCGAGCGGGAGCCGGTGATCGCCGACCACACGTCCCCGGCCGCCGACCATGGATGCCTGGCCCTGGTCAACCTGTACAGCGGCCGCAAGATGAAGGGCGTCCAGCCGGGCACGGTCAAGCGCCTGCTGATCTACGAGGCGCTGCCCAAGCCGATCAACTATGCCGGCGCGATGTCCGAAATGTCCGCCGGCGGCACGTTCTCGGTGGAGCGGTTGATCGGGTCCGTCCCGGTTTCCGAAGACGGCAGCGCCTATTTCAAGCTGCCGCCGCTGCGCAGCTTTCTGTTCGTGGCCATGAACGAAAAAGGGCACTGCGTCAAACGCATGCACTCGTTCACGTCCGTCATGCCAGGCGAAACCACCACTTGCGTCGGCTGCCATGAGAAACGGACCGAAACGCCCAACGCCGACGAACGCGGCCGGGTGCTCCGCCTGCTGCGGACACAGCCCGTCGATCCCGAG
>CAYUFW010000103.1:4866-24119 GCA_964443915.1 uncultured Pirellulaceae bacterium
CCGATCCTGGACCGCCATTGCCTGGCCTGCCACAACCACGACCGCGAAGAGGGCGGGTTCAATATCTCCGGCCACTGGGGCCCGCTGTACCCGATCGGTTATCTCCAGATGTCGTGGCGGCAGCTGTTTGGCGACAACCGGATCATTCTGCCGTATTCCGAACACAGCAAGAGCAACTTTGGACCGTACGAGATCGGCACCGGTTCCAGCCGCCTGTTGAAGCTGATCGAACAGCGCCACGCGGGCGTCGACATGCCGGAATCCGAGCAGAAGATCATCCGCCATTGGCTGGACGCCGGCGCCAATCACGCGGGAACGTATGCCGTCAACAGCCACGGCACGATCGGCTACTACGAACACAGCGGCAACGTGCGGAACGACAAGGACTGGCCGGAGACCCAGGCGCTGGCCGAGGTCATCAGCCGCCGCTGCGACCGCTGCCACGCGCCGACCGAGAAAGAAAAGCTGATCGGCACGTACAAATTGCCGGCGCACTTCTACGCCCGCTACTACCCGCCGGACGAATTCCAGAAGCACAAGTACCTGGCGCACACCATGTCCGAAGACGGCGGCCGGTACAATCGGCACCTGATCTACAATCTGTCGTACCCGGAACTGTCGAAAGCGGCCCGCGCGCCGCTGGCCAAGGACGCGGGCGGGCTGGGCGTCTGCCAGGCCAAGTCCGGCGAAGCGGTGTTCCGGGACAAGAGCGACCCGGATTATCGGGCCATCGTCGCCGCGGTCGCCCGCGGTCGGAAGCACATTCTGGACGAGAACAACCGCTTCTGCATGATCACCCCCAGTCCCAACAACGGCCCGGACTGCCCAGTCCGCTTCGTGCCACGCCGCGATTACGTCCGCGAGATGATCCGTTACGGCGTGCTGCCGGTGGATCACGATTTCGCCGCGTCGGTCGATCCGTTCGAGATGGACAAGGCGTATTGGAGGACGTTCTGGTACGTGCCGAAGTGACGCATTTCCCGCACTGGCGAGGAACGATCGCCTCTCAGCGCAGGCCACGCGTCAGGGCACAACCGTTACGGGCTCAAACGGACGGAAATGCTCCGCGATCCGTCGCGAGCCGTCGCAACCTTCCAGGCTCCAAAGCGTTGAGGAACTAGTTGGGCGCCAGTTGGCGTCGGTCGTTCAATCGAGATAGAATGACTCCTTCCGATGCGTGCCTGCCTGGCCGGGAGTCGGCGATTCTCAACCTGCCGGTGCCTGCCAGAGACGAGCGCGGGGCGACTGATTGCAGCGAGAAAAGAACAGGTGGATCAATGAAGCTGTGGTATTTTGGATTTGCGCTGGCGATATCGCTTGGCGTCTTTTTGCCGACGTTGTCGGTCGGGGCCGAAGATCCTGTGACGTACGAGCGATTCGGAGCCGTTGGCGACGGCGTGCATGACGATCTGCCGGCGATTTGCGAAGCGCACGAGTACGCCAATCGGCATGGGTTGCCCGTCAAGACCAGGCCCGCTGCCACGTACCATCTCGGCAGCAAGGCCCTGACCGCGACGATCGCTACGGACACCGACTGGAACACCTCACGTTTTACGATCGATGACACGAAAGTCGAGAACCACAGGAAAGCGCTGTTTGCAGTGCGTTCTTTGTTGAAGCCCGCGAAGCTGCAGATCGATCGGCTTGCCCGCGACCAGAGGCAGTTGGATGTCCGCCCCGAGCACGATTGCCACGTGGTCGTATGGAATAGTGCGAAGAAGCGATACATCCGGCGTGGCAGCAACCGCAATTCCGGAACGGCCCAGCGCGACTGCTTCATCCTTCGCCGGGACGGGACGATCGAGGGCAACATCGACTGGGACTACGAGAATGTCAGCCGTGTCGAGGCCCGTCCGATCGACGAGAACCGCCTCGTGCTGCGGGGCGGCGTCTTTACCACGGTTGCGAATCGAATGAAACAGGAGGTCGGGTACAACTACTGGTCCAGGAACATCGACATCCAGCGATCCAACACGGAGGTCGATGGCCTGACTCATCACAGTGTCGGAGAGACCTCGGTGGGGCATCCGTATTCGGGCTTCATTCGCGTCAGCGACTGCGCCAACGTCACGCTGCGCAACTGCTTCGCCTCGGCACACAAGACCTATCAAACGATCGGGGCCGCGGACAGGCCGGTCAGCATGGGGTCGTACGACTACTCGGCCGGCGGCGTGGTCAACTTCGCCATGATCAAGTGCCGCATGGACAACGTTTGCGATCGGACCCGCTGGGGCGTGATCGGGACCAACTTCTGCAAGAACATTCTGCTGGAGGACTGCACGCTCAACCGCATGGACACGCACATGGGCGTCTCCGGCAGCTATATCATCCGCCGCTGCACGCTCGGGTATGCGGGGCTGAACGCCATTGGACGCGGTCTACTCCTGGTGGAGGACTCCGTCCTTTGCGGAGGTTCGCTGATCAACTTCCGCGGCGACTACGGAAGCACCTGGGAAGGCGATGTCGCGATCCGCAATTGCCGCTGGATTCCTTCTTGCGGGAGCCCGTCTCGTCCGCAGATGTTCTACGTGGGCAACGACGGCACACACGATTTTGGGTACGACTGCTCCATGCCGCGCGAGATCACGATCGACGGCCTGTATGTCGATGACTCGAATCATCCCCAAGACTACACTGGGTTGTTCTTCCTCAGCAATCCCGGCGGCAACGATCCGGCCGACTCCGCCTTCCCGTACACCCGCTGCCAGAAATTGACGGTCCGAGGCCTCACGACAGCGAGCGGGAAAAAGCCTCGCGTTTCATCGAATGCGCAGGTTGCCAGCAGCGTCGTGCTTGTGGAGCAACCACCCTCGTCCCCCGCCAAGATCCCGCCCAAGCCCGACTTCCTGCCGTGACAGCAGCCTCGCGGCAAGGAAGTGACTGCGGTGTTTCCGCAGCAACGACACGCGGTCCCTTGCCGGCCTCGATACTGCTTCGGTGTGTCGTAATTCCGGCTCGAAGCGCAAGCAGTCAACGTGCTTCTCGGTCACATCCTAAGACCAATCCGGGGGCCGCAGAATTCCAGCCCATCCTCGTGACGCGACTCCGTGGGAGGCAGAGACATGATTGCCAAGGCCGTAGGAACCATCGGCGGCGACGTAATCCCCCTGGATCACGTCCGTGGCATACAACTCCCTGCTCCCGCAGTTCCGACAGTCCTTCGGCAGCAATTTGGTCTGGTGCATGATCACCCCCCCACGTACTTGCGGGGAAACGGTCAACCAGCATCAGCCTATTCGCCGCCAAAGCACGCATCTTGATCAGGAGATGACGGCCCAGGGCGAGCGCGAGGCGCGTACGAGCATGGCGTTGGCCTGGGGATCGTCGAGGAAGCGTTCGGCCTGGGGATCCCACCTCAGGGAGCGGCCGAGGCGGAGGCCGATGTTGGCCGCGTGGCAGATGGTGGTGGCGCGGTGGGCGCTTTCGGGGTGGCAGATCGGCTGTTTGCGGCTCTTGATGCAGTCGAGCCAGTTGCGGACGTGGTCGCCGGTTTGGGCCCAGCTTGGGGCCGGGATGTTTCTGGCCTGCAGGATCGACGCGGGCTCGGCGGTCATCTTGTTGGTCTGATCGTCCACCTGGATCCAGCCGTCGGAGCCGACGAAGCGGATGTAGCGGTCCTGGAAGAGGCCGCTGGAGCGGATGATGATCTTCACGCCGTCGGCGTAGGTGCAGGTGCAGTCGGCAAGCACGGGGGTCTCGCTGAACGCGTCCAGCTTCCACGTGGCGGTGCCCTCGTACAGGACGGGGCCCGTGTCGTCGCGCTGCAGGCCCCACTGGGCGATGTCGGTGTAGTGGCAGCCCATGCCGATGATCGGCCCGGCCCCGACGTCCCAGAAGTAATTCCAGCCGTTCACATAGGCCGGAACGTACGGGTGCCAAGGCGTGGGACCGAGCCACATGTCGTAGTCGAAGCCCTCCGGCACCGGACGCTGCGTGTCCAAGGCGACCGTCGGCCCTTCCCACACCTGGCAGATGATGGTGTGGACCTTGCCGATCATCCCGCTGCGGGCCGCCTCGACCTGGAACGCGTACGAGCCCACCGAGCGGCGCTGATGGCCGGCCTGGTACACGGTGCCATAGCGGGCCATCGTGTCGGCCATCGCCCGGCTTTCGCCGATGGTCAGCGAGACGGGCTTCTCGCAGTAAATGTCCTTGCCCGAGCGGGCGGCCAGGATCGACAGCGGCGTGTGCCAGCGGTCGCCCGTGGCGATCAGCACGGCGTCGATGTCCGAGCGGGCCAGCAGATCGCGGAAATCGGGATAGGCGGCACAGTCTTCGTTGGCGTTGTGGGTATCCACGACCTTCTTGGCCGCAGCCAACCGATTCGACCGGCAGTCCGAGACGGCGACGCACCGCAGGTCGTCGAACATCAGGAAGTGAGGCAGAATCGCCCCGCACCGCCCGCCATAGCCGATCACGCCCATCGTGATCCGCTCGCTGGGCGCGGGCGCGCCCCGGCCCAGCACGGATGCCGGGACCACCAGCGGGGC
Organism: uncultured Pirellulaceae bacterium; assembly: GCA_964443915.1. Classification (GTDB taxonomy): domain Bacteria; phylum Planctomycetota; class Planctomycetia; order Pirellulales; family Pirellulaceae; genus Anammoximicrobium. The sequence continues at coordinate 9,357 of CAYUFW010000103.1, forward strand.
AGTCAACGCCATTCCCGTCGCGGCGGTGTGCTTGAGAAATCTTCGGCGGCTCAGATTCGGCTTCGTTTCCATCGGGTTGCTCCTCTACGTGAGACGGCAGGGCAAAAGCGAGACGCAAGCGGTCCCGTCAACGCGTTATGGTAACCGATTTTCCGGCGGATGCAATTTCCCTCAAGCCCGCCGACAAGCTGAACCAATTCATCTCCATTGCGGATCGTACGTCATCGGGATGTCATCGTTCCGGGGTACGAGAGGTTCGGCTCGAGTTCCACGATCTGATCGGCGCCACGGAACATCACGTTGAAGAACTGATCGTCACCGGCGCGAAGGGACGCCAGCGGACTGTCGTAGTCGGCGGTAGCGAAGGCGGTGCAGTTCCCATGAGCGGAATCGGCTGATAGGGGAACTGGAGCATCACATGAACTCCGCGCCGCCGAGAACGATATCACCGTCTTCGACACGGTCGAAGATGACTTTTTCCGGGTCCTCGCCATCAGCCACAAGTTGGTCTTCGAGCGTATGCAAGTCGTCGGCGCTGGCGATGATGCGCGTGCCGTCCGCGCTTAAGGCGATCCATTGGCCGCGGTACTCTCGGTAGGCTTCCGCCGACAAATACGTTCCAGCGCTGCTCGCGACAAGCGGACTCACGGTCTCCCCTTTCAACCCAAGGACCACGGAACCTTTCGTATCTTCGCCCAACCTTACGGCAATCCACACGGCATGTCAATGGTTACGAAGACCACGTTTTCCTTTCCTCTGCCATCGCTGGACGACCATTCGATTTCACGCAACGAGCATGACTGCTATCGCCGGCTCTCAAGCACGGCGCGGGCATGTCGTGCCAGCGGCCCTTGCAGGTCTTGCTCGTATTGCCGCAGGATTCGCTCGCCCAGCCCGCGCTGATCGCCGCAGCGATACAACGCGCGGGCCAAGATCAGCTCCCGCAGGGCCGGGTTGATCAGCCGCACGGTCCGGCCTTGCCGTTGCTCTTCCTCCCCCCGTTTGCGCCGGGCATCGGCCAAGGTCGTGATGGCGTGGCCCGTCATGCCGGGCTGCTGCAGCAGGACCGCCAGCGTCGCGGCAGCGGACGGATCGGCGAGCGTCTCTAGCGCGACGGCCACGGCGCGGAAATGGGACAGACCGCTCTGCGGATCCAGTTGCTTCGCCTTGGCGCAAATCGGCGCCACGGCGTGGCGGTCGCCCGCGCGGCCCAGCGCCAGGATGAGCATGTCCAGCGAACTGTAGTTGGCTCCGCTCTCGCCCGACGTCACGATGTCCTGGCCTTTGTCCCAGGCGGCACGGTCCAACGCGGCCAGCAGCGTCTCGACGCCGGCGCCGTCCCCCAGCATGGCCAAGACGCGGGCCCAGCCCAGCCGATCGGCGTCCGAATCAGCTGCGGCCAGCCCCGCACGCAGCAGCGGCAGCGCCGCGTCGCGGTGAGCCACCACCAGGGCCAGATCCTCCAGGCTCCACGGTTGCCGCTGCACTGCCGACTCCAGCCGCTCGTGGGCGACGGGGAACGAATCGGAGTCATCGAGGACCTCGGCCGGCAGGTTTCCGACCTCGACCAATTGCCGCTGCAGAGAACGGACATCGAGTTCCAGCAACGGGCGCTCGCTGCGGGCCGCCTGGGCCGCGGCCAGCCCCGCCGCGTAGCCCAGGTTCTGCAAGTCGGGCTGCATGCGGATGACCGCCATCGCGTCGCTGCCGGCACTGAGCCCGAGTCCGACGACCAGTAGTCCGTCGAGCCCCTGGGGCAGCAGACAGCGATACGGCAGATAGCCTCGAATCACTTGCTTCTTGGGGGGAATCGCCAGCAGATACAGCGGATGGACGGGGAATCCGTACATGTCATAGTTGCTGGCGTGGACGCTGATCGTATCCGGGTAGGTCCGCCCGGCGTGCAGGTCCGTCGGCCGCAGCACGAACTCGCCCACAACCCGCCGCCGCTCGCGGGTGTCCACCAGCGTGCCCAGGTCGTAGGCCTCGCGAAAGCGGTCTTTGGCGACCACCAGGAGGCTCGATTGGTCCACGACATCCGTCTCGTCCGTGTACAGGTAGCAGGTATTGACGTACGAGTCGCCCAGTTGCCGGGCCGGCAGGCCGGCCAGTTGCATCGAGAGGTCGGACGCGTCCACGTACGCGCAGGGGGCCCCGGCGGCAGCGGCGATGTCGGCGTTCCCCGTGGCGTCGATGACGACGTGGGCCAGCACGGCGCAGCGGCCCTGCGGCGTCGCCACCACGACGCCGCGGACGCGGCTGCCATCGACGACCGCGCCGCAGCCCAAGACGCCGAACCAGATGTCGGCGCCCGCGCGGCGGGCCGCTTGCCGCCACCACTCGGCCTTGCCCAGCACGCCGACCCGTGCCCCCAGTTGGGCCACGCCCTGATCGACCTCGGCCGTAAATCCCACCCGCACGCCGTGCCAGTACTTGCCGATCAAGCCCAGCGTGCCCACGCCGCCCAGGCTGTGCTGGTAGTCGAGCACCAAGGTCCGCGCGCCTTGCCGAGCGGCGGCGATCGCCGCTGCCGCGCCGGACGTGCCGCCGCCAACCACGACCACGTCGTACCGGGCGGCGATCGGCAGTTGCCTGTCCGGGCTGGCGAGCGTGGACGCGCCGGTCTGCGAAGGCCGCAAGCCGCTGAGCGGCTCGCGGACCTCGCCGGGAACCGTGTCTGCCAATTGATCTTGAGCCGGCGCGACCTGCGGCGACCGCGGCTGCGGCACGTGCCCGGCTTCCTGCGCCGCTTCTTGGCCAATTTTCGCACCGACGTCGATCAAGACGCCGGGGCGCAACAGCTGTTCTGCCGCCCGCCGCGAGACCGCCGCGCAGCCGCTCAGGACATACAGCCGCGCAATCCCGCGAGGCCGGAACACGTCCAGGTCGATGCGCTCGGCGCCCGGCCACGGCCCCTCACACCCAGCTTGTCCTTCCATGGCGTCGGGCGGCACTTGGAACAACCGCTCCGCCGCGTCCAGTTGTTGGGGTTGAAACGTCAGGTCCCGCGCCCGCTGTTCCGCCTGGGCGAACGACGCGTACGAACCGTCCTTCATCGGCAGCGTCAAGGCACATTCGTACGCCGGATTGGGCTGGCCTTTGCCGAACCAATCGAGCGGCAGACGCCGCGTCTGGACACCTTCGGCAACTGGGGGTTCCCCGCCCACGACCACGCGCCGGAATTCGGCGGTGCCAGCCGGGTACGGCGCGAAGCGGGCTCCGGCCAGCCGGGCGACGGCCGCCCGCTCGGTGACATCGACCACGACCTTGGCCACGACGGCCTGCCGGCCGGCCCGATTGGCCATTACAACTCCGGCGAGGTTGCTTTGGGCGTCCCGCAGCAACTCGGTCGGGTAGCAGCCGAAGAAAAAACGGACGCCGGCATCGAGCAGCCACTGGTCCAGGACCCGTTTGACGTGCATCGGCCGAGCGGGCGAGGAGTCGAACAGCTTGCGCGTCAAAGGCGAATCGCTCGGCCCGTCCGGCTCGTCCCACAGCCACAGCGTGGCGCACACGTCTTCGCCCAGGTACGGATACTGGGTGATCAGCACGACCCGCGCGCCGCTCCGCGCCGCTTGGGCCGCGGCCGCCACGCCGCCGGTCGTGCCGCCGACCACGAGCACGTCCGCCTGCTCGGCCAGCGGGATGCCCCGCGCCGACTCCCGGAGCCCCTGCGGTTCGCCGGCCACGCCGACCGCAGCGGCCAATAACAGAACACCCAACGCCAATCGTGGGAATCGCATGAGGGGACTCCTGGCAGGAAATGTCATTTCGTCACGTTTTCCTGTGGCACGGCCTACTTGTTGGCCGTGACCGCTGCAAGCACGGCCAACAAGTAGGCCGTGCCACACTTCCAGACCGTGCCCCGCTCGCGGCGCTGCCAGCAGGCCGGATCGTGTGTACAATGATAACCGAAAACCGGGCCAGCGCCGAACGCGTTCGGGGACCGGATGGAGGTTCGAGACGTTTAATTGTAGCTGCCAACACTGTGGAGGAGACCATGAGACGACGCGCGTTTATCGGTTGTGCGGCAGGACTGTCGCTGCTGCCGTATCAGCATCAACAGGCAGCGGAACCAGCAGAGGCCGCGCCGCCGGCCGCAGAGAAACGAACGGCCGTACTGAAACTGACGCACCCGACCGTGGACATCGCCGTCGTGTGCAGCAACTTCCAGGAGTCGCTCCGTTTCTATCACGAGCAGCTGGGCTTCGAGATCGTGCAGGACATCCAGATTCCCGACGAGGTGGCCAGGGGCGCAGCCCTGGCTCCGCGCGGGTTCCGCCACGTGCGTCTACGGGCGGGCGGCACGCTGATCAAGCTGATGGACATCGCCTCGCCGCCGGCACCACGTTCGGACAAGTTCGCGGCGGGCGTCCGCTGGCTCACGTTCTTCGTGGAAGACGTGCGGCAGACCTTTGCACAACTGAAGGCCCGCGGCGTGCGGTTCCTGACCGATCCCATCGCCGCGTCGGATGCAGCCGGCGTGGTTTGCGCAGTCGACCCCGACGGGCTGTTGCTGGAATTCGTGCAGCGGTAGGGGGCAGAAGCCAGAGCGAACACCGGAGATCGCGTCATGCCCAATGGAAGTCATCGCGATCTTGGGTTGGCCACCGTTTCGCACAGACGCTGGATTCTTGACTGTCCAGATCCCCGAGGACTTGCCATGCTTTCCCGCCCAATTCGTTCGCTTTTTCCACGCTTGCTTCTTGGATTGGCTTTGCCGACCGTGATCGCCGCGCTTGGCTGTTCGAGTGGCGCGCCGCCGGCAACGGTCGAGAATTCACGGCCTGATGCGTCGCCCCAGCCGGAATCCGCTGGCCCGCCGGCAGCCTCCGAGGCGGTCGCGCATGCGACGTCTTCCCCGCAGGTGTCTGCGGAGCCAAGCGGCGATGCAGCCACTGGCGAGTCCGGCAGCGCCAACTCGCAAAATGGCCCGAAAGCGGCAGTCGACGCGGCCAACGCCGAGATCCCGGATTCGGGTCACACCGCCAAGCCGGACACCAAGGACGAGACCGCGATGGCACCGGCCGCTCCCGCCGCCGATCCTCCCGCAGGGCGGCCGAAGCTGGACGAATTACTGGCCAAGCTGGTGATCCCGCCGCCGTGGCTGGAACAGGTGCAAACGCAATACGACACCTCGAAGCCCTGGAAGGACGCCCGGTTGGAGATCCGCCGCCTGCTGGGGTTCGGCCGCGTCGAGACGCACCGTGAGGCGATCAAGCTGACCTGGATCTACCTGCAGAAAGGCGACATCGGCGACGGCCATGAATATCCGATGTACACGTTCCTGGGCGGCGAGCCGGTGTGGTCCATCCGGGCGCACGAAGAGTACTTGGCCAAGCCTCACGAGATCACGCCGATCCACGCCCACCTGACGCTGGCTTCGCTGTACTCGCAGTACGGTGAATTCGACAAGGCCAAGACGACCTTGGATGTAGCTATGAATGGCTTGCCGCCGCCGCCTTGGGACGTCATGCGGAAGGCCGACATGTTGGACGCGTATGGCGATCTTTACACCGCCTGGGGCCGAACCGACGAAGCCAAGAAGAATTACGCTCAGGCGGCCGCCCTGTACCCCACCGCCAAACCGCCGTACGGTGGCCACCTGCTGCCGCGCCGGGCCGCCCAGGTCCAGTCGAAGCTGGATCTGTTGACGTTTCAAGCCGTGGCGGCCGCCGTGCTGCGCGACGGACAGTACCAGGACAAGGCCCTCGGCTACGCCGGCGACATCGACGTCACCTTGACGGTGCGGGAAGGAAAGATCGCCGACATCCGCCTGAAGCATGAGGAAAAAATCGACCAGAACGCCTGCGTTCTGATTCCGCAGCGGATCGTCGACGCGCAGAGCCTGCAGGTGGACGGCATCAGCGGCGCTACCGTGACCAAAGACGCCATCGTCCACGGCGTCTACCGCTGTTTGAAGCAGGCGGGGTTGCGATGAGCCGTGACGCCCGCCGCAGCCGCGGCGCCAACATCTTCGTCCGCTTCCGCACCAGGTCCCAGCAGACCGGCTGGGGCGGCCGCTGGTACCGGGTCTGGGAACGACTTGGCCCCGTGACGCGCTGCTCGCCCGTCCGGCGCTGCACCCAAGTCCTCTGCTTGCTGGCTTTTCTGTACGCCTTCTTCTACGTGTGCTGGCCCTATGCGGAGACGTTCAGCCAGACGACGTTTGGCAACAAGGAGTCGTTCAAGGTCGAGCTGTTCTTGTTGATCGATCCGCTGGTCGGCCTTTCCACGATGATCGCGGGACGGTTTGTCAACGGAGCGACCTTGTGGTGGGCGGCGGCGATCTTGGTGGCCTGCCTGCTCGTTCCCCGCGGCTTCTGCGGCTACCTGTGTCCGCTGGGGACCCTGATCGACGGCTTCGACTACTTCGTGGGACGGCCTTTCCAGGCCGTCTGGTCGGCTCGGAAGAGCCGACCAGCGAGAGTTCGTTCATCGCCGTGGTGGGGCCACGTCAGGTACTACCTGCTGGCCGCCACGCTGATCTCGTCCCTGTGCGGCGTGTTGCTGGCCGGCGTCGTTTCGGCGATCCCCGTGTTGACTCGCGGCCTGATGTTCACGGCGGCTCGGCTGCAGTTGGCAATCCTGAAGGGCCCCGGCCACCTGCTGCCCGTGGGCTGGACGTTCTACCTTTCGATCGCCTTGTTCCTGGCCGTCTTCGGACTCAGCCTGCTGGGACGTCGGTTCTGGTGCCGCTATGTCTGTCCGAGCGGCGCGTTGTTCTCGCTGGGCAACCTGCTGCGGATCGGCCAGCGGCAAGTCGCCGACACGTGCATCGGTTGCCGGCGCTGCCTTGAGATCTGTCCGTTTGACGCCATTCGGGAAGACTACACGACGCGCACGGCCGACTGCACGTTCTGCCAAACCTGCGGCGGCGTCTGCCCGCCGGGGGCGATTCAGTTCGTTACGCGTTTTCACACGGAGGGCCTGAAGCCGGCGGGCGAGCCGATTGGACACCCGCGCCCGCTCTCACGGCGAGCGTTCGTCGCGACCGCCGCGGCAGCCGTCGGTACGGCCGCCGTGGTCCGCATCCCAGCCGCCTCGCCGGGCCGCGACCTGGCCAAGCCGCTGCGGCCGCCGGGTAGCGTCTCCGAAGAACTGTTCCAGGACCTGTGCATTCGTTGCGGACAATGCTTCAAGGTCTGTCCGGGACCGGTCCTGCAGGCGGCGGGGCTGGAGTACGGCTGGGAGGGCCTGTGGACCCCGGTGGTGACGCCCGACCATGCCGGTTGCCACCAGGACTGCAACTTCTGCACGCTCGTCTGCCCCACGGGAGCCATCCAGCCGCTGAACATCGTCGTCAAACGCCGAGTCCACATGGGATTGGCACGCGTCGATACGAACACCTGCCTGCCGTTTCGCCAAGCGGATCGCCGCGAGTGCGACGTGTGCTACGTGGAATGCCGTCAGGCCGGGTACGACGCGATCGAGATGCGCGAGATCGAGATCCCGCTGGACCCACCGCCGCCGGAAGGCATGTTCTCCGAATTGGAGTTGCTCGCGATGACGCGCATCCGGGCCCCGTTTGTCAACGCGGAAGCCTGCGTCGGCTGTGGCATCTGCCAGTATCGCTGCCACACCCTGTACGTGGTCCAGCAGCAGTTCCTCGATCGCAGCGCCGTCCGCGTGTTCGCGGAGAACGAACACCGTCTGGAGTCCTATCCACCCGATCCGGACGAGCTGCCGAGACGCATCGGCGCCGTCACGATGCTGGCTCCCAGTCCGTAAGCTCTTTACGGGGCCGGATCAACAGGACCAGCACGACGGAGACGATCGCGGCACTGGCGAACATGCCGAAGATGACGTTCAGCGGCATGTGCCGGTCCCGCAGCGTGCCGAACCCCCAGTCGGCCAGTCCGCCGCAACTGATGCTCACCAGGTTCATCACGCCATAGCCCGTGGCCCGCAGATTCGGCCTCACGATCTGGCTGAGGATGGGCATGTTGTTGCAGTCGAAGAAGCCCCAGCCCAAGCCGAACAGGATCAGGAAAGCCACGGCGACGGCCAGCGAGCCCGCGTTGCCCACGCCGAAGATCGCGGGGACGATCATGCACATGCCCAGCGCGCTGACGAGAATCCGCCCGCGCTCGTGCCGCCGCATCCAGCGGTCGGCCAGCCAGCCCCCCACCACCGCGCCGACAATCGCCGCGGCCTGCCAGTACAACGTCGCCGCCACGCCCGCCTTGCCTTGGCCGATCTGGAACTGTTGCTTGAGAATCGCCGGCATCCAGTCGCGGACGACCCAACCGGCCAGCGCCGGCAGGGTGAAGTAGAGCACCAGCAGGATGAACGACACGTTAGTGAGCAACTCCAGCGCGGCGCGGACGGGCGATGTCTGGGAAGCCGCGACGGCGGCATCCGACTTCGGCGCGTCCCGCAGCAGGAACACCAGCGGCACCGCGTACACCATCCCGAAGACGCCGCAGGCATCGAAGGCGAACCGCCAGCCCAGGCTGGGCGCGTCTGCCACGTAACCGCCAAATCCGCCGGCGATCACCCCGAAGTAAATAGCCATCTGGTGCAGCCCCACCGCCCGCGAACGCGTGTGGCCCGTGTGATAGTCGGTGATCAGGGCCAGCGCCGCCGGAATGTAAAACGCCTCGCTGATCCCCATCAGCGAGCGGGCCCAGAGCAATTCGTTATAGGTCGTGACGTGCCCCGTCCACCACGTCACCGCCGACCACACAAACAGACTTCCACAGATCGTCAACCGGCGGCTGAAGCGGTCCGCCACGTAGCCGCCGATGGGACTGAGAAAGGCATACACCCACTTGAACTGTCCCAGCATGAAGCCCCAGTTGGCCTCCGTGGCGATGCTGGGAATGTCCGCCATCACGGAGTACTTCATCGCCGCCAGCATCTGGCGGTCGAGGTAGTTCAACAATGCCACGGGCCAGAGCAGCAGCACCACCAGCCAGGCGGTGCGGACGAGTTTCGAGGAAACAGATGAATCGGACACGGCGACTCCTTGCACCACAGGCAGCGGGAACATCGTAACGCGGGTCAACGCCCGCAACCCAAGTGGGACGGATTGGCAATCCGTCCCACTCTGTCGCGAAGAAACGCCACGCAGCCGGGCACCTGTGCCTCGCTCAGTCCGTGCAACAGCAGCGGCCCCCGGAACCCGTAGGCGTGCAGCAGGGAAAGATAGCGATCGTAATCCAGTTTGCCGTGCCCCGCCGCCTCGTGGCCGGCGTCGCCGTCGTGGCTCAGGTCCTTGGCGTGGGCCAGGACGATATCCTTGCCAATCAGTTCAAACGCCCGATCCAGTACCTCGCTCATCCGCGTCAATTCGCCAGCATGGAAGATGTTCGCGGCATCCATCGTCACCTTCAGGTGCGGTGAACCGATCTCGTCCAGCAGTCGCCGAGCCTTCTGTGCGGAATCGACCACATTGTTGACCTCCGGTTCAAAGGCGAGGATCACGCCCGCTTGCTTGGCGATCTCGGTCGCCTCGCGGACGCAAGCTACCATGTCGCGCCAGGCTTCCGGCGAATCGTTGTCGGCGTGGCGCCGCCACATGCTGTGGCGATCGCGCGTGCCGGTACACAGGTGGACCTTCGAGGTGCCTAGCGGCTGACAGGCTTCGGCCAACACGCGCAGCCGCCGCAGTCCCGTCCGGCGGTGTTCGGCGTCGGGATGGCTCATGTTAAAGGTGCCTTCGAGCGACGCGATCTCGATCCCGCGGGCGTCCGCCTCACGGCGAATCCGCGCCACGAGTTCCGGCGGGATTTCGTCGGGCATGGCGGGCAGACCCGCGCAGCCCATGCTCAGTTGCACACAGGCCAGCCCGCAGGCTTTCACCGCGTCAAACCTCGCCTCGAACGTCGGACGGGCGAACGTCCCCATCAGGATGCCGATTTGCACGAGCGAGTTCTTCGGCTTGTCAGTCTCCGCTGCCGCTGGCGGGGTCCGCGTCACTGCCGCCCCAACCGTCAGGGCGCCGGCCGCTTGGAGCCAATGCCGACGAGTCCAGAGAGCATCGTGGTTTCGAATTGCAGAGAACATGAAACACCGTCGGCGTGCAGGATGGTGGCAGTCTCGGCCAGGTGCGGCGAGCCCGCGGCGCCGCCGAGCATTGGCAGATTATCGTCGCGGATTCTCCGGCACAAGTGGTCGCACGCTGGTATCAGGCCGCATGAGGATCGGCCGCCCGCCGTGACCGTCGGGTACGGACTGGCACGCGGAACCGCATTCTGCTAATGATGAAAGGGCGTCCTTGAGCAACGCACAAGCATAGAAAGGGCCTGACCGATGAAAATCGCAACGAAGTCCACGCTGGCCTGGGGGCTTTGCTGGACATTCGCCGCACCGCTCGCCGCCGCGCAGGCGGATTCGCCGCCAGCGTCAACGGTGCGGAAACTGCGGGACGACGGCACCTATCAAAACGGCGGCTATTGGGCCACGCCCCTGCCGTGGCTGATGGTCACGCTGATGCGTGCCGATCCGGAACGAGCGGCGACGGCGTTCTGCGACGCCATCGAGGACTTCCAAGCTCGCCAGGATGTAAACGAGTGGGTCAACGAGCGTGCGAAGCCGCCGGCTGGCGTGCGGAACTACTGTGCCAGCGCGGCGATGCCGCTGGCTGGCGTGACGCGGCTACGATCGTTCCTGGCGGCATCCGGCAAGTCGCTTCCGCCCGAGCTGGCCCAACGGCTGGACGCGGCGGAAGCCTGGCTGAAGCCGGAGGCGAAGCGCATCCTGCGCGGCAGTTCGCGCGGGGGCCGGGACAGCGTCCGCATCTTTACGCCCGACGCCACCGGCGGCTACGGGGCGTTTTGGGTCCGGGACTGGTCGTACCAGATCGAAGGCTGCCCGGAAGCCTTCACGCGCGAGGAGATCCGCGACGGCTACCTGTTCCTCGCCGCCGCACAGCGCAAGGACGGCTGCATGCCCGACCGGGTGCGGAGCGACGGCCGCGGCGTCTATTCGCCCGGCGGCGAAGCGAATCCGTTCTCCCAGAACGGCTCGGTGGATCAGTCGCCGTTCATGGTCATCCTCTGCCACCAATACTGGAAGCGGTACGACGATCTCGACCCGTTTCGCCGCACGGCGGACGCGCTGGAGAAGGCCCTGCGTTTCACGCCGCGAAATCCGGCCAACGGCCTGGTGACGATCCGCGACGCGTCGCTGTTTCGGCCCTACAGCTTCCTCGACACCGTGCCGTTGGTGGGCGATCAGCAATTTGACTCGGTGCTGTTCTGGGACGCCAGTCTGAAACTGGCCGAGCTGTTTGAAGCCGCCGGCCAGTCGGCCCGCAGCGAGCCGTGGCGGCGCGAAGCCGAACGTGTGAAGAATTCCCTCGCGACCCTCTGGGATGACCGCCTCGGCATGTTCGTGGCCGCGAGCCAGAAATGGCGCCAGCCGTCGGTCTGGGGCTCGTTGTTCGCCGTCTATACCGGGATCGCGACGGCCGAACAGAGCGATCGCATCACACGCTACTGTCTGGATAACTACGACCTGATCGCCAAACGCGGCCAGATCCGGCACCTCCCCAGAGGCACCTTCTGGGGCCGGCCGGAGCCTGAGTACACGACAGCACGGTAGGCACCTGGCACGGGAGTGTCCCCATGGGCGAGTCTGCTGACACGCCGCGGATCTGGTCCGGGCTGAGCTTTTAGGGCTACCGGTTTCTGGCAATCTCGGGACTGCGAGAACGCCAACCGATGTACGAGCGGATGGGATTTCGCCCGCTGGGCGAACCGGTGCAACGGGGGGAGGCGTACTTTGTGCCGATGCTCTTAGAGTTGTTCGACATGGGAGAGCACGCCCGGCGCACGCGGGACAGGCTGGCCCGAGCCGGGCAACGAGCTTCGTAGGGTGGGCCAAGTCTTCGCGGCCCAGCGACGGGGTGCCCGAACAATGCGGTGGGCCGCGAAGACTTGGCCCACCCTACTTCACTTCGGGTCCTGGCCGAGTCAGCCGCCCAGCATTTTCTTGAGGTCGGCTTTCCGCGCAAGCCCAACGTGCTCGTCAACAACCTCGCCGTCCTGGAAGACTTTCAAACTGGGAATCGCCTCGATGCCGTAGCGCGCCGCCAACTGCGGGCTGTGGTCGATGTTCACCTTGACGATCTTGGCGTTGCTCGTTTCGCGTGCCAGTTCCTCCAACACAGGCCCGATCATGCGGCATGGGCCGCACCAATCGGCATAGAAATCGACCAGGACTGGAACCTCCGACTTCAGAACCAGCTGTCCGAAGTTGTCTTCATCTGCGTGGTGGACCTTGCCTTGCTTCGTAGCGGTCAGCATCGTTTTTTCTCCCGTTTTTTCGATCTTTGTGTTTGCTTGCCCCTTAGACTGGATTTCGGCCGGGCCCGAGTTCAGTTTTGCGCCGAAAGCAATTCCGGCGACCACAATCACTGCGCCGACAGCGGCCCACTTGTCGATGTTTTTGCGAATCCACTTGCTCATTTGATGACCTCCTTAGCCTTCATCTTCCGTGCGAGTTTAGATATACCGACTCGCCAGCGGCCTGGAAGTTACAGAATCCCGCGTCGAGTGCGGCAGGCGACACCCACTGATACCGCACGGGGCTGGAGGCGTTAACACCGTTGGCAACTTTAGGTGGCGTAAGCTTCCAGCTTGCGAGGCCACGGTCTATCGCAAGCTGGAAGCTTACGCCACGGAGGATCCGGACCGCCATTTTCGAACGGTGCTCAACTCGAATCGCCAGCGAAGCAAGTCATCGAGCCGACTGGCAAAACCCTCCCAGCCCACCCAGATTCACTTCAGGCAACTCGAAATTCCGGCCGTGGCGGCTGTCCGGGAAGAAATCGCGGAAATCAAAGTTGCCACAGCACTTGGGACACGCTAGCTTATTGGCCAACCTACCGTGACGAAGCTCTCCCCAACAACAACCTTCCGTGCAGATAGGTTGCCCATGTCCGAGACGGAGGTGTTTGCCGCCAACTTGAGACGGCTGATTGACGCCTCGCCGCTGACCGAACGGCAAATCGCCGAGCGGGCGGGAATCAGTTTCAAGACGCTGGTCCGCTGGCTGCAGGCGGGCCTCAAGAAACCGGTTCGCCGGGCGCCGCAGACGCTCCTCGAACTCGCCAGTCTCTTGCACGTCGAACCCGATGATCTCTGGCAGGGTCACCCCGTCTGCCGCTGCGATGCGCTGGCGGCCAAGGTCAAGGAACTGGTCAGCCGCTGGGATCGGCTCGGAGTGGATTATGAAGAGTTGACGCACTGGATCGACTCCGCCAGCACCGCCTCGCGCGTTGCGGAGAAGTTCCGCCGGCAAGAACCCGATCTGGCGGAGATCGTTGCCAAGGTCAAGCGGTTGCGAACCGACGGCGAGGTGCAGAAATATCTGGAGGCGATGGTCCGCGAATGGTCGTTGGACGAGGCCGAGGCGTACAAGCGGCTGATTGAAACGACGTTGAAGTTCGTGGCGGCCGTGTTGCCGCGAGATCCAGATCAGATGGGCGCGTGGTTCCGCCGCGTCCACCCGCGCCGCTGGGCCAACCTGTTGGCGCGCCGCAAACTGGACGACGAAGCCGAGTTGGTCGCCTACATCCGCAACCTGCTGACCGAGGGACTCTCGCCCCACGAAGCCTACGAGGCCGTCGTGCGGCTGTCGAATTGAAGACGAGCGAAAAGAGGCCCGGCTTCGCAGAACCTTGGGGCGTCCTCATGCCGCCCCTGCGATGTGCTCGACCGCACGCACCGCCGCATCCACGTCGTGCGGCGTATTGCCCCAGCCCGGCGAGAGCCGCACGGTGCCTGCGGGCAAAGTGCCCAGGTGTTGGTGGGCGGCGGGGGCGCAGTGCAGGCCGGGGCGGCAGAGAATGCCGAACTCCCGCTCCAGACGCACCGCCACTTCCTCCGGCCCGAGCCCGGTCAGACGAAACGACGCGCACAGCTCCGTGCCGTCGGCCGGCGACTTGATCTCGACCCCGCGAATGGTCGCCAAGCCTTCGAGCAGGCGCCGGCAGAGGCGGCGTTTTTCTTCCCCCAGCAGCCCGCGTTGCGCTTGGCCGCACAGCGCGCCGTGCGTACCGGCGATGCCGTGCAGGTTCAACGTGCCCGCTTCGTAGCGGTCCGGCCGGAACGACGGCTGCTCGATCGACTCCGACCGGCTGCCGGTTCCGCCTTCGATCAACGGACGCACGTCGAACTGGGGCGACAGGTAGACCACGCCCACGCCCGTCGGGCCCAGTAAGCCCTTGTGGACGCTGGCGGACAAGAAGTCGATCTGCATGGCTTCCACGTCGATGGGCAACACGCCGGCCGTTTGCGCGGCGTCGACCAGCAGGGGACTGGCTGGAAAGACGGTCTTCGCCTGACGGATGTCCTGGACGACGCCGTTCACGTTCGAGGCATGTTGGACCACGACCAAGGCCGGCGGTTGCCCCAGGCTCTGCGCTAACCGGCGGGCGTCGTCCCAGTCGATTCGTCCCACGGGATCGGCAGACAAAGTCGCGATGTTCAGAGAGAGTTCGCGTGTCAGCCGTGCCAGGGGCCGCATCACTGCATTGTGTTCCAGCGGCGAGACCACGACCCGATCGCCAGCCTTCAGCCAGCCCTTCAGCACCAGATTCAGACCCTCGGTACAGCCGCGCACGAAGATCAGATTCTCCGAGTTGCGGATGCCGAACAGTTCCGCCAACTGCTGGCGAACATCGAAAACCAGCCGCGCCGAACCGAGCGACGCCCGCTGACCGCTGCGGCCCGCATTAGCCGTGAGTGCGTCGAGCGTTCGCACGATGGCCTCCGCCACTTCCGGCGGCTTGGGCCAACTCGTGGCGGCGTG
>CAYUFW010000104.1:0-23880 GCA_964443915.1 uncultured Pirellulaceae bacterium
AGTCCAGCAGCAAGCGGCAGTTCGGCGAATCGACCATCTCGGCCAATTCGACTGCTTCGGCAGCGGTGCTCAGGAAGTTCGTGGTCCGGTGCGACAGCGGCTCCAGGGCCAGGATCACGCCCAACTCCGCCAGCGTCGGCAGCGCACTTCGCAGCACCTCGACAGCGTGCTTCAGGCCCTCGGCACGGCTGACGCCCGGCAGCAGATTGCGCTGTTTCGGCGAGCCGAACACCATGACTTTGCCACCCAAATCGTGACAGAACCGGCCTAGCTCGACCAAGTATGCGGCCGTCTCGCGGCGGACGGCGGCATCCGGGCTCGTGAGGTGAAATCCGGAAGTCTTCGCCAGCAGCCAGTGCAGGGCGACCAGTTCCACGCCCGCCTGTTCGGCTTGCTGCCGCAACTGTTCCCGCGTCGCCGCCGCGATCTTCCGCACGTCGGGATCGATCGTGAAGGGGGCGATCTCCACGCCGCGATAGCCGCACTGGGCTGCGAACTTGAAGATCTTCTCCTGCGGCCAGTCCCCGAACGTCTCGTTGCAGATCGCGTATTTCCGAGCCGGCGGGGCCGCGTCCTTCCGTTCGTCCGCTCGCAGCACCGCCCCCGTTGCCGCGGCCCCCAGTCCCGCCGCAACGTGCCGCAAAAACGATCGACGCGTCTTGGTCGCCCGCTCTACGTCACCAGCAATTCGCGGTTCTTCGCTCATAGGACATTCACCCTTCACCGATTATGCCTCACCGATCTCCGCCCACCGATCACCGATTACCGATCACCAATCACCCTCCCCCTAATGCCCCTTGGCCGCCAAGTACCGCTCCGCGTCCAGCGCCGCCATGCAACCGGTGCCGGCGGAGGTGATTGCCTGGCGATAGTAGTCGTCCGCCACGTCGCCGGCCGCGAACACGCCCTCGACACTGGTGTAGGTGCGGAAGGGCGCCGTCCACTTGATGTAGCCCTTGTCGTTCATCTCCAGCTTGCCGCGCAGGAACGCCGTATTCGGCGTGTGGCCGATCGAGGCGAACATGCCGACGACCGTCAGTTCCCGTGGCGTACCATCTTTCGTACTCTTCAGCCGCAAGCCCGTCACGCCGTGCTGGTCATTGCCCAGGACCTCTTCGACCACATGGCTCCATACCAACTCGATCTTGGGATTTTCCAGCGCCCGGCGCTGCATGATTTTCGAAGCCCGCAGTTCGTCGCGACGGTGGATCAGGTAAACCTTCGAGGCGAACGCCGTCAGATAGGTCGCCTCTTCGACCGCCGAATCCCCGCCCCCGACGACCGCCAGGGGCTTGTCCCGGAAGCGCGGCAAGGCGCCGTCGCAGACGGCACAGGCGCTGACCCCGCGGTTCTTGAACTTCTCTTCGGAGGGCAGCCCCAGGTAGTTGGCCCGCGCGCCGGTGGCCACGATCACCGTGTGCGTTTCTACAGGCGGTTCTTCGGCGGGAATGACTTTCAGCGGCCGGTTGCTGAAGTCCACTTCGGCGATGTCGTCGCTGATGACGCGCGTGCCGAAGTTCAGGGCCTGCTGCTTCATCAGCTCCATCAGTTCCACGCCCTGGACCGCGTAATGCGGCCGGCCGTCCCGCTCGTGTCCCTTGGGCACCGGCGGCAGATTGTAGTGGCGGCCGGCATCCACCGCGCTTTCCACGAAAGTCCGGATATCGCCGGCCGGAAAGCCGGCGTAGTTCTCGACCTCGGTCGTGAAGGCCAACTGTCCCAAGGGAATCATTTCCGGCTGGATCGTCCCCTCGAACAGCAACGGCTGCAGGTTGGCTCGCGAAGCGTAGATAGCAGCCGACCAACCCGCCGGTCCGCTGCCGATGATGACGACCTTTTCCACCATGTCGCTGGCTCCTTCTCCGTGAAATCCCGCACCGCCCCGCTGGCCGTCGTGCGAAGTCAGAAAGCGGCATTATAAGCCGCCTGCGCAGGGAAGGAAGTTGGCGTCTGCCGACGTTTCCAAGATCGGAGTGCGTTCAACCGCCAGGCAAGTATTGAAAAGCGAAGCTGGGATCGGGAACACGGAACTCAGGATGAACTGACAGCAGAGCATCGCGCGTCCGTGTTCAGACCCGTAGGCCGGAACAAGTCCGCGCCGTTCCGGCAGAAATTGTCGGCATCCGCGTGTACTTCGAATCGCCGGAACGGCGCGGACTTCTTCCGGCCGACATCGTACGTCCCGCCTTGCCTGACGCGGGACACGGCGCTAGTTCCGCCCCGCGGCCATCATGATCTCGTGGGCACGCTGGGCGTAGACTTCGGGCGTGGCGGAGAATCGCTCCAGCGAGGCCTCGTCCGCGAACAGGTAGATCTTGCCGCGGAACCACATGCCGTGCCGGCGCTGGCCCGGAGCAAGTTCGCCGCGATCGACGTACCGCGCGGTGTCGTAGCCGGAAAGCACGGGGCTGTACCGGTCCGGGTCCGCCAGGAACCGCTGCTGATGCGGTTGTGACAAGAACAAGTAAGTGTGCCCGCGGTGGACGGCGCCCCAGCGAGGATCGCCTTTGACCCACCGCTCTTGTTCGGCCAGCGTGACGGGACAAAATCCGTCCAGCGCCGTCGGCGCGCCCGCGGCTCCACTGGACGCCGGGGCCTGGCGGCGGCGACACGCGGAGTTTCGGCGGGCGCACGGTCGGAAACGAACCGATTCTCCTGCCAAGCTGGTTGGTTGGGAGCAAAGCTACCCTGCGGCGGGGGCAGGGGAGAATCGGCAGCGCCGGATGCGGCCCCGCCGTAGGAGCCTCCTGGCGGCGACCACGTACTGCGCGGATCGTAGCTGCCGGCTTGTGGCGCGGCCCCCGTAGCGGGCGCAGCCGCGTACGGAGCGGCGTACGGATTGAGTTGCTCTCGCGGTTCCGGGCTCGGTCGAGCACTCGTCACGGCAGGCCCACTGGCGGCGTATTGATTGCCGTACGAGGGCCCCTGCTGCCAGCCGGGATCGCCGTGGGCGTTTGGGGGAGGCATGGGGGCCGTGCTCCCGTAACCCTGTCGTTCTGCCTGACTGCCGTAGGTTCCGGCCGTTGCCGATTCCAACGGGGCCCCTCGTTCCGGCGGCGGATACGCAGCGAACTGCGATCGCCCGTCCATCCGGTTGTCGTAAACGGTATAAGGAGTTCCGGCCCCAGGGCTACCCTGCGGCGGCAAACTGGCAGCGAATCGCGACGGTGGACCCGCCGCACGGAAGTCAGCCGACACGGCGTTGAGCAATTGGACGTAACGGACGGGGTCCTGGGGACTTACGGTTTTATACAGGATTCGGCCTCGCGGATCGGTGATCACGTCGGTGGGCCAGCGGTCCACTTGATACTGCATCGCGATGTCGCGGGCACGCTCGCCGTTGATTTTGACTGGAATATAGTTCAGCGACACGGCGCGGTAGACTTCCGGGTTCGGAAACACGTTCTGTTCCAGCCTTCGGCACGGGGCGCACGCGTCCGAGTAGAAGTGCAGCAGCAGTAATCGCTGTTCCTGCTGGGCGATCTGCTGGGCTTGGAAAACGTCGTACTGCCAAGGAATTCCACTCTGCGCGAGCGCGGGCGGCAGACCGAGGGACAACAGGACGCCGACAAGCGAAAGACGAATGGTTTCGCGCATGGATCAATCCGTTTCTCTTCAGGTCCCAGAAAGCGTTTCCATTCGGTTATCGACCGTGACGATGCGGCGGTTTAGTGAAACTCTGAGGGTTGCAGGCTTTTTCCGGGGATTGCGGCTTGGGATGACTTTGAGGACGACCAATGCTGGGTTCCTGGTCCCGGTTCGGCCTCGTCAGCGTGCTGACTCGCCAAGTCACAGGGCGGGACCGCAGGCAAAAAGCGGGATTTTTTCTGCGGGAACCTTAAATCCACGTTGACACGGGCTTAGACATCGGTAAGATGCAAGCAGTGAGATTCTGACTAGACGCGGAAATGCGCCTCACGAATCGTTTGAGTTAGTTCGGCCTCCCCCCTCGAGTTTCCTTTGGTCGAACGAGTCGGATTGGGTGATTAGCGGGGGAGGTCATCTGTCTGTCTTGCTTTGACAGCGGTGGTCAACGGGTTGTTGCGTTTTTTTGTGGCACTCTAAATCCGTTGACCCAGCTCCAGGCGGACGATGTTCCCGATCACGCAAGAAGGCAGAGCAACCTTAATCCTGTGGCTGTAGCGCGGGGTCTGCGCTCACATTCAGGCCTCGTGGCGTCTTGCTACGGAGTTCGTTTCTAACGCCAACGTAAGTTACGCCGCGGCGGATTTGTTGAGCGGCGGGGGCGGTCGTTCTGTCCAGTGAAGCGTTACTATGCCTCGGGTGTGGTTCCCGGCAGGCGGTTTCTGGCCTCGCTCGTCAGGCACGTTGCGAGTGGCCAATCGTTTTTCCACCGGTGTTGAGGATGGACACCGGCAAACACATGGTGCTATTGGATGACAGACATGGGGAAGAGAAGACCTCGTACGAAGACACCGGGACGCGTGTCGAATCAGGGCAACGGCTACAACGGGAGGCCTCGGCGGCGGCGGCGGGTCGTGCAAAACGACCGCCTCGCCGTGGTCGATCGCGAGCCGATCGAAGAGGGCGACGCGCAGCTTGAGGAAGGAGGCGGCCTGTTGGAGATGCATCCCAACGGGTACGGGTTCCTGCGCAGTCCAGAGAACAATTACTCGCGCGAGCGGACAGACCCTTTCGTGCCGGGCACGATGATTGAAAAGTACCGTCTGCGGCAAGGCGTGATGGTCCGCGGCATGGTCCAACAGCCACGGCGGCAGCAGGGGCCGCGGTTGCGCGAGATCCTGGACGTGGACGGGATGCCGCCTGACGACTATGTTAACGTCAAGACCTTCGATTCGCTGACTCCCATCAACCCCAAAGTCTGGTATCGGCTGGAGACCGGGGCCGAGCCGCTGACGACACGCGTCATGGACTTGCTGACTCCACTGGGCCGCGGGCAGCGGGCCTTGATCGTGTCGCCGCCGCGGGCCGGCAAGACCATCTTGTTGCAGCACGTCAGTCAGGGGATCTCCACGAACTATCCCGACGTGAAGCTGATTGTGCTGCTGATCGATGAACGTCCCGAGGAAGTCACGGACATGCGGCGGAACGTCAATGGCGAGGTCGTGGCCAGCAGCCTGGACATGGACGTCGAAAGCCACGTCCGGATTTCCCAATTGATCGTCGAGCGCTGCAAACGTCTGGCCGAGATGGGCCGGGACGTGTTCCTTTTGATGGACTCCATCACTCGGCTGGCCCGCGCTTTCAACAAGTGGGTCGGCAATACGGGCCGGACGATGTCGGGCGGCGTCGATATCAAGGCCATGGACGTGCCCAAGAAGCTGTTCGCCACGGCCCGCGCCTTTGAGGAAGGCGGATCGCTGACGATCTGCGGCACGGCGCTGGTCGATACCGGCAGCCGCATGGACGAGCTGATCTTTCAGGAGTTCAAAGGCACGGGCAACATGGAATTGGTGCTGGACCGCAAACTGGCGGACCGGCGGATCTGGCCGGCCATCGACATCACCCAGTCCGGAACGCGCCGCGAAGAGTTGCTGCACGACGCTGCCACGCTGCACTCCGTGACCATGCTCCGCCGGACCCTGACAACCATGAATCCGGTCGACGCCATGGAGCAGCTGACCCGTCAATTGGCCCGGTTCCGCAGCAACGCGGAATTCCTGCGGCTGATCAGCGGGAGACTGTCGGACGACTAGTCCCGCCGCGCATCGACCACCGGCGCGGATTGCCGGTACTGGCTGTCCAGCCAGTACCGCCACGCCTGTTTGTCGAAACCAAAATTGGCGCCGCCGCTCAAGCGGATCAGGGCCGTCAGGACTTCCTGATTGTTGACCGTGCGCGGGATGACGCGTGTCTCGCCGCCGGCGGAGAAGCCGGTGCCGCCGAAGGGCGAGCCGCCGGCCGCTCCTCCGCCGTCGTTCTTCGAGAAGGTCGCCGTGTAAGCGTCCGACGTCTTCGGAAGCACAATGTAGTGCGTGGTCACCAGAGCGTTGATCAAAGGCGAAAGCACCGACGTGTCCTGGAGCCGCCCCAGGGCGTACGCGGCCCGGTTCAGCCGCACGTTGTTCTCGTCCTTCAGCGCCTCGACGTACCGTTTCTCGACGTGCGGCGGCCGCAAACGCAAGATCTTTTCCAGACAGTCGTGAAAGATCTCCTCGTCCGGATCCTGGAGCGTCGCGTCCACCAACGCGCTGATCGCGGGAGGGCTGCCGATTCGCTCTAGGGCGTCGATGTACAGCAACTTCACCTGCCGGTAAGACTCCTGCTTGAGCAAGACGGCGAGGCCGCGGACCGCCAGCGGGTCCTGAATCGCGGCGAACCCTCGGTAGGCATCGCCGGCGGCGCCGCTGTTCAGCATCTCCCGCCAGCGCACCAACTGAGCCAGCCACCGCTTTTCGGCCTGCTCGGTCCCCTGCGACGCTTCCAGGAGTTCGATTTCCTGCGGCAGCCGCCAGCGGCCGGCGTAGAACTCGTATCCACGCCGCCGCTGAATGCCCTCCCTGGTGACCCAGCGGCCGCCGAGTTGCGAGTAGCCCAGCGCGTGCCGAGCCCGCGCGTGATCCGGGTCCAGGCTCAGAATCCGTTGCAGGTGCATCTCGCGTTGCTCCTTCAAGTCCTGCTCCCGGCACCACTCGGCCAGCTGCCAATGCCCGTCAACGGTATCCGGGCATCGCTCCCGACGGCGTTCGTACTCGGCGACGGTCGGCTCCTGTGTCAAAGTCAACCGCACCTCGGCCGCGTCCACCTTCAGGAGGCATCCCTCCTCGGTGCGGATCGTGTACTGCTTCGGCTGCGGTTCTTGCCGGTTCAGCCAAGTCCCGCGCAGCCGCCCCCCTTGGCGCAGGACCAAGACGTCGGTTGCCCCCACCGGCCCGACGCAGAGGGCCGCAGAGCAGGCCAATGCCAATCGAGTTGTCCAGCTCGCGATCCGCAACTCCACATTCAACCTCTCTTTCCCTGTTCAGTATACGGTGGTAAGGTGTGCATAAGCAACGGTTGCGAAGCCGGGCGCAACCAAGGTAGGACGGAGTGCCAAACCAGAGGCCCTTTCGTGAGCGCAACAGCCGCAGAACACAGAGCCCAAGCCCCCGCGGTGGTGCGCTGCGCGGCGATCACGGTCAGCGATACGCGCACCGCGGAAACGGACACCGGGGGACAAACCCTGGTTGAACGGCTCGCGTCGGCCGGACATGCGGTCGTCCAGCGGTCGATCATCCCCGATGATCCCGATCCGATGCGGGCCTTGCTGCAGCAGCTGGCACAGCGCGGCGACGTCGACGCGGTGCTGCTGACCGGCGGCACAGGGATCACCCGCCGCGACCAGACCTACGAAACCGTCACCAGCCTGCTGACCAAGCCATTGCCCGGCTACGGGGAATTGTTCCGCCTGCTCAGTTATCAGGAGATCGGCACGGCGGCCATACTGAGCCGCGCGACGGGCGGCTTGATGGGCCGCACCGTCGTGCTTACCATGCCCGGATCGCCCGCCGCCGTCCGGCTGGCGATGGACAAAGTGATTCTGCCGGAACTCGGCCATCTCGTGCGAGAAGCTCAACGGTGACCCATGTTACGAGGCATCAAGCTGTTTGATTTGACGGGCAAATCCGCCCTGGTGACGGGCGGCTCCAAGGGGTTGGGGCAGGCCATGGCGGCCGGACTGGCGTCGGCCGGGGCGGACGTCGTGGTCACCAGCCGGCATGAAGACGAGGCGGCGGCCGCTGCCGCGGAGATCGCCGCGCAGTACGGCGGCCACTCCCTGGGCATGCGGGCCGACGTCACCGTGCCCGACGATTGCCAGGCGATGGTCGAACGGGCGCTGGCCGAGTTCGGCAAGATCGACATCCTGATCAACAACGCGGGCGTGAACATCCGCGGGCCGATCGAGACGTTGACCTACGAGCAATTCCGCGAAGTCCACCACACGAACGTCGACGGCGTGTGGCTGGCCTGCCGGGCCGTGGTCCCGCACATGAAACAGGCCCGCTACGGGCGGATCATCAACGTCGCCAGCACGCTGGGCGTGGTCGGTCTGGAGAACCGCACGCCGTATGCCAGCAGCAAGGGCGCGGTGGTCCAGCTGACGCGCACGCTGGGTCTGGAATTGGCCCCGTTCGGGATCTGCGTCAACGCCATCTGCCCCGGTCCCTTCCTAACGCCGATGAACGAGCCGATCGCCAACGACGAGCACACGATGAAGTTCATCGTCGGCGCCGTCGCGTTGGGCCGCTGGGGCCAAATGGAAGAAATCCAGGGCGCGGCGATCTTCCTGGCCAGCGACGCGGCCAGCTACATGACCGGCAGCCTGGTGGCCGTGGACGGCGGCTGGACGGCGCGGTGAGCGGCACCTAATTGGACAGGAAAATGGGGGACAAGAAATGAAGCGCCATCCCCATGTTCTTGTCCCTCATATTCCTGTCCCTCAAACGCCAATTCAAAAAAGCTCAAATGATCGCCAACACGTATACCGAAGCCGACTTCGACACCAGCCCGTTGATGTTCTATTACGAGATCACGCAGGCTTGCGACCTGGTCTGCGAGCACTGCCGGGCGTCGGCCAAGCCGGACGCGGACCCGAACGAATTGCAGCGCGAGCAGTCCCAGGCGTTGATCTCGCAGGTCGCCACGTTTCCCAAGCCGCCTACGCTGGTTCTGACCGGCGGCGACCCGCTGAAACGCCGCGACTTGTTCGATCTGATCCGCCACGCCGCCGGCGCGGGTTTGCAGATCGCGCTGACGCCCTCGGCCACGCCGCTGGCGACGTATGAAGCGTTCAGCGCGGCCCAGGACGCCGGCGTCAGCCGCTTGGGGATCAGCTTGGACGGCGCCGACGCCGCGGTCCACGACGCCTTCCGCGGCTGGTCCGGCAGTTTCGACCGCACGCTGCAAATGCTGGCCAACGCCCGCCGCTTGCAGTTGCCCGTCCAGGTGAATACGTCCGTGACGCGGCGGAATTTCCATCAGCTGGACGACATCGCCGAGGTGCTGGCCCGGCAGGGCATCGCCATGTGGTCGGTGTTTTTCCTGATTCCTGTGGGGCGCGGGCTGCAGCAGCAGCGGATCTCGCCGGAGGAATATGAAGTCGCGTTTGAAAAGCTCTGGCGGCACTCCCGGAGCAAGCCGTACGGGATCAAGACCACCGAAGCGCCGCACTACCGGCGGTACGTGCTGCAGCAGCGTGGCGATCCGCTGGCCGGGCCGGGCGGCAAGCCGGACGGCGGCGCTCATCGCGGTCACCGCGCCCCGCTGGGCGTCTGGGACGGGCGCGGCGTGATGTTCGTCAGCCAGATCGGGGAGATCTTCCCGGCGGGCTTCTTGCCGCTGTGCTGCGGGCGATTCCCGGAAAACTCGGTCGTGGATGTCTACCAAAACCACCCCACGTTCCGCGCGCTCCGCGATCCGGACCGGTTCAAAGGCAAGTGCGGCATCTGCGACTACCGCCGCATCTGCGGCGGCAGCCGCGCCCGCGCCTACGCCGTGACCGGCGACGCCCTGGAAAGCGAACCGGATTGCGTGTACGTGCCAGGGCAATAGCGGCCGTTTCGCCCTTCAGAAGCCCACCCTACGGCGGCGGTGCGGACCGCGGATCCCGCCAGTTCTCCGGCTGGAAGTGCTTGGCGTACGCGCCGTAGTCGTGAAACCACAGGCGTTTGAAGATCCGGTAAGCCCAACTCTTTTCCGGGATCTCTTCGCCGGGATGATATTGCGAGGACCGCGCCTGCATGGCGTCCAGTTCTTCCAGCACGGTGCCGCGGGCTGTCGAGACGCGGGCGTCGTGGCGCGCGGCGAGTTCCTGCAGCAGATCGGGACGTTCCAGGAGGATGCAGCCGCGCGTGTACGCCGCCGCCGTCTCGCGGAAGTCCCGCAGGAACGTGGAGTCGCGGAAGATCTCCGGCAGCGTGCGGCCGTCGTAGATCGAGTCCTTGGCCAGTTGGATCACCGGGCACGGCTCGACGTCGCCCCACGGTCCGATGTGGTGCGTGAATCCGATGGCCGCGGGGCAGAGGGCACCGCCCAGGCCGTCGTGGTAGGCATCGACGATCGCGATGGGCTTCTTGGCCCGCATCTCGACCACGAACTGGCGGGCCCGCCGCTGCTGGTCGGGCGTCAGCGCCAACTCCGGCGCCGGGTCCGGACCGACGGGCCGATAGATGTGAAACCAGGTGTACATCACGCCCATCTCGATCAGGCGGTCGAGCCAGGCCTCGTCCAGCAGATCCAGGTTCGTCTGGCACAGACTCGTGCAAACGCCGGTCAGCAGCTTGTGCTCCAAGCAGTGGTGCAGCCCTTCGAGCGACCGGCTCCAAACCCCGGTACGCCCGCGGCGCTGGTCGCTGACGATCTCGTTGCCCTCGACACTGATCAACGGCGAGACGTTGCCCAGTTGCCGCATCCGGCGCGCGACATCGGCCGTGATGAGCTGGCCGTTGGTGAAAATCTGAAAGTAGCAGTCCGGATGCTTGGCCAGGATGTCCAGCAACTGGTCGTGCATGAACGGCTCGCCGCCCAGGATGCCGAAGAAGGCGTTGCCCATCGAGCGGGCTTCGCGGATCAGCCGGTCCATGTCCGCCGCCTCAATGCGAGCCTGTTTGGCGGCTACGTCCATCCAGCAGCCCCGGCAGCGGAGATTGCAGCTGTTGATGACGGAAATGTACACAAACGGCGGAAAGAACTCGCCGCGTTTCAGCCGCTGCTGGTGCTTGCGGATGGAGCGGACGCCCTTGAAGCCCGCGTTCCAAACCAGCTTCCACAACAGCCGCTTGTCGGTTTCCAGCAACAGGCGTTTCGCCATCCGCAGATACATCAACAGACCTTTCGTGTAGCGCCGCCCTCGTCGTTCAACCGCGACCCAACGGGGAGCGCGCGGTTAGGCGGCAGCCATGCGCTCCCCGTTGGGTCGCGGTTAAGCGATCCCTTCCTGGAACAGCCGCAAGACGATTCCACAGACATCCACGTCAGCCAGCGAGGAATTGGCCAGCACGCCCGCCCGCGACGCCAAAATCACTCCGCGCTGCTCGTCGCTCCGCACCGGCGCGCCGTGCGAACCGCGGACCCGCGTCGCGTCCAGCGGGATCGTTCGGCTGGGCATGTCCACGTACAGTTCCACCGGATCGTAACCCGGTTTGCGGTGAATGTCGACCGTGCGGGCAAAGCCGGGCGCGCGCCGGTCGTCCAGCCACCAGTAATACGCCTGCCAACTGTGCGGCGCGGAAATCAGGACCACCTCGCCGGACCGCGGATGATCCACATGATAGCGGGCCCGCTCGTCGCCCGCCAGGACTTCGGCAATGCCCTCCGTGCTGCGAAACAATTCGACGACCCGTTGCCGCGTGCCGGGATCCGCGTCGCGGACAAACACGTGCGAGAATTGGTGGTCGACCAGCGCCCACGCCAGACTGGCCTCCAGGTCCAAATGCTCTCCGTCCGCTTGCTCGCGGACGTGCAGCAGTCCTGCCTCGCGCAAGACCCGGTTGGGATAGGTGACGTGCGAGACGGGCGTAATCACGTACTCGCTGGCGGCGAGCCAGACCGATTCCGCATCCCCGTACGCGGCCGCCAAACCGTCGGCGAGCGTGCCGATGACGGCGTCCAGTTCCGCGACCGCCGCCTGGGCGGGCGGGCTGTCCGGCCCGGTCCGCTGGGCGGCGTACTCCAGGTGCGGCAGGTAAAGATAGAAGAAGTCCGGGCGAAAGCGGTCCGCCACGTGGACGGCCGACCGCGCGATCCAGTCGGTCGACTTGATGTTGGCCAGTGGTCCCCAGAAATGCTGCAAGGGAAAGTGCCCGAATCGATCCCGCAATTCGCCGTACAGCTCGCGCGGCTGCGTGTAGCACCATAGCTCCTCGGCCCCGTCGGGATGGTGTACGGGCGCAGGCATACAGACGTAGTCCGCGCCGCAGCCCTTGCTGAGCATAGGAAACCACACGGCCGACGTCCGGCGGGGAGCTTGCTGATGCAGCAGATCCCAGATCTGCGGCGTGGCGATCTTGTCGTTCCACGCCGCCCACATCTCCACGCGGCGCTCGTCGCGCCAGTAGAACCCGTTGGCCACCACGCCGTGTTCGGCCGGCAGTCGGCCGGTGAGCATGTTGGCTTGCACCGGCCAGGTCACACAGGGAAAGCTCGGCGTCAGGGACGCCTGGTCCCCTTGGGCCATAAGTCCGCGCAGTCGCGGCATGGCGCTGAGGTCCCGCTCGCGCAGGCCAGGAATCGACAGAAAAATCACGGTGGAAGGCATAAGACTTTCTTTCCCGCGGCCCCTGGCCGGCTCTCGCCCGTTATTTCATCCGTGGGTCGACCTTGCCATCCGTGGGTCAGTCCAAAGAACAGTTCCCACGGATGGCAAGGCCGCCCCACGGATATCAGCTGCCATTTACTTCAACACCGACAACAAGAACGCCAGCGAATCGGCCGCCGTCTCGATCAGCTTGCTGGTCGGCGTGCCCGCTCCGTGGCCGGCGCTGGTCTCGATCCGGATCAACACCGGCGCGTCGCCCGCCTGACAGCGCTGCAACTCGGCCGCAAATTTGAAACTGTGGCCCGGCACCACGCGGTCGTCGTGGTCCGCCGTGGTGACCATCGTCGCCGGATACCGCGTGTCGGGCTTCAAATTGTGCAGCGGCGAGTACTTGAGCAGCGTGCGGAACTCGGCCGGATCGTCCGACGAACCGAATTCGGAAACCCAGGCCCAGCCGATCGTGAACTTGTGGAACCGCAGCATGTCCATCACGCCCACGGCGGGCAGTGCCGCGCCGAACAGGTCCGGGCGCTGGGTCATCACGGCCCCGACCAGCAGGCCGCCGTTGCTGCCGCCGCGGATGGCGAGTTTCTTGGCGCAGGTGTAACGGCTGTCGATCAGCCATTGCCCGGCGGCGATGAAATCGTCGAACACGTTTTGCTTCTTGTCCTTCATGCCGGCTTCGTGCCAGGCCCGGCCGTACTCGCCGCCGCCGCGCAGGTTGGGCACGGCGAACACGCCGCCTTGCTCCATCCAGACCAGGTTCATCACGGAAAATGAGGGCGTGATCGAGATGTCGAAACCGCCGTAGGCGTACATCAGCGTCGGGGTGTTGCCATCCAGCGGCAGGCCCTTGCGATGCGTGATGAACATCGGGACGCGGGTGCCGTCCTGGCTGTGGTAGAAAACCTGTTTCGTCTCGTAGGCTTGAGGGTCGAAATCCACCTTGGGTTGCCGGAACACGGTGCTCTGGCCGCTGCGGATTTCGTAGCGGTAGACCGTGGGTGGCGTGGTGAAGTTCGTGAACTGGTAGAAGGTCTCTTCGTCCTTGCGCCGCCCGGCGAATCCGTTGGCTTCACCGATCGCGGGCAAGCTCACCTCTCGCTCTAACCGGCCGCTCAAGTCGAACACGCGTACCTGCGTGGCGGCGTTCTTCAGGTAGGCGACCAGGAACCGATCTCCGACGGCGCTCACGCCGCGGATGACGTGCTGAGCTTGAGGCACCAACTCCAGCCACTGGCTGCGGTCCGGATGTTCGACGTCGATGGCGACGATACGTCTCAGCGGCGCATCCAGATCGGTCAGCAACCAGAACGTCGAGCCGTCGTTGCCGATAAACTCGTACTCGGCGTCGAACCCGGCCAGCAACTCCACCACCGGCGCATCGGAGGTGTCGAGCCGCTTGTAGAAGACCTGATTCTTGACCTCCGTGCCGCGCCACACGGAAATCACCAGGTAGCGGCCGTCCTCGGTGACCAAACCGCGGAAGCCCCACTCCTTGTGATCCTTGCGCTCGTAGACCAGTTGGTCCTTGTCCTGCGGCTCGCCGAGCCGGTGGTAGTAGAGCTTTTGGTAGTAGTTTACCCCGGTCAGCTCTTCGCCCGCCTTCGGCTCGTCGTACCGGCTGTAGAAGAAGCCTTTGCCGTCCGGCGTCCACGAGGCACCGGAGAACTTGACCCACCGCAGATGGTCGGACAAGTCCTGGCCCGTCGCCACGTCTTTGACTTTCCACTCGTTCCAATCCGAACCGGCCGCGGCCAGGCCGTACGCCAGGTACCGGCCGTCCTCGCTCACTTCCCAGCCCACCAGCGCCACCGTGCCGTCCTGGGAGAGCTTGTTCGGGTCGAGCAGTTCGCGGGGCGGAGCGTCGAGCGATTCGGCCACGTACAACACGCTTTGATTTTGCAGCCCGTCGTTCCGGGTGTAGAAATAGCGGCCGCCCCGTTTTTCCGGCGTGCCGTACCGCTCGAAGTTCCAGAGCTTCGTGAGCCGCTCGCGCAGCGCCGCTCGCTGGGGGATCTTCTCCAGGTACGCGAACGTCACCTTGTTCTGGGCTTCGACCCACGCCTTGGTCTCCGCGCTGTCCGTGTCTTCCAGCCAGCGGTACGGATCCGGAACCTGGACCCCATGGTAGACATCCACGTGGTCGGACCGCCGCGTGTCGGGGTACTTCAAGTTCGGCTCCGCAGCCGCCGCCGTCAGCGGACAAATCGCTGCCAGTACGGCAAGTCGCAGTTGGGCCAGATCCAATCGCATCATCATTGGCTTGCGTCCCTTGAGTTGATTCAGATGCCCGATTTTGAAGCAGCCGTCTTCATTTGGCTGCAGGCATAGTAGGAGAAACTTCGCAGACACCCAAGATACCAGACCAACTCGCCTCGGTAAGGGTGTCCGAAGCGGTCGCGATCGTGCCTTGCCAAGAATCCTACGAAATCGGCATTCCTCCCT
Source organism: uncultured Pirellulaceae bacterium (assembly GCA_964443915.1). Taxonomy (GTDB): domain Bacteria; phylum Planctomycetota; class Planctomycetia; order Pirellulales; family Pirellulaceae; genus Anammoximicrobium. The sequence goes on from CAYUFW010000104.1 coordinate 14,666, forward strand.
GCGAAGCAATCCAATGACGCCGCGCATGGAAGGCCAAGGTTCTTGAAAAACTGGATTCCAAGTCCTATATTTCAAGGATGAATACAACGATATCACGCCTACCACAGTTTCTGCCCCGTCCTTCACGGTGTCTCGACGTCCAACAAGCGTTGGAGCGTGCGCCGATCACGGCGTTGCTGGGCCCACGTCAGTGCGGCAAGACGACTTTGGCACGCGAAATTGGAGGTGCGGACGCGCATTTTTTCGATCTCGAGCGGTCGGCCGACCGCCAGGCCTTAGTGGCCGCTCCAGAGCGCACGCTATCGCCGCTCGGGGGGCTGGTCGTGCTGGACGAAGTGCAGATGCTGCCGGAGTTGTTTCCGCTACTCCGCGTATTGGGCGACCGGACGCCCGCCCCCGCGCGCTTCCTCATTCTCGGTAGCGCATCTCCCGATCTGATCCGCGGGGCGTCGGAAACACTTGCCGGGCGAGTCGCGTTCGTCTACTTGAGTGGTTTCGACGTGACGGAAGCGGGGGCCGAACACGCGAACCTGCTGTGGGAACGGGGCGGTTTTCCGAGATCCTTCCTCGCTCCCGACGACGCAGGCAGTTATGCCTGGCGACAGGATTTCATCGACACTTTTCTCAGCCGCGACGCCGCTCGATTCGGCATCACTCTGCCGCCGGAGCAGTTGCGCCGCTTTTGGACCATGCTCGCCCACCTGCACGGCGGCGTGCTGCACACGGCGGAACTGGCGCGAGCGGTGTCCGTCGACCAGAAGACTGCCAGCCGTTACGTGGACGTGCTGGCCGGCGCGTTCCTGTTGCGGCGGTTGCCGCCCTGGTTCGAGAATACGGGCAAACGCGTGGTAAAAGCGCCCAAGATGTACCTAAGAGACACGGGCCTATTGCACGCGTTGCTGGGGCTGCGGACCGGCGCGGAAGTCCGTTCCCACCCGCGTTTCGGTGCTTCCTGGGAAGGGTTCGCCCTGGAGTACGTGGTCGCTTTGTTGCGGGCGGAACGTGACGCCTATTTCTGGGCGACGCACGGCGGCGCAGAACTGGACTTGCTCGTCTCCCGCGGCGGCAAGCGGTACGGGTTTGAATTCAAGTTTGCGGATGTACCAGGCACGACAAAATCCATGCGGGTCGCGTTGGCAGACTTGAACCTGGAACGACTGTTCGTCGTCTATCCCGGCGAACGCGATTTTCCCCTGGATGAGAAGATCGAGGCCGTTCCGCTGGTGCGACTGCCGCCACGGCTGGCTCAGTTGTAGCCCTTCAGTGCAACCGCAGCGGCGAATAGACGGGGCGGGCGATATCGGAATTCGACAGGTCGTTATCGCTGGGAATCGGCAGGACGTGCAGCAATTGGCAAGCCTCGTAATTGGCCGGCACGTGCTCGCCCGTGTCCGGGGCCAGCGTGCGGACCAGCGCGGTGACCTGGACGGCCTCGCGGGACTGGTTGCTGAGCAGCGGACCGCCTTCGTCTGTCATCACCACGCCGGGGCCGGCCGATTGGCACTGGCCCGCAATCTGGATGCCGTCCTTGTCCAGGGTGAAGCCGAGCCGCAATTCGCGGAACAACAGCAGGGCGTTGGCTTGCGGCGTCAGCAGGCGGGAGTCGGCGACCAGTCCCAGGGATTTGTTGGCCTGGTACAACAGCGACCGGCTGACGACACCGCCGTTGCAGGCCACGTCGCCGGCGGCGTCGATCAGGCGGCCCGCGCGGAACGTGGCCCGCCGAAACAGCACCTCGGCCGATCCGCTCAGCTTGTGCTTCAACCGCTCCGTCACACGATCCAGATCCACGTCGCGAAAGCGGCCGGCGATTTCGCCTTCCCAGCCCTCGGCCGCGGGCATGGCCTCGATCGTCCCCTGGAACGTGGCCCGCTCGCCCAGGGTCCGCAGCACGTCGAGATAATCGGCCAACACCGAGCAGGGCAAGGCGGTGGACCGCGTGTTCAACGCCCACCGCGTCGCCGGCGGCTTGACTTGCCGGTTCCGCGTGATCCGCACCTGGGCCGGCTCCGACATTTGCAGGGCCACGTCGCGGAACTCGATCGTCGCCTGCGGTCCCGCGTCGGTCGTCGTCAGCTGGCTCCGCACATCGGTCAGCGTCGTCGCGGCCGGCCCGTCGGCCTGCCGAATCGTGACCTCGCCAGCGTAGAACTCGGCTTCGGCCCCTGCGGCCGGACAGGCACGCAGAACCCGTTCGTGCAGTGCTTCCCAGAGCCGCCAGATGTGTTGCCCGTCGATCTCCGGCTGCGAGGCCAGCACGATCAAACGGCCATCCTGGCGGCCGAACTCCAGGTGCCGGATGCGAGCGAGCGGAACGCCCGTCTCCGGTTCCGTGAGCACGACACCGTCCAGCAACGTGACGCCCTGCAGCAACCGGTGCATCTGTTCGACCGACACCGCCAGCCCCAACGCCGCAGAGAGTCGGCTTTCACACTCCGCCTTGCACGCCGCGATGTAGGCCGGCGAGCGGACGACGCTGATCCACGTCGCCACGCCCAGCGTCGGGGCGACGCCGAATAGCAGAAACCCCAGTCGGCACAGCAATCGTCGCGTGCGATCGTGCATCACGAACGTCCCTGCTCTTCTGTGGAGCACGTTTCCAACGTGTCCCGGCACGACGCAACCGTGCCTACCCGCTCAACCACCGCCCCCCCAAAAAACAATCCCAAATCTCAGATCAGACTTCCTTCATCCTTCATCCCTCATCCCTCATCCTTCATCCTTCATCCTTCATCCTTCCTCCGCTACCTCTGCCGCGCCAGCTGGTGGAACAACTCCCAGCGGGCCTGCATCTCCTGGAGGCTGTCGTTGCCAAATTTCTCCACCAAGGCCCGCGCCACTTCAAAGGCCACGACGCTCTGGACAATCACGCTGGCAGCCGGCACGGCGCACACGTCGCTGCGCTCGTAATCCGCCGCCTCCGGCTGTTTGGTCTTCAGGTTGATCGATGCCAGCGGTTTGGCCAGCGTGCTGATCGGCTTCTTGGCCGCCCGCACCACCAGCGGCTGGCCGTTGGTGATCCCCGCCTCCAAGCCGCCGGCGTTGTTGGTCGGACGGACGTAACCCAGCGTCGGGCCGTCGCGCTGGTCGGGATCGAAATGAATCGGGTCGTGGACCTGCGAGCCGGGCCGCCGCGCCGCTTCAAAACCCAGGCCGATCTCGACGCCCTTGATCGCTTGCACCGCCATCACGGCTTGCGCCAGGCGTCCGTCCAGTTTGCGGTCCCATTGAGCGTGGGTGCCGAGGCCGAGCGGCAGCCCCTCGACGCGCACCTCGACCACGCCGCCCAGCGTGTCGCCCGCCTTGCGCGTGTCGTCGATCAGTCGCTTGATCTCTTCGTCGCGGCTGGGATCCAGCGAGTAGATCTCGCTCTGGTCCCGCAGTTTCCGATGTTCCGCGAGAGTGCCCGGCTGGGGGTCAATTCTCACGCCGCCCAACTCGACCACATAGCCGATCGCCCGGATGCCGAACTCGGCCAGCAGTTGCTCGGCCAGCGCCCCGGCGGCCACGCGCATCGTGGTCTCCCGAGCGCTGGCCCGCTCCAGGACGCCTCGAATGGACCCCAGGTGCTTGATCGCCCCCGTCAAATCGCCATGACCGGGGCGGGGGCGGTCCAGGTCGGGCATCCGCTCCAGTTTGTAGTCCTTGTTCACCACCTGCAGCGCGATCGGACTGCCGATGCTCGACCCCTGCCAGATCCCGCTCAGAATCTCGACGCGGTCCGTTTCGATCCGCTGGCGTCCGCCGCGGCCGTAACCGCCTTGCCGCCGCCGGAGTTCGACGTCAATCAACTCGGCTTGAATCGGTATGCCAGCCGGAAACCCGTCCACGATGGCCACCAGGGCCCGCCCGTGGGATTCGCCGGCAGTCCAGTAGTGCAACATGGTTGATCCGTCCGCGACGATCTGCACAGTTCGAAGAGTCGTGCTGGGGAAATCGCCAAAGTCACAGTTTCTCCGTGCCCAGCGCCACCACGGAGTTTCGGCCTGGAGGATTCTATCTTGACGGCCCGTCAAGCGATAGGTCGATTCCCCGGTGCTAGCAAGCCGACCGTAAGTCCTCGCAATCGCGGGCAGGAAAATCGGGATCGCGTGCGGACATTTTCCTGCCCCAGTTTTCCTGCCAGCTGTTTCTTCCGGCAGCAGCGCGAAGCCGGCCAATGTGCCGTGCTGCCGGATTTTGCCGGGTTCGTGCGACGACTGCCGCGTCAGGGATTCACGAGGATCTCATCCACAAACAGCCATGCCTTGCGGCCTGGTGCCGCTTGGGCCCCGGCCAAGTCTTCGTCGGGCAGCATCTGCGGACGCAGGCGGTCGAAAGGCGTCTTCAGATCGGCCTTCTGCACCAAGTCCCAGAGCGACGTCCGCTGGCGGCGCAGGGCCAGCGTGCCGGCGATCCAGGGCTGGCACCAGCCCGTCTCGGTACACCAGGGTCCCCATTCCCAGTCGGCGCTGCTGGCCCAGAACTCCCAACGGCGGAAATCGAAAGCCCGGTACCACGCCCCGTCCAACTCCGGATGGGCCTCGGAGTGAATTTGGATGCGGCACAGGAAGCGGGCCAGCCGGTCCTCGGCCTCGGCGTAGAACGGATCGCCGGTGGCGGCCGCCGCTTCGTGCAATCCGATCAGGGCGAAGTTGCACGAGTACAGCATGTCGCACACCGGGTCGCCGTCCGTCTGGATCAGGCTCGTCTCACCCGTGCCATAGGAGGCATTCGACGGGATCCCCGGCCCGCCGTCGCCGATCACCTCGCGCAGCGCGCCGCAGCGGTCCTGCAGAGCCACCAGGTCGTCCGCAATCTGCCGCAGCCAGCGGCGGTGTTCGGGCGTGTCGTCCACGCGCACCAGCCACGCCAGCGGCAGCAGCAGCCGCGACCGCTCGATCGTGCCGCTCCGCAAAATCCAGTCCCAACGCGCCGGATACGCCTGCATCATCAGACGCATCCCCGTCTTGCTCCGCGCCAACAGCGGCTCGAACCGCGTCTGTTGGTAGGCCCAGAAGTTGCAGGCCCAGATCCAGCTCTGCATGTGCGGCGAGTAATGGACGTGGCGGTTGGTCCAGCAGGCTTTCCAGCCCCGGGTCTGCAGGTCCTTCTCCTGAACGCACGACGGGCGGAAGCCGCGCACGCCCGTGGTGCGGAAGTTGGCCAGGATCGTGCGAGCCACCGCCTCGTCCCAGCGCCGTTGGCCGGTCGCGGCGGCGACCGCGCCGACGGCCAAGAGCGCCCGCGCATTGTCGTCGCCCCAGTACGAGCCGGGATGATCCAGGGCCCAGCCCACCAGGCCGTAGGACGCGCTCTGGGGATCGGCCCTCGGCCCCGCGGCGAGTCCCGACTTGTCGAAGATGTAGTCCACCAGGTTCGCCGCCCGGCGGGCGCTGTCCGGCCGCTGGTTGACCGCCGCGTCGAGGGCCAGCAGCATGGCCACTTCGCTCGTACAGTCGTTCCGCACGGCATACCGCATGGGCTGACTCCCGTCGCGGTGGATCGTCGAACTGAAGCCCTCCAGGACGCCCGCCGACCCATCGCCCAGGGGCCACTCCGGGCGCGGCCTCTCGCGGACCGTGTTGTAGGACAGCGCCAGGTCCAGGGCCTGCTGAGGCCAGTCCGCGTGGCGGAGCGAGCGGCTGGCCACGATCCAGTCGGCCGAGCGGCGCAGGGCCTGCGTTTCCACGTCCTCCGGCAGCGAATCGCCGGGGCCAAAGCTGGGCCGCGCCGCGGGCGTCCACGGCAACTCCACGCGTACGGAGTCCGGATGCAGCCGGGCCAGGACCGCCGCCCAGATCGTGCGCCACGCCTCCGTCGGCAGATACCGCCCGCTGACGAAATGGCTCAGCTTGGTGGTGGCCACCAGGAGATTTCCGCGCGGATGGTCGAACAACAGCGGCTCGGTCACCGTGTCCTCGAGCCCGAACACGGCCGTGTCCACGCCAGCCACCTTGGCGGCAACCAGGTGCGAAGCCGGCGCCTTCACGGGCAGGTAGCGGCAACTGCTCACCAGCACAATCCGCAGGGGCCGGAGCGACTCGCCGAACATCTCCGACGTGACCACGCCGCGCTCGTACTTGACGTCCTTCGCCGCGCCCAGTTCCATGTCCGGCAGCCGCTCCGGGTACTCCACGTACAGCCGCAGCCGCTTTTGCGCCGCCTCGTCGAAGACGGCCGCCTCGACGGCCGTCGGCCGGTCCGGATAACCGTCGGCCAGAACCAGCACGCCCGAACCTTCGGGCGCGGCGCCGACCGCCTCGGCCGCGGTCGCAAAGCGCGGGCATTCCCGACGGCTCGCCGCCAGCACGCGGTACAGGTCGTTCTCCGCCGCGCAGGCAAACGTCCAGCCCGCGGCTGTCGTCTCCGTCCCGCCGCCATCCTCAGCCACCGCACCGCGCGCGAGGACCATCGCCAGCAGCCCGCCCAACACCCAAAGCCGGACGCGAGAACGAACGGTTGCTGCAGCCATCAGCGTTTCTCCCTTTCCCGGCCCCCGCCTACGACGCTCGCCGCTGAAACGCCCGAACTGTCAGCTCAAAAACCTTTGGGGTCATCTGGGGCACCCGGTTACGGATCGTAGACTCCCGCCGATCCGCGGCACGCACCGCAGACCACACACCCTACGATAGCGAAGGTGCCGTGTCCGGGGAAGCGATCCGCGCACTCCAGAGCCATGCCGCGGGTCGCGAAACGGCGAAGGTTGGCGTGGCTTTAAGGTACAGCCAAAGGAACTTCCGAAATCCACATGAGGGTTGTAGTGTGACCCGCTGCAGCGACTCCGGTCCGAGTCGCGAGTTACGCGATGGCGCGGGTGGCAGTGCGCGACCACGGGAGGGTGGGACGAGTCGCAAAATGCGGCTACTCCCGAGACGCAGCGGACACACGCATCCTGCGTCAAAGCTAATGACGGCAAAGACTTACGCCTTCCACCCAAAAGCAAGGGCATGGGAATTGCTAACACTGGTTGGTTGTGGTCACCCCAGACACAAGAACCGCAAGGGGGAGCTTTTGATGTACGACGGAAAGCGGATGGCCGTGGTGTTCAACGTCGCAGGCGATGCTCGTGTCGTGACTGGTCTGGTCAACTCCGATGTGGATCCGGATCTAGGCCCCGTTGTGAGGATCGAACTGGAACAGAACGGCGATGGCTCGGCTGTCGAGACGACTTTGATCTTGCAGCAGCAAGCTCTGCAGGGCCGCTTGAGCGTCGACAATCGGTACGGCTGTGACTGGTGCCTGCACTTGGCACATATGCGGGCACACCACGAGGAAGGGCGCGCTCCGCGGTCGCCGTAAGGGTCTGGCTGTTGGAGTCGTTCGCGATTGGTGAGGAACCGGGGACAAGCTACTTTCAAATGCCCGCCTGGGCTTGAATTTGATCGCGGCGAACCAGGAGAGGTGGATGAGCGAAGACGAACGAGATTGCCGGACGAGCGTCATCAATGAGGATGACACCGACGCGATCAAGGTCCGTGTCGAGGGACACGTCCGTGGCATCATGGGGGAGCTGAAGGGCAGCACCGGGACAGTGGTAGCGACACGAACCGGCGGGCGAGTGCTCATTCGCCTTGCAACGGGGCTCTATGTCGAAGCCCCGAGCATCTGCCTTAGGCCGGTCGATGTTCCCGGCAAATAGCCTCTCTCCGGCCAAGCGCCACTCGCCTGCGCGGACGGGGTTATTTCACGAGAGCAAAGTCCTTTGTGATCGGGGCGCTTCCGGATTCGACCGTCAGCTCCAATTCGGATTTCGCGTTGTATTTCGCCGGGAGGTACTGTTCTTTGAGGGTTTCGCCTGCGGCCATTCCCGGGGTCTCCTCCGCGGCGCCGCCTGCTTTGGGGCGGTACCCACGAATCTCCACTCGGTGGATGCCCACCGGCACCCCGCCTTTGAATTCGGCCTTGTAGGCTCCTCCGCTGATCACCGCACTGCTGGAGGGAGCTTCGGTCCCTTTCGTCGGCACGAAACGCACTTCTCCGTCCGCGACGGGTTGCCCGTCGTAGGTGACCGTTCCCGACACCGTCACTCGCTCGGGTTCGTCCGGCAGAGAGCCGCCACACCCCAGGGACACGCAGCAGGCCAGCACAGACAGCACGACCGTCTTCTTGAACACGGTGGGACCTCTTGTTTCTGCAAGGCTTCACGAGGACTACTAGTATTGCGGTACGGGTTCCCTGCCGAATTTGGTCGTCAGGGCGGCAAGCGTCGTCTGGTTGATGTTCTCGGAGATGAAGCGAACGGATGCGTCCGCCAGCACGAAATGGCAGCCGCCCGGATGGTAACTGGAAAAGCCGCTGTTGCGGAAATGCCAGATTCCTCCGACCGGAACGGCGGTGATCGGATCGTTGATGCCGTTGGCGGTGTCGAAACCATCGAAAGTCACGAACGTGTGACAGTCATACGTTCCCGGAGTGCCGTTGGCCTGCTCGCCCAGCAGCAACGTGTTGCTCGTGCCGTCGACGACGTCCTTGATCCCGGTCCCGGTGAAGTGCCCCATAATCCCGTTCGGGTTCTTCTTCGGCCAAACGCCGTCACAGGTCCAGTCGACCGAATCGCTCACCGGGCTGTAGTCGGTCCGCGAAAGATCATCGAGCCCGCCGAGGCCAGTCGGTTGGGTGATGCCGCCCGTAAAGTTGCAGCGTGGTGCGCTGAACACGTTGCTGGGGCAGATGAACGTGGGAATCACCGCGCCTCCGGCATCGAGGTCGGAATTCGGCGCGACATTGTAGGCTTTGGAAAAGTCAAAACGGTCGTACGTCGCCGCTTGTTCAATGTGCGGCAGAATCAAAACCCCCCACCCGAACCTCTGGTAGGTTCCCAGCCCCATGTTGGTACACGCCGGCGTAGTTTGAGTGATCATCGTCGCCGGCGGGAACCGGCCGTGCGTGTCGTGATAGTTGTGAAGGGCCAGACCGAGCTGCTTCAGATTGTTGCTGCACCTCGTCCGCCGAGCCGCTTCGCGCGCCGCCTGGATCGCGGGCAGCAGCAGGGCGACGAGGATGCCGATAATCGCGATCACCACCAGTAATTCGACCAGAGTAAAACCGGGACGCTCATGATTTCGCATGACGCCTCTCCTGTACGACGAGAAGACGGAACGATATAAGAACACGCCTGACAAGGTCCTCCCAAGCATTGTATCGAAAGCCCATCTCCTGTCAACTCTGCGCAAGCACGGCGATACCCAATGCGCTGCACGCAAGCCTCATATCTACGAAGAGGTTAGGAAGAG
>CAYUFW010000105.1:0-23817 GCA_964443915.1 uncultured Pirellulaceae bacterium
GAAAAATTCCCGGAGTTCCTCTTGAACCCAAGCCTTCTTTCAGGGACGGCCTACCCCCTTCTGCGACCCGGCCCGGCGGGCGTTCAGTTCGCCTCGGCCCAACAACTTGCGTCGCACGCCGGCGCATCCCGCCGCGGCGTGACGCCCAGCCGCTTCCGCATCCAAATTTCCTCTCGATCCACTTCCACGTCCGCCGGCGCCTCGATCGACAACCGCACGCGGCCGCCCTGAATCGCCTCGACCGTCACTCGAATGCGATCGTCGATCACGATCGTCTCGCCGCATTTCCTTGACAACACTAACATGAAACCCCTCCCTGATGCGGCTTGGCCGCTCTTTGCATCGTGGGACGGATTGCCAATCCATCCCCCAAAATCACCCCGTTTCAATCCGTTTTCCGAATCCCCTCCAGAAACACCGGGACGAGCACTCCGACAATCTCCTCCGTAGAGCGCGGTTGGCTGCCAGCCAACTCGCACTCGGCCAGTTGCCGAATCGCCCCCAAAATCATCTCAGCCACGCCTTTGGCATCCAGCGGCCTGAACTCGCCACCCGCGATGCCCTCTTCGAGGATCACGGTCAAAACCGCAATCACTTGCGCCCGCAGGGCGTCTTGCTCGGCCTTTAACAGCCCGCGCACCGAAGCGTCGTTCAGCAAGAAATCGAACAGCTCCCGTTCCTGATTCACGTGCTCGAAGTACATCCGGGCCATCGCTTCCAGCTTGCCGCGGGCGGTCTGGCGGCTGGCCGCGATCTCGTCCATTTGCACGTTGATGGGCTCGTAAGCCTTCTGGTGAACGAACTGCAGCAGCCCCCGTTTGCTGCGGAAGTAGTTGTACACACTGCCCTTGGCCACGCGGGCGGCAATGGCCAGCCGCTCGATGGTCAAACCGGCACTGCCGCGCTCGGCAATGACGGCCACGGCCGCCTCGAACAAGCCGTCTCGCATGGCCGCGTCCACGGCCGCTTTGCGTCGCTCTGTCAACCTGGGCACAGGCCTCTCACTTTCCGCACATCCGCTCGCCGTCCGAAAATCAAACTCCCACGGCGAACGAAATCGAATTAGTCGCACATTTTAATGACCGTGCGGTCATTTTGCTGAATTATAATTTTCTGGTCAAGATCGATTTGCCGGGTTGACGTTTTTTCGGCCTCTGCCTGTGGCTGAACGTAACTGGGTAATGGCGTCCCGACCTTGAGTTTCCTTTCTTTCTTGCTTAGACTACGCCCCGTGTTCCAAGAACTTGCTTTTCAGAAGTGCATTTCCCCCGCCTGCGGCGCGACTTACGGCGTCGACGAAGTCCGCGTTGCGTGCGACCGTTGTGGCGATTTGCTGGACGTCGAGTACGATTGGGACCGCTTGCGGCCGCCAGACAGTCTGCGGTATTTCGAGCAATGGTGGGGGCAGCGGCGCGTTCCGACGCGATTGAGCGGCGTGTGGCGATTCCACGAGTTGCTGCCGTATGCTAGCACCGAATCGCTGGTCACCGTGGGCGAAGGTCAGACGTTGTTGCAGCAGTCGGACGGCGTCGGAGCTTACATCGGGTTGAAGTCCGGCCGGTTGCACCTGGAGTACGAGGGCATGAACCCCTCGGGCAGCTTCAAGGACAACGGCATGTCCGCGGCCTTTACGCACGCTCGGCTGACGGGTGCCTCGCGGGCCGCCTGCGCTTCGACCGGCAACACCAGCGCGTCGCTGGCCATGTATTCTGCCGTCACCCGACTGATGAAAGCCGTGATCTTCATCGGCTCCGGCAAGATCTCCTACGGCAAGCTGTCGCAGGCCTTGGAATACGGCGCGCTGACCGTCCAGATCGAGGGCGATTTTGACGACGCCATGGCCCGCGTCCAGGAGGTCTCGCGGGACTTGGGCATCTATCTGGTCAACAGCGTGAACCCATTCCGGCTGGAAGGCCAGAAAACGATCATGTTCCGGGTGCTGGAAGCGCTCAACTGGGAGCTGCCCGACTGGATCGTCGTGCCGGGCGGCAATCTGGGCAACTCCAGCGCGTTTGGCAAGGCCTTCGCCGAGTTGTTCAAACTGGGACTGATTTCACGGGTGCCGCGTCTGGCCGTCATCAATGCCTCGGGGGCGGACACGCTGTACGAACTGGTCATCCGCCGCGGCTTGCGGTGGAACCGCGGGCAAATCGACAAGCCGTTGATCGCGGACTACTACCGAGAGCTAGACGAACGGCACAAGAAGGCGTCCACCATCGCCAGCGCGATCGAGATCAATCGGCCGGTGAATCTGTGCAAGTGCGTTCGCGCCCTGGAGGTCTGCGACGGCGTCGTGCGCCAAGTCAGCGACCAGGACATTCTGGACGCCAAGGCCCAGGTCGGCGCAGGCGGGTTCGGCTGCGAGCCGGCCAGCGCGGCCAGCGTCGCCGGCGCGAAGCAGTTGGTCCGCGAAGGCGTGATCGGGCCGGACGAGCGAGTGGTTTGCGTGTTGACCGGCCACCAGTTGAAAGATCCGACCGCCACCGTCGCCTATCACACGACGGACGCAGAGCATTTCCAGAAGGTGCTGGGCAGCCGCGGCGTCGAGCGGGCGGCGTTCGCCAATCACGCCGTCGCGGTGCCCAACGATTTGAACCAGATTATCCAAGCCATCGAGCAGCACGGTTGACGATGACCAAAACACGCGTCGCCATCAACGGGGCCGCCGGACGCATGGGTCGGCGGCTGATCGCCCTGGGAAGCGCCGATCCCGAACTGCAAATCGTGGCCGCGTTGGAGCGTGCCGGCCATCCGGACTTGGGCCAAGACGCCGGCCCGCTGGCCGGCGTGCCCGCGTTGGGCGTCGCCTTGACGGCCGCTCTGAATGTCGACGCCGACGTGCTGGTCGATTTCTCGCTGCCCGCCGCGGCCGACGCCGCCACCGCGCTGTGCCTGCAACGCGGCCTGCCGTTGGTGATGGCCACGACCGGCTTGGAGGAACCGCAGAAGCGTCAACTGCACGCGGCCGCGGAAACGATCCCGATCGTCTGGGCGCCCAGCATGAGCCTGGCGGTGAACCTGACGATGAAGCTGGCGACGATGGCCGCCGGCGCGCTCAAGAACGCGTCCGGCGGCGCCGACGTCGAAATCATCGAACGGCATCACCGCTACAAGAAGGACTCGCCCAGCGGCACCGCGCTGCGGTTCGGCGAGTTGATCGCCGCCCAGATGGGCCAGACCAAACAGGCGCACGGCCGGGAAGGTGTGGTCGGCGAGCGCCCCCACGGCGAGATCGGCTATCACGCCGTCCGCGCCGGCGACAATCCCGGCGAGCACACCATCCTCTTCGGCCTCTTGGGCGAAACCATCGAACTGACCGTCCGGGCCACCAACCGCGACTGCTATGTCCACGGCGCCTTCGCCGCCGCCAAGTTCGTCGCCCGCCAGCCGCCCGGCCTGTACACGATGAACGACGTGCTGGGGCTGTAATGCACTCCCGCCGATATCGTCCGCACGAGTCTTGTCCGCGTCACCGCGCTGCTCGCCAGCTTGGTGGCCGGGGCTTTCGACGTAGCCAGTTGGCTACGCCCCCTCTGTTTCTGGGCGTCTAAAGCGAGTCGCCCTCCCCGGTCAGGCCGGAAAGCCTGACGTACTCTCGGATCAAGATGATCGCCGCGCTCGTCCCAGCGCGGCGAGCGTGAATAGCAGCGGATACAGCCTCTCGTAGTACCACAGTTTGGCAAAGTAGAACCCGATCGGCGAGGCGTCGCGGTAACGGTCTTCTTCGACCGCATCCACGAGCCATTGGACGCCTCGCTCCAACACGCTACGGCGATCGTCGCGCAGATCGGCGACGGCCAAAGCTTCCACCGCCAACGCCGTCTCCTCGACGCTGCTGGCGTGTCGCCCGCCACCCGCCGCGCTCCGGGCCGGGCCGCCACCCCAGCCGCCGTCGGAGTTTTGGTGCTGGCACAACCAGTCCACGGCGCGGACTGCCGGCTTCGCGTCGAGTGACTCCCAATCTCGGTACGCCAACAGGACCTTGGCCGTCCCGTAGACCGGGTTCTCCTCCCGTGGAGCGTCCTGGTTGCCGAACCACAGCGGAACCCAGCTGCCGTCGCGGCGCTGTTGGCGGATCAAGTGACGAAAGCCGGCCTGAACTGCTTTTTCGCAGCGCCGGCTCGACGCTAGCTGACTCCACGCCTTTAGTGCTCGCAGCGCGTGCGCGGTCAAGTCCGCTCCACTGCGATCAAAGGGCAGCTTGCCCCAGCCGCGGCAGAACGTGGGCCAGCCGCCGTCGCGGTTCTGCAGATCGAGCAGCCAGGCGATCCCCGCCACGGCCGCCTCGTCGATCCGCGCACGATCGGCGGCCGCACACGACGGCGAGTCGCGCCAAGCCGCCAACGCCAACAGCGCGCCGGGCGTGTCGTCCGCGTCTGGCACAGCTCCGCTCAAATCGGTCCAGCCCCATCCGCCCGGCGCGGCTCCCGTGAACGGATGAACGTGCCGGTGCTGGCAGGACAGCAACCAGTCCAAGCAGCCCAATGCCGTTACATCTTCGCCCGCGCCGGCCAAGGCGTTGATCGCCAGCGTCGTGGTCCAGGTTGCCAGGTTTGTATCGATCGGCCAACTGCCGTCCGGGCGAACGGAGTCCAACAGGAACTTCACACCCTGCTCCACCACAGGGTGCTCGGCGCGGTCCGAGGCTGCCAGGCTCATCACCACGAAGCTGGTCAGCGGCGCGGCCTCCAAATAGCCGCCGCTGGCCGGCTGCATGCGGCGCAGCACGCCAAGGCTGGGCTCGATCGCCGTTCGGCGCAGCAGCCGCGTCCACGGCCAGGCGGACGGCAGGTGGTGGTGGCGGGCTTGCCCGATCGCCACCAGCGCCGGGATTGCATAGCTGACCACCGGCAAGCGGACGAACCGGTAGAACCGCTGGGGCACGCACGCCAGTTCAAAGGGCAGCGGCGGCACATCAGACCAAGACACTAGCCCAGCCAAGGCACAGTTCGTCAGGATCGGCACCGCAAACGTCCGATCCCGGCCGTACCGCGCCCGCAGGCCGTCCAGACCGTCGCGGGAGTCGATGTAACGTTGTCCCGCGGCCATCGCTGCGGAGAGTTCTTCCGCGCGTCCCGCCAGTTGAATCGCCGCACGCACCAGCATCGTGGTGGCGATGTTCGACGTGCTCTTGTCCGTGTCGCCCCAACCGCCGCCGTCCGCGTTCTGGTGGCCGGCCAGCCAGTCGACACCGCGAGCGATCAGCGGCGCGAATGGGTCGGGTGGCGATGAGTGCCGCTGGACCAGCGCGAGCGCGCTCACGGCCGTCGCCGTCGACAGCGCCGACGTGGACAACTCACCAACCCAATGCCCCACCGCCGACCGCTCGGCAAACAGCTGAGCGCGGACTCGTTCATAAGCGGCGTTCAGGCGTGCCGGGTCGATCACGCGTACCATTCGCAGTTCCCAGGCCCCACGATGACGACGGACAAAATGCCCGCCAGCGATACGATCCTACTTGCTGAGCGACCGCGCGCGAAGGGCGCGGGAGCGAAGTCGAATTTCCGGGAATTGACACGTGCGCCCCTTGGCGGTACGACTTCGAACTGGACTTCCGGTTCCCCATTCACGGAGACGTTCAGATGACGGCTCATAAGCTCAGGACCCTATTCGTTCTTCTGTTCGCGCACGCCATTGCCTCAGCTGCCATCGGCCAACAAGCCACGGACCCGTACGCGGAAATCCTCGGCTACAGACTCGGCCAACCTCGGACGGCGGTGATGGCCGTCGAGGCGGACATTCACGCGGCCAAGCCGGCACAATTACCTGCCATCGAGGACAAGCTGCTGAAGATCCTCGAATCCTCCCAGGCCACCAGCGACGCCAAGGACTGGGCCTGCCGGCAACTCCGCCACGTGGGTTCGGAGAAATCGGCCGCCCCGCTCGCCGAGTTGCTCGCCGACAAACAACTGGAAACCGTCGCCCGCTGGGCGCTGCAGAGCATTCCCGGCGAGAAGGTGGACGCCGCCTTGCGCGAGGCGCTGGGCAAGGTATCAACCGAGGTCAAGGCCGGCGTGCTGCAGACGATCGGCTCGCGCCGGGACCGCAACGCCGTGGCTGTTGTTGCGCCGCTGGCCGGCGACTCGAACCAAGCCGTGGCCGAAGCGGCCCTGTACGCGCTGGGCCAGATCGGCGGCGCGGATGCGCTGGCGGCGATCCAGAAAGCGACGGTGCCCCCGGGCGTGCAGCGTTACCGCCACCACGCCATCCTGCTGTGCGCCGAACGCTTGGCCGACGACGGGCAGACCGCGGAAGCCGCCGCGGTCTACCGCAAACTGTTCAGCGATGCCGATGGTGACGTGGTCATCAAGACGGCCGCCCTCCGCGGGATCTTGCTCGCCGAAAAGGACCAGGCCGCCGACGTCGCGATCGGAGCGTTGAAGGACGCGAACGCGGACCTGCGGAGGTCGGCCGCCAAGCTGGTGTGCGAAGGGTGCTGCCCGAAGCTGATCGGCGCCGTGTTCGCCGGTTTGTCTACTTTGCCCGCCGATGCCGAGGCCGCGCTGCTGGATCTGGTGGACGATCCGGCGGCCTTGCCGACGGTGCTGGCGGCAACCAAGAGCGGCGACGAAGCCGTGCGCACCGCGGCGCTGGGCGCGTTGGGCCGCGTGGGCGATGCCGCCAGTGTTGCCCTGTTGCTCGAGACCGCAGCCGGTGGCAGCGGCGCACCGCAGGCGGCGGCGCGGCAGAGTCTGCAACGGGTCCGGGGCGGCGAGGTCGACGCGGCACTGGTAACGATCGTCCAGAGCGGAGAGCCGCAGTTGCGGGCCGAGGCCATTCGCACGCTGGCGGCGCGCAATGCCGTGTCTGCGGTGCCGATGCTGCTGAAGACCGCAGAGGATGCCGACGAAGCGATCCGCTTCCAGTCGCTGGGCGCCCTGGGCATTTTGGCCAATGTCCAAGCCCTGCCGGCATTGGTCAAGCTGTTGGTGGCCGCTCCGTCGGCGGGCCAGCGCGAGGCTGCCGAGAAAGCCGTCATCGCCACTTGTCAACGAATCCAAGACCAGGACGCGGCTGCCGCGAGCGTGTTGGCCGGCTTGCCGGGGCCGGACGCGGACGCACGCCGTTCGTTGCTGCGAGTGCTGGCTCGCGTGCCGTCCGACCGCTCGCTGGAGGCCTTGCGCGCCGCGGTTCAGGACGCGGACGCCGCCGTCAAGGACGCGGCGATTCGCGGCCTGGCCGAATGGCCCGACGCCCGAGCGATCGCCGATTTGCCACAGATCGCCCGCACGGCGGAGAGCTTGCCGCACAAGGTGTTGGCCCTGCGCGGACTGATCCGCATGGCGGGACTGCCCGGCGGTCGAGGGCCCGCACAGACGGCCAAGCTGCTGGGCGAAGCCTTGACGCTGGCCCCGCGAAGCGAAGAAAAGAAAATGGCCCTGGCCGCACTGGGTGACGTGCCGGACGCTGCGGCGCTGGAATTGGCCGGCAGCTGCCTGACGGACAAGGAGTTGGAAGTCGAGGCAGCCGTGGCGGTCGTCAAGATCGCCAAGAAGACCCAGGCCGGCCATCCCGATCAGGCCAAGGCGGCCGTCCAGAAGGTCCTCGAAGTTTGCACCAAGCCCGCCGCGCGGCAGGTGGCCGAAAGCGCCTGGTTCGTGCTCGGTTCGCTGGTGAACATCGCCCCGCAAGGCAAGGCCAGCAGTCCCGACGACGTGGAAAAGGACGGCGCCTCCAGCGGCGACCAAGCCGCCATCGATGGCAACGCGGCCACGTACTGGGACGAGGACGATGGCAAGGGTCTGTACCGGCTGGTCGTCACCCTGCCGCAGGCCGAACGGATCGCCGCGATCAGCATCATGGGCTACGAGCAGCACCGGTTCGCCCCAAAGGACTTCGAGATCGTCTGCGACGGCAAGACCGTCAAGAAGGTCGAGAACGGCCAGTACGAGGACAACCTGCTGGTCATCAAGCTGGACCCGGTGACTTGCACGACGATCGAATTGAAGATCACCGGCCACTACGGCGGCTCGCCCGCGATCCGGGAACTGGGGACCTATCGACCTCAGTAGGACAGGTTTTTCGACCTGTCACACGGCATCCCAGCGGTTGGCTGCCGCGAACAGTTCGGGCAAGGGAAGTTCGAAGCCGGGCAGCAGGGGCGTGGTGTAGATCTGGTCCTCGGCAAGGACCGTCTTCTTCCCGCCGGCCTGGAAGACGGTCAAGGTGCGGCTGAAGCGGTTGAACACCCAGTATTCCCTTACGCCGATCTGCAAGTACTCTCGGCGTTTGGTTTCATAGTCGCGAGTCAGGTTGCGTCGGCCGGACGAGACGAATTCGACGACGATCGTGGGCGTTTCATCCACCCGCGGCTGCCGTCCCAGCCCGGCCCAGATGACGCGATCCGCGCGCCGCCGGTCATCGTCCACCAGGACATCGTGTTCCGGCAACGTACAGTCCAGAGCCCAGCCTTGCGGGTGGTTTTCCTGGTAGGACCTCAGCCAATAGCCCAGACAATCGCTGGGATCACGTTCCTGCGGCAAGGGTGCGGGTGACACGATCAGCACTCCGTGGATCAATTCGTAGCGATAGCCTTCCTCGAACTCGGCGGCGTCGAATTCCTCCGGCGTGAGGTTCATCCCCGCGGCGCCGGGACCCAGCAGCAAGACCGTGGCTTCCGATGTAGCGACAGACATGAGCGGCGCTCCGTTGTTCACGTTTGGCGTTATTGTAATCCTCGTCCAGCGGCCGGAGCAAGGCTTGTCTGGCACGATCCGATCCACTCCAATTGTGCTGTCGAAATCCATGCCCACTCTACCGCATCCTGCCGAGAAGTTGGTAGGATACCGGAAACACCCACCTCACGGTTCTTCCCTCACGAAAGGAGACGCGTCATGACGCTACGGTTTTCACGTCGCCGTTTTTTGCGAGGCACGGCTGCGGCCGCCGGCTTGGGGCTGGCTTCCCAGGTGTTCAGCCCGCCCAACCTGCTCGCCCAGCGGTCCCCGAACTCGAAACTGAACACGGTCGTCATCGGCTGTGCGAATCAGGGCCTGGCCAGCCTGAGCGCGGCCGTGACGGAGAACCTGGTCGCCCTGGTCGACGTCGACGAAAACCACTTGGCCACAACCAAGAACTGGTTCAAGGAGTACGCTCCCGACGTCGACTTTGCCAAGTTGAAGATCTTCCACGACTACCGCAAGATGTACGACGCGATGCAGAAGGACATCGACGCCGTGTTCGTCGCCGCGCCGGACCACCATCACTTCCTGACGGCGATGATCGCCATGTCGCTGGGCAAACACGTGTACGTGGAAAAACCCTTGGCGCACACGATCGAGGAAGTCCGCCTGATGACGGCCGCGGCCAAGAAGTACAAGGTGGTCACGCAGCTGGGCCAGCAGGGCCACAGCGGCGAAGGCATCCGCCGGTTGGTCGAGTACATCTGGGCGGGCGCCGTGGGCAACGTGCTGGAGACCTACAGTTGGGCGCGGTCGGGCCGCGGCGGCGTGGGCGGGCGACTGCCCACCAAGCCGGTGCCCGCCGGCTTGCACTGGGAAGAGTGGATCGGCCCCATGCCCTTCCGCGACTACCACGACGAACTGCACCCGCTGCTGTGGCGCAGCTGGTGGGACTTCGGCGACGGCTCCGTGGGCGATTGGGGCTGCCACAACCTGGACGGCCCGTTCTGGGCTCTGAAGCTGAACGAGTCGCAGCCCACCAGTATTGAAGCACTCGTGCAGGAAGGCGGCAGCGACGAGCGGTTCCCGCTGCGCAACGTGATCCGCTGGAACTACCCGGCGCGGGGCAACCAGCCGCCGGTCAAGGTCTATTGGTACGACGGCTACTTCGACAAGACCGACCCCACGAAGACGGACGACGAGGGCAATCCGCTCCGCATCCAGAACCGCCCGCCGATCGTGCTGGAACTGGAAAAGAAGTACGGCCGCGACCTGAAGGCCGGCGGCACCGTGTTCGTCGGCGACAAGGGGATCATCGCCTGCGGCGATTACGGCGGCAGCCCGCGGATGATTCCGGAGGAGGCGCACCGGGCGTTCAAGTCGCCGCCGAAGACCCTGCCGCGAGTCAAAGGGACGCACCAGTTGGATTTCCTCAATGCCTGCAAGGAAGGGTACAAGACCGCGTCGGACTTCTCGTATGGCGGTCCGCTCAGCGAGGTGGTGCTGCTGGGTTGTCTGGCGATCCGCGCCGGCGTGGGCAAGCAGGTGGAATGGGATTCGGCGAACATGAAGTGTACGAACTTCCCGGAACTCAATGCGTTGGTGAAGCGAGAGTACCGCAAGGGCTGGACCATCTGAGCCGCGCAGGGTGGGCCAAGTCTGCGCGGCCCGCCGGAGCGTCGCTGGTCGCCTGAGCCGAACGGCAGAAGCCCGGCTTGTTGTGAAAAGCCGGGCTTCTTTTTTCCTCACGCGGCCCCGCAGGGTGTGCGGCGTCTGCCACCAATCCGCGCGCTAGCGTTCCCGCTTGTCACTTTGACAGGCCCCGGTCTGTCAAAGTGACGGACATTGCTCCTGCCTGTCCGTCGGGCGCCGCGCGCCGTCATTGACACCGCGATTTCTTGCGGCTGCAACCCGTGAAACGTTACGCTTTTCCGCGTTCTCTGGCAGGCCGGCGCCGGCTCGTCCTGATCGCGGGGGGCGCCGAAAACGGTTTGGCACGCTGGTTGCTTCATCTCTCCATCGGGCCTGGCAACACGCCAGCGTCCATTCAAGCAAGCGGAGCCGAGTCGTCGGCAGACAGTCGCATAACCTTGAGAGGAGGAACAGACTATGTTGAGCGCACGTTGGCAACCCATGTTGGACGTCCAGGCGGAAGTGAATCGCCTGCGTGACGAGATGGATCGGCTGTTCGGACGTTGGACCGGCCGGCGGTTTCCGTTGGCGCCGACGGCCTATCCCCTGATGAACATCTGGGAGGAAGACGAGAGCCTGTTTGTGGAAGCGGAACTCCCTGGCATGGAGCTGAGCGACTTGGAGATCTACGTCCACGGCGACCAGTTGGCCGTCAAGGGCGAGCGGAAAGAGCCGAGTTCGGAGAAGAACACATGGCATCGCCGCGAGCGTGGTTACGGCAAGTTCGCCCGCGTGCTGGAACTGCCCGTGCCGGTGGATGAGGACAAGGTCGAGGCCGCATTCAAGAACGGCGTGTTGACCATCACTCTGCCCAAGCGGGCGGAGGCTAGGCCGCGGCGGATCGAAATCCGGGCGGACTGAGTCGCCGTCCAGGTTCGACAGATCGATTCCATTGACCAGAACAAAAGAGGAGAACAAGCCATGTCCCAACTCGTAAAGCAAGAACAGCCCCAGGAAGCGGCCACGGTCGAGCGTACGCGGGAAAGCACGACGTACACTCCCCGCTTCGACATCTGGGAGACCGAGGATGAATTGATTTTGTGCGGCGACTTGCCCGGCGTGGAACCGGGGGATCTGGACATCCGTTTCGAGAACCGCGAATTGACGGTCCTCGGCAAAGTCGGCCCACGGCACGTGGAGCGACGCAGCCTGTACAGCGAATACGGCATCGGCGATTTCTATCGCACGTTCGCCGTCGGCGAGGCGGTCGACGGCGAGAAGATCGCCGCCGAACTAAAGAACGGCGTACTGACGGTCCACCTGCCCAAGTCCGACGCGGTCAAGCCGCGGCGCATCGCCGTCAAAGCGGGTTAGTGTCGCCGTCCGAGCGATGTGGGCACGTTCAGAAGCCCGGCTTTTCCGAAAAAGCCGGGCTTCTTTGCTGCGGGTGCCCCCCTTGCGCTGCCGCGTTTTGCGGGCGACGGAAAGCGGTGTCAAGGCTTCTTCTCAGTCTGTCCCTTCGGCGCGGCCGATACGTAGTCCCCGCGGAGATAGTCGACGTTGAACTCGCCCGCGCGGGCGCCGCCGCAGGGGTCCAACCGCAGGCCGGTGATCGTCTGGCCTTTCCATGCCGGGTGCTGCCCCACGTCGATCCGGTACTCGTGAAACCGCCCGTCGGGGATGACCGGGAAGCGGACCGTCTTCTGCTCGTCGAATTCCGGCGACGATTCGGTCGTCCAGAACAGCTGGCCGCCGGAGTCGGCGGTGACGCGCAGGTTCAGGCGGATGGCCTGGCAAGCGTCGCCGGCGACTCGCAACAGCGGCCGCACCAGGTACGGGTCGCCGCCGGAAATGCGACCGAACAGCGCTCCGTCCTTGGGGAACAACTCGGAGATGTCGTGCGCCGGCAGCCAGCCGTCGGCGGCGTCGTCGAACTCGAAGGCGAGCCGCTCGGCCAGCCAAGGCAACCGCTTCACCGTCCGGAAAACCACGCCGTCGGCCCGGACTTTGGCGGCGCCGGACTTCGCCACGCGCACGGCCAGATAGGCATTGCCCGCGTCGTAGCGCCAGCACGACTCGACGCCCTGCTCGATGTCGATCCGCTCCTTCAACGACAGCCCGTCCAGGAACACGGCGTCGGGCCGAGTCACGTTGGAAATTAGCAGCACGCCTTGCTCGCCTTTCGGATAGGCGACATCCACGGAGATCACCGTTCCGCGGTGGGCCGCGCCCTCGATCTTGCCGAACGTGCTGACGTGGACCTGCCGGCCCGCCGAGCCGACGATCGTGGTCGTGGGTTCCTGATCGCGGTCCAGCAGCTTGAAAACCGATTGCAGGATCTGATGCGGACCAAAGATCCAGGGCGAACGCTTGCCGTCGACGGCGCCGATGCTGTCGGGCCACAAGGCCACGTTTTCGCCCTCGGATTCTTGCTGGTGAATGGCGCTGCGGACCACCGTTTCGGCCAGCTTTCGCCACGGCAGACTGTCGTCGTGTTCGGACAGCCGCAGCAGGGCGTCCGCATACCGCAAGCCGTTCCATTGCACCGGACGGCCGAACCAGGAACCGCGGTACCACGTGGCCCCGAACACCGGAATGCTGGCGCCCACCAAGTACGGTTTTTCCGGGTCGCTCCATAGGTAAATGAACGGCAATCCCCGTTTGGCCCAGACCACGGCGTTGTCCAGCCAGCGGCGGTCGCCGGCGATCCGGTAGGCTTCGACAAACGCGTCGACGGCGTCGGCCGCCGCCAACACGTCCGGCGTATGGACCGGGATTTCCCAGACCTGAGCCGCCCGCGGCACCTGGAACCGCTCCATCAAGGCCAGCGTACTCTGCATCTGTTCGTAGGCCTCATGATCGCCTGCAATCCGCGCATAGCGAAGGACTTCGCAGGCGTTCCGCGCGCAGGTCCCCAGCTCCACCGCATCGTCCGGCCCCAGCTCGTAGTAGTCCATGCCGACGAACGCTCCGCTGTCGTGCTGCTGGTCCGCGTCGAACCGCCAGGCGCCGTCTTCGCCACGCTGCGCCAGCAGCCGGGCTGCCGCGGCCGGATTGGCGAACGCCAGATCCGCCCGGCTGGGGAACCGCTGGGCATCCAGCCGCGGCTCGCCCCCCACCAAGGCCCGCAACTCCTCGTCCCGGATGATGAGCGCGCCGGCCATCAAGTCGGCCACGAAGGAACGCGGCCGGCCGGTGGAAGACAATACCGCGTTGCCTTTGGTCGTCCACCATTGCTTGCTCTCAGGCAGCCACAACGATTGCAGGTAGGCCTGCATCGAGAACTCAATCTCCCGCTCGTACGACCCGTGCGGGAGCGGCGCGGGTTCCGGCAAGCCCTGAGTTTGGATCCAGCGGTCGATCGCGGCGATCGGGCTGCGGGCCGCCGCGTCAGCCATGATTCTGGCCTGCAGCCGCAGATGTTTGTTGGCCTTGAGTTCATACGGCCGAGTGGCTTCGCGCTGGTTCGGATCCACAAACTCCGGCACCGTAGGCAGGAACAAGCCGGCCAGATGCGAACGCTGATTTTGGAAACGGTCCGGCGAAGCGAACACGGCCGACGGGCGATCGCGGCTGGCATCCCAACGCTGATGCACGTCCCACAACAAGCCGACCGTGGCCGACGGGCCAGTCAGGCCGATGGCGGGAATCGTAATCATGTTCGGGTGTACGACGTAGCGAATCCGGTTCGGATGGTCCTCGGCGATGTCCAGCGAACTGGACGAAACCTCGTCGCCGACCAGCCATTCCAGGCCGGGAAACACCGCTTCCTTCCGATCCAGGACGTACAGCATGGGGCCGTCGAACGCCAACAGCTGCGCCGGCTTGTCGCAGGACACCTCGTAGCGCGTGGAGATTTCCTTGGCCCAGTCGGCCAACTCGAAGGCGACCGTGACCGTCCAGCGACTGCCGTCGCCATCCTGGTAAGTCGAGCGGAACCGCAACTGGACCGGGTCCGCCGCAGCGACTTCCGGGCTCTCTTCGGCAAAAATCACGTTTTCAACCCGCGTCCCGGTCTTCTCGCGGTACACCAGGCGGCTGAGCTGCGGAAGCCAGGCGACGGCCTTCCAGCCGCCGCCGGACGCGACCGACAGCTCGCCCGGCCCAAAGCCGAACGCCTGCCGGCGAAACGCCAAACGCAGGACGCTGTTTTCCAGGACGGCGAAATCCGTCTCGACCTTCGCGTTCAGCCGGCCAACCTCCTTCGGCAGCACGACGGCGGCGCCGACGATCAGCGAACTCTCCGCTGTCAACTCGCCGGAGATGCCGTCGGCCGTGGCGATGACGCCAGCCTTGACCCGCGGCGATTGTTCTTTCGGCAGGAACTGCCCCCGCAGCACCGCGGTGCGGCCGGGCGGAATGGCAGGCAGCGTCTGCCGGCTCGTTTCGGACGCCAGGGTGAACTCGCAGACGGGATTCGCCACGATCACCTGACCGGTGTTCTCCAACACGCACTCGACAAACGCAGGCTCGCCGGCCGCAGCCACGGGGACCACGGGACCGAAGCTCCGCAAAGCCAGGCCGGACCGCAACTCTAACTGCGCATGGCCCACGACCTCGCCCGCTTGCGCCGTGACCTCGAATCGGCCGGCCTCGCGCCTCGTGCCTCGGACATGCCACACGGCCCGCGTCGCACGGTCGGGCGCCAAGCGTTCGATCTTGGCTTCGGCCGGCGTCGCTGTCAGACCCGTGGGCAGCTTGAGCGACGCCCGAATGTCCGTCACCTCGGAATCGCCCACGTTCTCGATCTTGGCGCGGACGACGCAAGCCTCGCCTGGATGATCGCGATCCTCTTCCAGCCGAATCGCCCCGACCCGTAGCAGGTTTCCGACGCGTTCGACGTAAGACACGTCGTCCAACAGCAACTCGCCCGCCGTACCCACAATCCGCGCCGCGAATTGGACCCAGCGGACTTTCGGGTTCTGGGTGAAATCGTACTTGAGCCGAGCGTGGTGCCACTGGCCGTCCCCGATGTGTTGCGCGGGAACCGCGAATCGGGCTCGCGCCGCGCCCGTCTTCTCCGCGGCGTCCGCGTTCATGGGGATGGCGTAGACGCACAATTCGGCATTCTGGACCGACACCGCTTTGTACCAGAATTCGATGCCTCCGCTGCGCTGGTCCAGCATCGCGCCGCCCTTGTCAGCAGGCGATCCGAAAGCCCGATTCAATCCCGTCTCCACGGCCTTGGCTTCCGCCGTGCGGACCATGCGGAGCGCTCGTTTGCCGGCGTGCGCGTCCGCACTGGCTTCCACTTGACTGCCGACCGGCGTCCAATCAGCGGGGAACCCCTGGGGATCCAATTCTTCGAAGGACCCGTTCGTGCAGGGATTCGCTGCGGCGGATGCGGACAGCAGACACGAACACACGGCGGCGCAGACCGACGAAAACAACATGGCACGGATGCTCCAGCGTTAGAGTGCAAGCGGCACGGGGCAAGGGGTGATCCCCGGCCTGCCCGCGGCCCGATTCGCAACGGCGAACCGCCTTGGCGGAGGAACCTGCCCCAGATGCCCTATCGTACGCGCCAGGCGGCAAATCTCGCAAGCGCGTTTGGGCACGTTCTGAACGAGAGCATGCCGTCGCTGGGGAAAGAATTGCGTGACGAGATCTGGGCAATTCAGGAAGACCTTGCCGATCGCGCTGACTGGGCGAGTTCAGCGGCTGGCCATCGGGCGATCACCGCGCGCTTTGTCCGGCGTTCGCGACATCGGCTGCCAGGAGGGAAAGCAAATCGTCCCCCCAGAACTGGATTGGCTCGCCGACGTCCAGTTCCCAACTCGTCCTTGGGGTTCGCTTCACACCGCGAGGTTCCACGACGGCGAGTTCTGCGAGAGCTGACTTCTGTGAATCCGCGGACGGCGCGACGTAGCGAGCCGCAGAAGAATCGTCTGCTTTTGCACCACTTTCGGCCCCTCCGTCACCGCCGGCTTCCCCTTCTCCCCCGCCGGTCGCTGCCGCGCGATTCAGGTAGTTGATGACGATCAGCAGATCCACAGGTTCCACGCGGTTGTTGCCGTCCACATCGTAGTAGTAGAGCGGCTGGTCCGGCGGGATTGGGTCGGCCGGCAACTGGCTGCCGTGCGCGTTGTAGTAGTTGATCCCGATCAGCACGTCCAGCGGAGTGACCGCTCCCGACCGGTTCACGTCTTCGCGGAAGTCCGGATTCCGGTAGTCTGCCACCTCCGTAACGGTAATCGTCACGAGCCCTGGATTGGACGCGAATCCGACCACGTCGTGAACCGTGTAGCGGAAGCTGTCGGTTCCCGAAAAATTGGCTCCGGGCGAGTAGGAGATCACACCGTCACTGACCGTGACGGCGCCGAACTCCGGACCCGAACCGGCGACGACGGCCAGGGTGGCCGGATCGACCGGCCGGCCGATGCCGAGGTCGTTGCTCAGGACATCGATGTTGACCGGTGTGTCTTCCTTCGTGGTCACGTTGTCATCGTTGGCGATCGGCCCCACCGTCGAGAAGTCCCAGGCCGTCTCGCCGACGATCCCGGCGAACGGCTGACCGCCGAGATCTTCGAAGGCCCCGGTGGCGATTTCGACGTAGTAAGCCTCGCGCCGTTCCAGCGCCGCCGCGGGGTCGATCGTGGCGAGCGTCTGCGAGACCGACACTTGCTCATCGTCCACCGCAATCGCGAGGAACGTCGAGCCGTCGCTGGCACGCTTGATGACGATGTCCCCGGCCCCCTTGCGAACCGGTTGATTGAACTCGATGACCAGATTGGCATCTTGGCGGACGCCCACCGCGCCGTCGGGTGGAGACAGACTCAGCACCGCTGGCGGCAGATCCGCGGTCGTCCAATTCCAGGCCGTCGGGCCGTTGATCCCCACCCAGTCGTTGCCCGACAGGTCCTCGAATGCGCCGCTGGTCACCTCGACGTAGTAGGACGTGTTGTCGGCGAGCGTCCCCGCCGGGTCGATCGTGACCGTCGTCCCGGACACGACGACCCGGTCGCTGGGCACGGGAATCGACTCGACCGCAGCCCCGTCGTCCGACCGTTTGATCGCGATCGTGCCCGAGCCGGCGCGGACGGATTCGTCGAAGGTGATTTCCAGGTTCGCATCGAAGGCGGCCCCTGTGGCGTCATCGGCAGGCAAGAGAGCGGTCAGGGCCGGGGGCGTAAAATCGCCCGTGGTGAAGTTCCACGTCGCGCCGCCATGCACGCCCCCGAACGCATTGCCGGCCAGGTCCAGAAACGCTCCCGTGGCAACTTCCACGTAGTAGCCGGTGCTCTCCCAGAACGGATCGGTGGGATCGATCGTGGCGGTCGCGCCCGAGATCGTCACCTGGGCGCCGGTCACGGAGATAGTCTCGACCATCGAGCCGTCACTCGATCTTCTGATCGTGATCGTCCCCGATCCTTTCTGGACAGGCTCGTCAAAGTTCACGATCAAGTTCGCGTTCAGAGCCACGCGAACGGCGTTGTCACGCGGAGTGAAGGCGTTGACCGAGTTGACGGCGGGGTTCCGCGTGTCAATGCTGAACTCGGACTCCGCCGGGTAATCCTGCATCAGGTTCCCCGCCGCATCCTTGGCGCCGGTGACATCGATCGTGAGGTCGGGTGCCGCCAACTCGCGGTCGGCCACGTCGTAGGTGACGATCACCGTATCCTGGGCCACCGTCGTCGTGGACCAAGTGTACGACGGGTTGGACAGGGTGGGCGTGAGCCCGCCGGTCACGGCCGAAACGCTGTAGACGAGCGTCGGTAAGTTGGCCGTGTCCATCTTCTCGTTGAACACCACGGTCACGGCAAAGTGAGCGGGGCCGGCATCGGCGTCCGTCAGCAGCAGGTCGCTGACCGTGATGCTCTGAACCGAGGGAGGCTGGGCGTCCTGTAGGTGCAACGTGTATGCCGGATCCTTGCCGCGATCCAGGAGGTCCGTCTTGGTGTGCGTGTAGTCGTCGTCGTGGACCTGGATGACGTAAGTCCCGGCCTCGGTCAGGGTCAACAGGTTGGTGTCGCCCGGATCCAGTTCCCGGCCCACGAGCTGACCCGTAGGACTGTAAACGGCGGCTCGGGGCTCGTAGTCCACCGTGTCCTCGGACGAAAGCGACAGCCGGACCTGGTACAAGCCGCCATTCGCGGCCAAGTCGGCAGCCGCGAGGGCAAAATGAAATTCATCCACTTCGCCCATCCCGTCGATCGTCCCCGTCTTCTGCTGGCCGACCCCAATCGCGATGGAATCCAGACTGCGAGGATGGATGCCGTCGAGCGCGACGCCGTACGGTTCCGCGTGGGTGTAATCGTAATCGTAGACTTGAATTACATAGCTGCCCGACTCGGCGGGCAGTTGGTAAATCACCTTCTTTCCGTTTTCGACTTCATCGTCGCCGTTCGTGCCCGGCAGCTTTTCCACCTTCTGCCCCGACGGCGAGTAGAGTTCTGCCCACAACTGGGTGCTACTGCCGGTCTGAGCATCCGACAGACTCAGCGTCACAATGTCGCCCGCCGCGCCCGTGAATTTGTAGGCGTCCACTTCCCCGGCGACGATGTCCCCGGTCTTGAATTCACCAAGCGTCAGGGATGCGGCGTCCGCGCTGGCCGGCACCAATCCCTCCAAGCTCAGCTGGTAGTTGCCGGCGTCCGCGTAGTTGTCGTCGTAGACTTGGATCACGTACGTGCCCGCCTGCAACGGCTCCGACAGAGCCTTGGTGCCCGCCGAAACGCGCGTGACGCGGTTGCCGGTCGTGGCCGAGTACAGCTTGACCTCGTCCCCGGCAGGCGAATACAGCGTCGCGCGGCTGCCGCCATGCGTTTCGGAGAGCGAGATCGTGACGATGTTCCCTGCGGTTGCCTCGAACGTGTACTCGTCCACCTCCCCCATCACTTCCAGCGAGCCGCTCTCAAGGTCTCCGAGTGTCGTCTCCTGGGCGTCCTCACTCGGTGGATTGATGCCCTCCAGAGCCAGCGCGTACGTTCCCGTATCTTGGTTGTTGTTGTCCTGCACCTTGACGGAATAGGTGCCGACAGCCGTCAGCGTGAAGGTGCGCGAGGAACCGGCGTCCAATTCGCTGCCGATGGGATTGTCGGAGGGCGAATACAGCCTGGCGACCGGCTGAAAACCGCCGCTGGCGCCGGCCAACGCCAGGGTCACCACGTACTCACCGCCCGCCGAAGACAAGTCTTCCGCGTCGAGGGTGAAGGAATGCTCGTCCGTGTCGCCGGCCGGGTAGATATTGTCCGTCAGGACGTCGCCGCTGACGCTCAGGACGCGCCGCGACTCAAGCTGTTCCAGTGTTGGACGCCGCCGGGCCCTCGCGCGTCTGGAACCCGCGGGCCAGCGCCGCGACCGTTTGCCGGACGCGGCTCCGCTACTGCGGGGATGCACTGTTCGACCAAGGTCCCCTAGAACTCTCATGCCCGTTAAGTCATTGCTGGATTTGTGGTTGCGGAAGGAAACGCGGCAGCCCGCGGAGTTGGAAGCACCCGGTCACGATCTCGTGACGGAAAAAAGCCCGGCGTTTCGGAAAAAGCCGAGCCATTGCACCCGTGGAACCCTCAAAGAACTCCCGACCGGATACTGCCCTTGATGCTTGGACGCCACCTATCTGCATTTAGTTCAAACGGTGCGGAAAGAAAGGGAATCGGACAGATCCATCGGCTGGTCCCTCGCTTGCCGGGAAGGAAAACCGGAGAAAGAAGAAATTGCTAGCTGGTATCAAGAAAATCGCGTGGGCCGGAAAATCCGACCATAGGGGACGAATGGATCAATCTACCTCGCAGATGGCGTAGAAACGGCGAACTACT
Organism: uncultured Pirellulaceae bacterium; assembly: GCA_964443915.1. GTDB lineage: Bacteria > Planctomycetota > Planctomycetia > Pirellulales > Pirellulaceae > Anammoximicrobium. Next base: position 20,012 of record CAYUFW010000105.1, read on the forward strand.
TCCCAGGCATGAAACGGCAGCCAAGTCTGGCGCGTGTAAATGGCGTGTCCGGCGAGTTGCCGAGCGGCAGGGCCGTCTGGGTACTCAACCAACAGCGTTTCGCCTTCCTGCGGAACGCGCTGTCCCAGTCTCAGTCGCGCGAGCAGGTCGCGCCGCCGCAGGCCCGGCTGCAACAATTGCCCCAAGCGCCGATCAGCCAGCCAAGCCCGCAATCCAATGCACGCTGGTGGCAGATTGGTACCCGCGATGCCGAGCTGTTGGACGTAGTCGCCATCAGCGGCGTGCAGCACATCATCGACGCTTTGCGGCAAGCGAGTCTGGTACTCGGGCACGCCGGGACGGGGCCGATGATGAACAAAATGAAGCAACTTCGCATACCCGTGCGTGTCCCAGCCATACCGGATGGGAGTGCCGAACGTGACCAGGTCCAACTGCGGCCGGGGGCGGCACACCGCCGGCGAGGCAAGCCATTCTTGGACTCGTTCCCAGGCCGGCTGGGCGATCCGGCCTCGCCAGCGCCGCCGATAGAAAGACCGCGCCGCGGCAAAAAAAGACTGCCGCTGCACCTCGTCCGCGGCCAGCAGGTTGCTGACCAGCGCCAACGCGTTTCCCGCATGGCTGTGGCCCCAGATCAGAATCCGGTCTTGCGGTCCGTAGGCCGTCTCCGACAAGCGATCGACTAAACAGACAGCAGCGTGCGCGCGGGCCAAGTGATGGTTCTCGCCGGACCAAACCACGCGCTCGACAGGGATGCCGGTGCAACGGGCCAATTCGCTTGCGTACTGCGCCGTGTAGTTTCCGCTGTCCTCGGCCAACTTGTCAAACGCCCGCTTCTGGATGTGTCGCAGCCGTTGGGCGGTAGCCGGAGCCATCCGCTCCACGACGCGGATCAGCCCCACCACGTCGTCGCCCACGAACGTGCCGTGCATCAACCAGATCGAACGCACGCCTGCGGCACGGTACGCCTCGCCGACACGGGCCATCGTCCGGTCGTAGTGGGCCGTGCTTTGCTGCGGGGGCTCGGATGGGTGGAGCAGTCTCCAAGAAGCTGCGGGGGGCTCCGCCGAGTAGCTCTGATGATGAAATGCGTTGTTCGTCGGCATCGCCGTGTCTTTCCAGAGAAACTCTCAGAAACCCGGCTACGTCGCCCGCCGGTGCAGACCGTGCCGAAAGCCGGAAATCCCACGGAAGAGGCGGCGTTTGTCGCGGTTTCGCGCTTGCATCCGATCGCTATCACTGCTACCATACCGCAACATGACCTCCGCCAGCAATCACTTTTTCGATGGTGCGTCGTTTCCACACTGTTGACCCTTTTTCAAGGAAGATGGGGTTCCCATGCTTGTACTGAGTCGAAAGGTCGGAGAGCGGATCCTGATTGGTGACAACATTTCTGTGACCGTGGTGCGCATCACGGGCGGGGGTGTCCGACTGGGCGTCGAGGCGCCGCCGGACATGGCGGTGATTCGTCAAGAACTGAAAGGGCGGCTGGACCAGGAAGAGGCGTTGCCCTATACCGCTCCGCTGAAAACGGCCGGGCGGTAGGGAGCCATTCCGCCCTGGACCGAGCGTCCTCACCCGGCGCCGCGTCCGCCGTGGGAAGACCGCCGGAACGCCGGTGGCCGTGCGGAGGAAACACGGTCCCTCGCGCGGATGGGGACTTCGTCGTTCACTCGCCCGGCTCCCCCCGGCTCGCGGTTCGCGAGTCGTCCACCGCGTTCAGGGTGAGATCGATGTGGACGTCCGAGGTGAGGCCGTCGAGCGGGCCGTGCTTCTCGACGTAAGCCACGAGCCGCTCGACCTTGGCGAGTGCCGCTTTCACGTCCACACCGCTGGCCGCTTGCGGCGCCGGGCCCCAGACGATTTGCGCGCCGCGCCGCGTCGTGAGGACGAAACAGACCTCAGCGGGGGCTGCTGGAGCTGCCTCGCCGGACTCGACCGCGATCCGATACAGACCGAGTTGCTTCCAATGCTCCAGCAGGACGGCGGCGATCTTGGCAGCGCCATCGACGCGCAGGTCGCCCCACGGCGTTCCGACGGGACCTGTGGGAGTGGCATCCGGCAGGGATATCCGTAGATAGTCTCGGGCTTGCTCGGCCGAGAAATCGCCGGGCGGCAAGAGCACGCCATGGACGTCGACGGGCAGCAGGCCGGGCCGGTCGTTCATCGTGACTTCGACCATCGCCACGGGCCTCCGGTAGACCAACTCGACCGTCACGCGCGCCGGATGCTCTTTCCTGACGCGCCGCACGTCTTCGACCCAGGTGTGCAAGCTGAAGGCCCGCGCGATCTTCACCGTCAGGTCCCGGTCGAGAATGGACAGTCCGGTCAAACCGCCGTCGCGAACGGTCTCCGCGCGGATGTCCGAGCGAATCCACGGCGGCGGAGGAGGGATCTGGATCTGGTCGGGCTGCAACACGTACTCCGGCCCCTCTGCAACCTGCGGGCCCAATCGCTGCCAACCGTAGTAGACTCCGCCGATCAAGCCGCCGACCAGCAGCAGAGCGACCAGCAGACGGCGATAAGGCCGCTGCAGAAAAGGCAGAAACGAGGCCACGAAGCCGGCAGGACTTGGCTCCGTTTTGCGTTTCGCGGCGTTCATGACTCGAGCCTCCTTGCGCGAGTTGCCGGTGAGGGCGGGCGAGCGTCACCAAATGTCCACAGCGGTCTGCAATTCCACACCCAGCCGTTGCAGAACTCCTTCCCGCAGGTAGTCGATCAAGCCCAAAACGTCTCGGCTGACGGCGTTCGCGCCGACCACCACGTAGTTGGCGTTTCGGTCACTCAGTTCGACGCCGCCGATCCGCGTTCCGTGCAATCCGGCCTGATCGATCAAGCTCGCGGCGCTGATGCCGCCCGGATCCTTGAAGAGGATCGCGGTCCGTTGCTCGCGCAAAGGCTGAGCGGCCTTGTTCACGATCCACAACTTCTGCATCCGCTTGGTCAGCTCCAACGGGTCTGCCTGCTCCAGTTCAAGACGCGCCTGGAGAATCACGAGTTCGTCCAGGCTGCTTTCGCGGTAGGCGAACAGCAAGTCCGCTCGCGAACGCTCGATCAACTCGCCGGAATGGGTCAGCACGGTCGCGGCTTGCGTGCAGTGACCGATGTCGGTCCCATGGCACGTCGCGTTGCCGTGCAGCGCGCCGCCCACAGTACCGGGAATGCCTACCAGGGGCTCCAGGCCGGCCAGCCCCTCGCGGACCGCGGCGGAAATCAGGTGCGACAGCTTCGCCCCGCCCCCGGCAGTCAGCCCGCCGTCGTCCGCACGCACGTCACAGAACTGGCCCGCCGAGAGATGAATCACCAACCCCTTGACGCCCTCGCCGCGGATCAACACGTTGGAGCCGCCCCCCAGCAGCCGCACCGGCATGTTCTCCTGGTGGCAGCGATGGACGAGCTGCACAAGCTCCTCAACGCTCGTCGGCTCGGCAAAGTACTCCGCCTCGCCGCCCAGGCGCAGCCACGTGTACGGCGCCATCGCTTCGCGCTCGCGCAGAATGTGTTCAAACCCGCTCTGGAAAGGCATTTCGCAAGGTTCCTCGTCATCAAACGGCTGTCGGCACAGGATCATAGGACCCAGCCGCACGGGTGTCAATGCAGAGCCAGCGGACTGCGCCACCGCGGGATCGCCTATCCGCCCGCAGACCACGATCGTGCCCCGGCGAACGACTCAGGCCGCTGCCAGCGGTGACAGCAAGCTGCCGCGGTGCCACCCAGGCCAGCCGCCTCGCAACCGAACCCGTCCGCATCGTTCGAGAAATGAGTGAGCCGAATATCGCCCGCTACTGGTGCTAGTGCCGTCTCCAGTT
>CAYUFW010000106.1:0-3345 GCA_964443915.1 uncultured Pirellulaceae bacterium
CAGCAAGCCGGGGTCGCCGGCCAGGAATGGACGACGAGTGTGGCGCTGGTGGACCTGAACGGCGACGCGGCGCCGGAGATCGTGGAGATCACCTACACGCTGCTGGACGAAACCCTGAAGCGCCGTTGCGAACGCAACGGCCTGCCCATCTCCTGTTCCCCCAACCAGTTGCCGGCGGAGCAGGACCGGCTGTACGAGAACCTCGGCGACGGGCGGTTCCGCGACGTGAGCCAGGAGTGCGGAATTCACGCGCCCGACGGAAAGGGACTGGGGATCGTGGCCGCCGACTTCGACGGGTCCGGGCGCATCAACATGTTCGTCAGCAACGACACCACGGCCAATTTCTATTTCGTGAACGAAACCGCCGGTCCCGGTCAGCCACTGTCGTTTTCCGAACAGGGACTGCTGTCGGGGCTGGCCTTTAACGAAGCCGGCCAGGCGCAGGCTTCGATGGGCATTGCGTCCGGGGATGCCAACGGCGACGGGCTCTTGGACCTGTTGGTGGGCAACTTCTACGCGGACTCAGACACGCTCTACCTGCAGACGCCGGACCACACGTTCCTGGACGAATCCCGCGGGGCCGGCCTGCGCGAGCCGAGCTTCGAGATGCTGACCTTCGGCATGCAGTTCCTGGACGGCGACTTGGACGGCTGGTTGGACGCGATCGGGACCAACGGCCACGTGGACATTTCGGTTGACTCCAAAGTCAACCATCTGATGCCGCCGCAGTACTTCCAGAACTTGGGCGAGGCGAAGTTTCGCGAACTGTCCGCCCGCTCGTTGGGACCGTACTTCGAGAAGCGGTACCTGGGACGTACCGTCGCCCTGCTCGACTGGAACCGCGACGGCAAGCCGGACGTGTGTATCTCGCACCTGGACGCCCCGGCGGCCCTGCTGGCCAACCGCACCGAGGACGCCGGCCGCTATCTGGCGGTGAATCTGGTCGGGGTGAAAAGCAATCGGGACGCCTTCGGGGCCGTGCTGGAACTGACGGCTGGCGGCCGAAAGCAGGTCCGGCACGTCGCCGCCGGCAGCGGATACCTGGCAACCAACGAGCGCAAAGTCATTTTCGGACTGGGCCCTGCCGCTCAGGTTGACCGTCTGCAGGTCCGCTGGCCGTCGGGCGCCGCCCAGACATTCGAGGGGCTGGAGGCGGATCGGGAACTCGCCATCGTGGAAGGGCTGGAGAACCCAACTCGCCTAAATCCTCCGCAATTCTAGCCGTCTTGCTTGACATGGCGTCAATGGCGTCACGATAATAATTTCGCTGTTCTGCTGATTTGCGCTTTCTCGCAATCATCTTCTGAAAGGGGACTGTCATGGTCAGGCGAAAGGTCAGGCAGGGGTTCACCCTGGTGGAACTGTTGGTCGTCATTGCCATCATCGGCATTCTGGTGGCGCTGCTCTTGCCTGCGATCCAGGCGGCGCGGGAAGCGGCGCGGCGGACGCAATGTACGAACAACCTGAAACAGATTGCCCTGTCTCTGCAGAACTACCACGACACCTACAAGGTGCTTCCCATGGCCGGGGCGGGCACGTCCAGCGGAAGCTGGGGCGTGTCTTGGTGGGGCACAATCTTGCCGTTCACCGAAATGTCCGCGGGCTACGATCGCTTATCGTTCGTCGGGAGCCATCCGGGGTGGACTTACACGGGCATGACCGGGTTAACGAACGGACAAGAATTCCGCGACATGCCAATCCCGTTCATGATCTGCCCATCTTCACCCGTGGATTCGATGTGTGATCCCTCGAGTAACACTTGTGGGTTTCGGATCACCCAGCCCAGCTATACCGCTATTCTGGGAGCCACCGACGGAAATGGCTACGTCAACAAGGCCAGTGAGCAGCGCCAGTGCTGTGACTGCTGCACCACTCAGGCTAACAATGGCTATATCTCGGCCGGCGGACCGATGTCGCCCGTGGAGTCCAGAAGTTTCGCCGCGATCACCGATGGAACGTCCAACACGATGATCGTGAGCGAGTGTGCGGACTTTGTGCTTGACTCGACGGGCGTCAGTAAGAATCAGAATATCAACGGCCCACATGGCTGGCTGATGGGAACGCCTGCCACGCAGAGGATCATCGCAGGAACGACCAATTACCAGCGTGTCTTCCATGGGACGACGATCCGTTACGCACCGAATTCGGTCAGCGTGGCCATGAACGGCGTCGCGTCCAACGCCGGCCAAAACAACGGCATCTATTCGGCGCATCCGGGTGGCGTCCTGGGCGCAATGGTGGACGGATCGGTGAAGTTCCTGGGGCAGAACATCGACATGTACACCCTCAGACTTCTGGCCGCGCGTGCCGATGGGATGCAACTGCCCTCATTCTGATGCAAAGGTTCTCGACGGAGGTTTTGCTCATGCGATCTTTCTGTAGTCTGCGGTGGCACTCGATGTTGGCTACAGCCCTCGGGATTTGCCTGCTCGGATGGGCCGGTTGCAGCGAATCGAGTCTACCGGGGCCGACCGGCACGGTGATCGGCAAGGTGACCTACAAGGGCAGCCCGTTGCCTGCCGGCACCACGGTCACATTCGTCAATCAGGACAACGGGATGGCGGCCGTGGGGCAGGTCGCCGGCGACGGCAGCTACACGCTGCTAATGCGCGGCGAGCGGAAGGTGTTAACGGGACCGTACCGGATCGCGATTGGCCCGGCTCAGGTCAGCGTGGACCCGAGTTCAAACCCGGAAGCCTACAAGGCGATCATGGAAGGAACGGCCAAGATGCCCGAAACCACCACGAGTTTTCCGGAGAAGTACAGGACGGCCGAGACCAGCGGCCTGACGTTCGTCGTTCAGGCGGGCCCCAACATCCACGACATCGAGTTGAAGGACGAGTAGGATTTCCGGCTCGCTCAGCCGAGTTTTGGAGTGCGGTGCCTTGTCACCGCTTTGGGCAGCGGCCTGTGGCGGCGCAGGTGGTTGGGTTCAGGAGTCAGAGCAACCATCGGAACACAAGGCGGCGGTCGTTGCGTCGCGATCGAGCCAAAGCGGCGACAAGGCGCCGCACTCCAAAATGCGAACGGGCAATCAAGACGCAGCCGTCTCTCAGGTGCCGTAACGTCCGAATTCCGCCGCGGCGGCGACCAGCGCGCGGATGTTGTCGGGTGGCGTCAGGGCGGGCAGCGCGCAGCCGGCGTTCAGGATGAAACGTCCGCCGGGTTTCCAAGTCTCGATCAGCCGCCGCGAGGCGTCGCGCACCTGCTCGACGGTCCCCAAGGCCACCACGCCGCTGGGGTCGATGTTGCCGAACAACACGTGCTCGCGGCCCGCGGTGGCCTTGGCCAGCACGGGATCGGTCTTGTAATCCAGCTCGAAACCGCAGGCCAGGTACTCGGCGA
>CAYUFW010000106.1:3355-23527 GCA_964443915.1 uncultured Pirellulaceae bacterium
GATTCCGTCAGCTGCCAATGCCCGCACCAGCCGTGCCTGGTAGGGCCGGGCGAAACGCTGAAAGATCGCCGGCGAAACGACGTCGGGACCGGCGGGACTGTCGCCCAGCGAAGTGAAATCGGCGCCGGCCCGCTTGACCGCGCGATGCGTGGCCAGGTGGCTCTGGTAGCTCACTTCCAGCAATCGCTGCAGCCCCGGATGATCGGGCTCGGAAACGAGATCCATCATAAAGTTCTCCATGCCGCGGAGCAGGCCAGCCAGCGAGAACGCGCACTGGTCGCAGTTGCCGCGGACCGCCACCCGCCCACCCACGGCCCGCGCCATGATGCGGATCGCTTCCAGCAACACGGGGATCCGCCCGTCCCGCTCCGGATCAACCGGGTGCAGCTTCTCGGCCTCATCCAGACTCGCGATCGCCGGCGCGGCGATGTGGCCCGGCTCGCCCGGCGTGCAATCGCGCTCGGCCCCCATCGCTTCGGCCAGCATCGTGGTGTCCAGATCGATCAGAATGCAGTCGTGCCCGTACGTTTCGACCGCCTGCAGGTGCGCTCGCGCCGCCGCTTCGGGGTCGGTGAGCGACTGCTCCAAAGACATGCCCGCCTCGCGGGCCGCCGGCAGAAAGTTGTGCAGGCAGACCGGCACCCGGTCCGGCGCCTCGCCTCGCAATGCGGCCATCACGCGCTGGTATCCATTCATCGTCGCGGGCTCCTACTGAAATGGGACCGAGGGGACGGATGGGACGAAGGGGAGGGAAAGTCGACGCCTTTCCTTTCCGGCTACTGGGCAGACAGTTTCCCGACCTCCTGCGCGGACAGCGGCCGGTCGAACACGGCGATCTCGTCCAAGCGGCCTTCCCAATTCGCATCGTTGTCGCAGCGGCCGCCAAAGAAACACTGCTCGAAACCGGCGGGGAAATCGGCGGGCACATTGGCCTCGATCTCCGGCTGCGGCTGGCCATTCAAGTACACGCGCACCGCGTGACCGTCGCGGACGAACGCGACGTGGTTCCACGTCCAACGCGCGATCTCGGTGCGGCCCACCAGCGGCTTGGCGCCGTCTTTCCCATCGCCGTGCTGGAAGATCAGTTTGCCGGGGGCCGTCGCCGTGCCGCCGATGCCCAGATGATCTCCTTGGGGACCGAGACCGTGGCTCCGGTCTCGGGAGAACATCCAGCCGGCCGTTTCGCGGCCGTCGGCGGGCATTCCGTTCCAGAACCAGAGCGAAACGCAGTAGCGGTCCTTCAGGCCGGCGATGCGCGACTCCAGCCGTCCGCCCGCAAAAAACGCGGCGCGATTCGTCTCGCCGTCCGCGCAGAAAGCTTCGGAGCGGGGACCTTCGAGGAAGAACAGCACATCGGGCTCGTAGAACGCATCGCGGTTCTGGCCGGACCAGTCCACGGCCCGCGGTCCGGCGAACTCGTCCAACCGCCAGTAGGCCACGGGCTTGGCGTCCAATACGGTGGCCGCAGCGGCCCCGCAACTCTGCCGGTAGTTGCGCCGCGGCCGGCCTGCCACCTGCTCCAATAATTGCAGCCCCGCCTCGACGATCTTCGGCTCCGCCTGGACCTCCAAACCGGCGGATCGAGCCGGCCAGGTGTTGTAGCCGCCCAGCCGGTACTGCTCCGGCGGCGGGATGTAGCCGTCCCCGCCGTTAGCCAGTTCGATCACCATCGTGTTGGCCAGCGGGCTCTGCAGTTTCAGCTTCAGGCCGGTCAGGGCATACGTTTCGTTGGGTGTCGTGGCGATGCCGATCTCGCCGATGCGCAGGGCCTGGACGACGATCTCCGTCGCCTGCCACTCGTTCAAGATGATCTGCTCGCGGGCATACACTTCGGTCGTGGTTTTCGGCGGCCGGTCGCCCATCTCGGCGACGATCCGCTGGGCCCATTCCAACAGTTGCTTGTTGGGCACGCGGTACTTCAACGGCAGCCGCGTCTCGGCCATGGCCAGGTCCACGTCCTCTCGGTACGTAATCGTCTGGTACGCGGCCAAGGCGATCTGCAGCAAGCCGTCGGCATAGGTATCGATCTTCCACTCCTCGTGCCGGGAGCCGGCGGGTTTGGTATAGTCCCGCAGCCAGATATCGCCGCTGCAGCCGTGGGACATGATGCCGACAAACGCAGGATGGCTTCCGTCGCTCTCCGGTGCCAGCCGCGCTTTCAGGCCCTCGCGGAACAAGCCGTAGTAGTCGGGGCTCAGTGCCTGGTCGCCAAAGTAGTGCATCGAGAAGTTGGCCAGCACGGCCAGCGGGCGTCCGTCCTTGGCTTGCAGCGAGATCAGGCACAGGTCTGGGTCTTCCGGTCCGGCTTCGCCGGTGGCGTCGTCCCATTTGGCGCCGGCGTGCATATTGGCCCGCACGGTGGGGTTGCCGAACGGATCTTCGACCATCCGATCGGGCCGGCGGACCCATTGCCGCAGGGCCGTGAACTCGGCCGCCTTGGCGACCGCCCAGCCCACGCGGGCCGGTTCCAGGTTCGCCTCGGCCGCCGCCACGGCCTCGACCAGCTTCTCCCGCAGAAACGGCACGTACGCCTCGTCCGCGTTCGTCCCCAGGCAGCCCATGCTGGAGGGCGCCGAGTGCGAATGCGTCGCCGAAATCAACATGCGATCGGCGCGGATCTTCGTCCGCTGGGCCGCCAACTGTTTCGCCTCGTCCAGCAGCGCCCGCGGCATCATACAGCTGTCGACGACGACAATGGCCAGCCGCTGGCGTCCGTCATCCAACACGATCGCCCGTGCCGTGACGGGCGCTTTCACCTGGTCCGCACTGCGGCTGGTCATCCCGCCGTTGACCAGCACCGGCAACTGCGGGGGCGTCACGTCGACGATCGCCGCCCCGGCTCGGAATTCGGCGGACGCGATGTTCGAGGTGAAGGCGAACAGGATACCGGCGATGAACAACGCCAAAATCGATTTCATGACGGACTCCTTTGTTCAGGTGTAGGAGGTGGGTGTAGTCCCAGAAGCCGTAGCGATCTGCGCAAGTTAACAACGCCTGTCCGATTCAAGTGGAGACATGACACCGTCGCACGGCCGATGGGCGTGATCCCGATGAGGAACGCGTAGTCTTCGCTCCAGCGGAAGTGCTCCTCCCAGGCGTCGCGCCGCGGATGGTACAGCCGCACCCGCACGCCGGTCAGTGGATCCGTGTGTTCCTGGCGTGCGTGTTTGTGCCCGTTGCATCCCATGCAGGCCAGAGCCAAGTTGTCGGTGTCGTTGCTGCCCCGATCCGCGCGCGGAATGATATGCTCGACGCTGAATGGGGACGCACTGAACTGTGCCTGGCTGAGGCAGTATTCACAGCAACCTCGCGCCAAGTCGAACACGATGTCTCGCACAGAGCGCGGAACACGCGGCTCAATCTCGGCCATAGTTCGGGAATCCCAATTCGTCCATCAGTTCCCGTAGTCCGACGCGGCGGCGAAGGGCCAGTTCGGCGACGTGTTTCATTCGGCGGGCGTGCGTCGTCTCGATAAGTTCGTTCAGTTTGCAGAACTCGAAGTGTTCCGCCCCGTTCAGAACTCCGCGTTGCTGCCGCAGTCGGCTCAGTTCGTGATATCGCATCCAGACCGACTCCGGCAGGCCCCGCGAGGCTTCCAGCAACAACTCGCCTTCGCTCATCGTGGAGGGCGATTGAGCGGCGAGTTCGTTCTCCAACAACAGCTCGGCGCACCTCTCCGCGTCAACGCCCACCTCTGCGGCCTTCGCTAACAGACGTTCCTCCATTTCGGGTGGCAAGTTCAACGTCAGAGTCATAGCCCATCACTCACTGCGTTCAGTGACTTGGTTCTTCGCTGGATGACTGATATTCTACCAAAACACAAAGCCGTGGAAAGCTGCCTGGCACCAGTCCAAGAATAGCTCAGCTCGTTGGTGGCAGAGCGGACTTTAGTCAGCTTCGCGGGCTCCGAGCACCGTCTCGGGTGAGCGCCTGATCGTTTTCGCGTTGGGCGCCGCGCCGGGCGTGGGACAGGGGCTTGGCGGGCCGCACCGCATGTGCTACATTCCGTCGCCAACACCCGGCAGGCAGGGGGGCGTTGTTGCTCCTGGGCCGGCTTTGTGGAGAGAATGGCGTTTAGGGCTGGACCGATCCCCGTGATTGGGGCGTGATCGAACAAGAAAGCCGACACCGTGTCCTGCTGCGCGGCGCCGGCTTATTTGATGCGCACTCGCCGTGCATCAAGAAGGAACGGGAAAACCGTGGAAACAAACAACCAGAAATTGCGGGCCTGGGTTGCGGAAGTGCAAGCCATGTGCAAGCCGGACCGCGTGGAATGGGCGGACGGCTCGCGGGCGGAATACGAGCGGCTGATTCGGCTGATGGTCGATACCGGCTCGGCGATTCCGCTGGACCCGAAGAAACGCCCGAACTGCTATTTGTTCCGGAGTCATCCGAGCGACGTGGCCCGCGTCGAGAACCGCACCTACATCGCGTGCGTCAACCCCGACGACGCGGGGCCGACCAACAATTGGATCGCCCCGGCCGAGCTGAAGAAGACCATGACCGAACTGTATACGGGCTGCATGGCCGGGCGCACGATGTACGTGATCCCGTTCTCGATGGGGCCCATTGGCTCTCCCATCTCGAAGATCGGCATCGAGATTACGGATTCGCCGTACGTCGTGGTCAACATGCACATCATGGCCCGCGTGGGGACCAAAGTGCTGCAGGCGTTGGGCGACGACGGCGAGTTCATTCCCTGTCTGCACTCGGTGGGCGCTCCGCTGGCGCCGGGCCAGCAGGACGTCGCCTGGCCCTGCGCCCCGCTGGAGCAGAAATACATCGCCCATTTCCCGGAAGAGAACCTGATCTGGTCCTACGGCTCCGGCTACGGCGGGAACGCCCTGTTGGGCAAGAAGTGCCTCGCCCTGCGCATCGCCTCCAATATGGCCCGCCGGGAAGGCTGGATGGCCGAGCACATGCTGATCCTGCGTTTGACCAACCCGGCGGGACGGCGTTTCCATATCGCGGCCGCGTTTCCGTCGGCGTGCGGCAAGACCAATCTGGCGATGCTCCAGCCCACGATTCCCGGCTGGAAGTGCGAGTGCATCGGCGACGACATTGCCTGGATGAAGATCGGCGCCGACGGCCGCCTGTACGCCATCAACCCCGAGGCCGGTTTCTTCGGCGTGGCCCCGGGCACGAGCAGGAAATCGAATCCGATGGCGATGCGCAGCATCGAGAAGAATTCGATCTTCACCAATTGCGCGCTGACGGACGACAACGACATCTGGTGGGAGGGGATCGACCAGCCCTGCGAGCACGCGATCGACTGGACCGGCAAGGACTGGACTCCGCAAACCGGCGGCAAGGCGGCGCACCCCAACGCGCGGTTCACGGCGCCCGCCGCGCAGTGCCCGGTGATGTGTCCGGATTGGGAAGATCCCAACGGCGTGCCCATCGACATCTTTGTGTTCGGGGGACGCCGCACCAGGACGGTGCCCTTGGTCACGCAGGCGTTCGATTTCGACCACGGTGTGTTCATGGGGGCCTTGGCGGCCTCGGAGACGACCGCCGCAGCCTTGGACCTCGCCCAGACGCTGCGTCGCGATCCGTTCGCGATGTTGCCCTTCTGCGGGTACAACATGGCCGACTATTGGACGCACTGGTACGCCATGGGGGACCGGCTGGGGGCCAACGCGCCGGCCGTGTTTTACGTCAACTGGTTCCGGACCTCGCGGGACGGCCGCTGGCTGTGGCCCGGGTTCGGCGAGAACAGCCGCGTCCTGAAGTGGATGTGCGAGCGCGTCGAGGACAAGATCGGGGCGCGGCAGACCCCCATCGGCTACATGCCGCTGGAGGGCGATTTCGATCTCGCCGGTCTGGCGATCGAGCCGGAGGATTTCGCGGAACTCCTGGAAGTGGACACGGCCGCATACCGGACGGACATGGCCGACGCCGAAGCTTACCTCGCCCAGTTCGGCGCCAAAGTCCCCGCGCGCCTGCGGTCGCAACTGGAGGCGCAGAAGGCGCGGCTCGGCTGACCCGCCCGACAGGGATCGTTCGAGAAACCACAGGCTGACAGCCACAGGCTTCTCGATGGATGGAGTGAGTTCAGCTATGCCGATGCGCCAAGCGATCCAGCAGATCGAGGGGCTGGGTGTGTACCTGGCCCCTCAGCCCTTGATTACGGTCCTCGGCGTCAAGTACCTCCACCTCCGCGCCGAAGACGGCACGGACCTGTACCTCACGGAGTACGGTCTGCCGTTTGCCAAGTGCCTGATGCCGCAGAACCACTGGGCCGACGACGCCTGGATGAAAACGCACAGCGTCCGTCTGCCCGGCACCAGCGCCCTGCACCGGGCCACGACCAAGACCGTCGACGGCAAGGACAAGGAGATCGTGATCAAGTGGAACCGGATGGGCCAGGATATTCCCGGCGAGACGCAGGCGCGGGATGCCGCGGAGGTGGAATTCAACAGCCCGTTCGTCGAGTTCAGCCTGGTCCTGGAATTGCGGAACACGCGCTTCGAATCGCCGGGGCGGTTGTTCACCCACAAGCCCTTGGCCATCTACGTGCCGCGGAAGTACGTCCAAGGCGAGCAGCTCGGGCGCCGGCGGCACCGGATGGAGGCCATTCTGCGCACTCACGATGAAATCGCCATCGACTGGAACCGCAATTACGCGGTGATCTACGAATGGCTGAAGGGCATCGATGCCGCCGAAGCCTGCCGCCGGAACCTGCTGAACGGGGACGATCTGACCGGACTGTGCCACCGCGTGAACGAGGACCTGGACCGCAAAGGGTTCACGGTCAGCGACAGCAAACCGCAGCACATCATCGTCCGCCCCACATCCAGCGGGGACTTGGCCCGGGACGCGGCGGGCCAGCTCCTGTACGGTCTGGTGGACTTCGAACTGCTGCGGCGCACGCCGGCGCGGGAGGAGCGATTGCGGTCGAGGAAACGCCAGGACTACCTGGTCCGCCAGGCCCGCCGGTTCGAACCCCGCGAGCAGTTCCCGGCGGGGCTGACCCCCGTGACGATCATGGGCGTGGACTACGTCTTCGGTCTGGTGGAGAGCACCGGCGGCGCGCTGTGGGTCGTCGGCCGCGACCCGGTGCTGTTCGAGTACTTCCTGCCCGAGAAGTGGCGCCGGACGCCCCGCACCAGGCTGAGCGCAACGTACGAGATTTACGACACGGTGACCAAGGACAACGTCCGCCTGGTGTGGCGTGTTTCGCGGGTGGGACAGATCCCCGACGCCGATCCTTTTGTGCCCCACGAATCCAGAATTCTGGGCCACGGCTACAACAGTCCTTTCGAAGAGTTTTCCCTCGCGTTGGAGTTGTCGCGCCAGGGGATCGAGACCACCTATCCCCGCGCGATCTACATGACCGGCCAGCGGACGCGCGTCTCGTCATCGCTGGCCGACGAGTCCCGTTACGAGAGCCATGATGCGCTGCGGACTCCTGACGGGGCCCCCGTTCTCAGCCGTCACCATGAGTACGTGACCATCTGGGGCTACTGGAACGGACCGGACGAAGCGTTGGCCGCTAAAGACGAGGAGGTTTACCGGGGAATCGATGCCCTGGCCGCGTATCGCGAAGGCCGTCTCACCAAAGACCGCTACGTGCAGACGATGCAAGCCGTCAAGGCACGCCTGGCGCTGGCCGGCATCGAGGACCTCAGTCTCCGGGGCAATCACCTGTTGCTGTCGCTCGACCGCCGCCAGCAACTCGCGTTGGACAACCAGGGCCTGCCGCTGGTTCGCATCTGCAACTTCGAACTGCTGCAAAGGCAGCGGAAGGACGGCCCCGTGGATGCTCGGATTGAACAGGGACGGCAACTTCCCACGGTCACGACTGCCGAGTAGGGTTGGAGCCGAGCCAAGACCCGGCGTGCCGGACCGCACGGCGGGCACGTCCCTCTCATGCCTCTACGGTCACCGCCACGCGTTGGATTTCGTTGCGGCCGGATTTGGGCAACGGGCGCGGCAGGGGCTGGGCGGTGCCTTGGGCGTCGATCGTGCGGCAGCACAGTTCGTACTGGCCGGCGCGCGGCGCGGTCAGCAACGCCGCGAAGTGCGCGATGGCGTTGCGCAGCGGCCAGGCCAGCGGCCGGCCGTCGGTGCTGAACTGGCCCGGCATGGGCGGCAAGGGGCCGTCGGGCAGGCCGCCGCCCCAGCGCTCCGGCGGCGGCAGGATCTGAGCGTCCTGCCAAGGAGCCCGCGTCAGGTACGGATCGTCCGCCGGCAACGGCTGGTCCTTGGGCAGCAGGCAGTACTGCACCTTGCTCAAGCCCGCCGCGCCGACTTGAGCCACGCCGGTCAGGGCCGCGGCTTGACCGGCTTTGAGCTTCTGCGGGGCGTTCAGGAAGCGGGCAAAGGTCTTCATCGGACTGTCGACGTCGTTGTTTTGAAACGCGTACGTGTCGTTGGGATTGGGGTCGTTGGTCAGGACCACGCGCTGCAGCCATTTGATCGACTTGAAGCCGTACCCGTCGGGCACGACCAGCCGCACGGGACCCCCGCGTTTGGGCGCGAGCCAGTCGCCGTTCATCTTGTAGGCCAGGATCACGGGCTGCTCGCCGGGCGGGTCCTCCAGCACGCGGTTGATCGACAGCGAACTCTGGAATCCCGGCCCTGGCTTGGAGGCGTCGCTGTGGTAGCCGTGGTACCAGACACGGCGCAGGTTGGCCGTGGGGCGGGTGAGCCAGATGACTTCGCGCAGCGGCACGCCTTCCCACAGCCCCATGCCGTTGACGTGGCCTACGTTCAGGCAGGTCTGCACTTTCAGGTACCGCACGACGTGCTTTTCCGCCAGGGCCATCAGCGCGGCCCAATCCAGGGCGGTGCCGAGTTCCTTCGCCAGCGGGTGCTCGATCTTCACGTCGCTCTGCGGGTCGGCGACGACCTCCAGCTGCCACGTTTCCCGCTCCAAGCCGACCGCGCGGCGCTGCTCCGGCGTCATCTCATGCGGCGGCGGTTTGCCGCGTCCGCCACCGGCGAACCGGGACTCGGGCGTCAGGTACTCGAGCGGGGCGACGGCCTGGGCCAAGAGCGGATCGTGTTCGGCCCCTTGCGCCCAAAGTGGGACCAAGCCCAGCCCGGCCGCACCCGCCGTGCTCAGTTGCAGGAAATAGCGGCGCGTAACATCGCGATGTTCTTCGAGCAGACGACGCGTACGGTCCATAGCGTGTTCTCCGCGGGTCAACTTCGCACGCACTTGGTGAGCATACCACTCCGCAACGGCCGGCGAAAGAGCACGGCCAGCAGGGCTCGGAGAGCCGTTACTACGAAGTCACAGCCGCTGATCCCTTCGCAGATCAGGCGGCGCCGGCCGTGGTTCCCCAACCGGCGGCGGGACCGCTTCGGGCGGCCGTCGCGTGTGGTCCAGGCGGTCGATGGGATTCTCGAGATTAAACGATTCCTCGGCCGGCCGCTGGCCATGGGGGTAACGAGGCACGTTTTCGACGGGTTCCAGCGACGAGGGGAACATTCGCCCGCGGCCGAGTTCGCCCAACGGGCCGAGCGTACAGAAGCGCTCCTCGTAAAAGCGGATGCCGTGCGTCTCCAGGATCGTGCCGGTCTGGCGCTCGAGATTGGCCAATTCGACGTTGTACAGCGTCAGGTACTGAGCTTCCGCGCTGATTGCGTTGCCCCAGTCGGCAATCGCCAGGCGGACATTGACGAAGGGCGTCTCGCCGGCCTTCGCGCGGCCCACGCGGAAGTTCTCGACCTGCAGATTCAGGTTGGACCAAGCGGCCTCGCGCGTCTCCTGGGCCAGTTTGTACTGTTCCCAAGCCCGGTCCAGGCTGCGGAGGTTCTGGGCCAGATCGTGCGTCACCGCGTGCAGGCCCTGCTGCAGATTGGCCCGGTCGCGGGCGATGACCAACTCCTGACTGCGTAGTCCGGCCCGGCCGCGCCGCAAGCCGAGGGGCACCGAGAAGTTCACGCCCAAGGCCCAATCGGTGAACTGGCCGGGCCGGGAAAGCAGATGTTCCCCGTTCGGCATTTCGCCCTCCAGTCCGTTCCAGCGGTACAGCGCCACCGCATCCAGCCGCGGGTACGTTTCGTTGCGGAGCTGCAGCAACTGCTGTTGATCGGCTTCCAGCACCAGTTTCAACTCGATCAAATCCGGCCGTTGTTCTTCGGCCAGTGTCAGCAACGTCTTCCACTGGAACTCCGCTCGCTGGTTGCTCAGCGGCGTGACGGGGACCACGCGGCTGTCGTCCATGGGCGGCAAGCCCAGGATGTTGCGGAGCGCAGCCTCGCGTTCCAGCACAGTGTTTTCGGCGGTCAACAGGGCGGAACGGAAGTTCGCCAGCGAGACGCGGGCCTGGGCCACGTCCCCAATGTCGCGGATGCCAAGCTCGAACCGGCCCTGGCTCAGATCCAAGACGAATTGAGCCTGTTCCACCTGACGTTCCCGCGCCCACCGCTCGACCCGCGCGGCGACCAGCGACCAGTAGGCCTCGATCACGCCGCGGACCAACTCCTGGACGCTGTCTTTGAACTGGAAATACGACCGCTCGGTGTCGATCCTCGCCAGTACGATCGGCACGCGATTGACGGTCCAGCCGCCGCCCTGCAACAGCGGCTGCGTGTAGCTGAGGTCCACCGACGAGCGGCTTTCCGGATTCAGGGGATAGAGCGGTTGAAGCGTTTGCGGGTCGATGTCCGGGTGCCGCCGAAGCGGCGTTGCGCTGACGCCCAGACTGGCCGTGCCGCCGGAGAGCGTGGTCTTGGACAGGTCCATCTGGAAGTGGTAGTCGTCGGTGCGATTGCCGTCGATCCTGGCCCGGCTGGGATCCAGTGGATCAAAGCCAACGCCGGGCGTCTCCGTACGGTTGAGGCTGTTGTTGACCTGCAGCGTCGGGTCGAACCGCGACAACGCGTCGTCCACTTGATTGTTGACGATGGCCGCGTCGTAAATCGTCCGGCCGCTGGAAGCGGCCGTCACGCCCGCCAAGACGCGAACGACTTCGCCGTTGGTTAGAGCGACCCGGATCGCTTCGTCCAAAATCAGCTTGCGTTCGGGCAGGTTCGTTTCCGGGTTGGTCACGGTCGCGGGGGAGGGAACCTCCGGGATGGGAATGTGAGGGAGTTGTGCGGGATCGCGGACTTCGATGCGGGACTGGCCGGGCAGGAAAGGACAAGGAAAGTTTTGCGCAGAGGCAGACTTTGCGGCCGCTAGCAGCGGCGCAAGCACCATCAATACGGCGGCGAGTGGGCGCAGTCCAAGCGTAGTCACCTCAACTTCTTCGGCGCGACTGTTCCGGCTAATCCAACTTTCCCGATTCTGCCGGCAAAGTCGATGCTGCCGGATCTGCCGGTTCTGCCGCATGGAGGGATGCCCATGCCCGATCGACGTCTGGCGTGTCCTCGACGATTTGTCCGTCTCGAAGTGCGATTATCCGTTTGGCATGGCGTGCGACGTCGGGGTCATGAGTGACCAGCACGACGGTGATCTCCTGTTCTTCGTTCAGTTTGCGGAACAGTTCGATCACTTCACGGCTGGTCCGCGAGTCCAGATTGCCGGTCGGCTCGTCAGCCATCAACAACGACGGCTCGTTGATCAAGGCTCGCGCGATGGCGACCCGCTGTTGCTGGCCGCCGGACAGCTGGCCCGAATGATGGTCCATGCGGTCGCCCAAGCCGACGCGTTGCAGCATCGTGATCGCTCGCCGATGCCGCTCGCGGGCGGAGACTCCGACGGTGTACAGCAGCGGCAATTCGACGTTTTCCATGGCGGATGTGCGGGCCAGTAAGTTGAAGTTCTGGAACACGAAGCCGATTCGGCGGTTGCGGATGCGGGCCCGCTGGTCTGCGCTCAGGTTGCCCACTTCCTCGTCCGCCAAGCGATAACTGCCCCGCGTCGGCCGGTCCAGACAGCCCAGCGTGTTCATCAGGGTCGACTTGCCGGACCCGGAGGGCCCGACCAGCGCCACGTACTCGCCCCGCTCGATGTCCAGCGAGACCCCGCGCAGGGCCTCGACCTTGACCTCGCCCAGGTCGTAGATCTTGCTGATGTCACGGAGTTCGATGAGGGCCATGTGCCACCGCCCGGGAAAGGCTGTAATTTAGCGGATTACCGTCCGTAGCCAAGGCTATAACCCGCTCGCGAGCCCGGCGAACGGTGGGCGTCAGCCCACCGGTTCTGGAACCATGGGCGTCGGCCCACCGGTTCTTTACCGGGTTGGTCTGCTATCATCCAGGACACCGGTGGGCTCACGCCCACCGTTCGCCGAAACGAGAAACCGGTGGGCTCACGCCCACCGTTCGCCAAAGCCAGAAGGGCGTTGCACGTTCGGCCTTGGGACTGCAAAATACGTTCCACGTCGAGACGACGGCATGACGAAACCGTTTTGTTGACCAAGGGGAGGCTCCGTGCTCGATTCGCCGATTCAGCAAATCGTTTGTTGCCTGGGCCAGCCGGTGGCTGGCAATCCGACTCAGTTCATGATCGAGCGGGCTTTTGCCGCCGCCGGCCTGGACTGGCGATATCTGACGCTGGAAGTGCCGCCGGAGAAGCTGGCCGACGCGGTCACGGGCTTGCGGGCGATGGGGTTTCGAGGCGGCAATTTCTCGATTCCGCACAAAGTCGCGGTCGTTCCCTATCTGGACGAATTGAGTGAAGCGGCGACGTTAATGGGGGCGGTCAACTGTTTCAATCGCGTCGGCGAGAAACTGGTCGGCGAGAACACGGCCGGGAAGGGATTCGTTCAATCGTTGCGGCAACTGACGGATCCGGCCGGCAGACGGGTGGTCATCCTGGGCGCCGGCGGCGCGGCGCGGGCCATCGCCGTCGAGTTGGGCTTGTCGGGCGTGGCGGAGATCGTCGTCGTCAATCGCACGGCGGAACGCGGCCAGGCGCTGGTGGACCTGCTGAACGAGCGGGTCAAGGTCGCGGCCCGGCTGATGCACTTGAGCGGGGATTACGCGGTCGAGGATGGCTTTGACATCGTCATCAATGCCACTTCGATCGGCCTGCGCGACCCGGAAGCTCGCGTGCCCCTGGACTTGAATTCCCTGCGGCCCGGCTTGGTGGTGGCGGATGTGGTCTTCAACCCGCCCCAGACGCGGTTGGTCCGCGACGCCGCCGCCCGCGGCTGCACGACGCTGGACGGCCTGGGCATGCTTGTCAACCAGGGGGTGATCGGATTCAAGATTTGGACCGGGGTCGATCCCGATCCGGGCGTCATGCGCGAGGCGCTGGAGGAATACCTGGAGATTTGACCCCCTTTTCAACAATCCGTCTCCATGCGAGCATACAAACAGAGTTAGCTCCACGTAGGGCAAAGGGCGAACATCATGGGACTGAAAGAGAACCTGCAAACCGAGACCGTCTCCAAATTGCCGTGCCGCGAAGCGATCCTGGTCCCGCCGGACATGTCGGTCAAGCAAGCCGCCGAGATCCTGCAGTCGAAGAAACTGGGCTGTGCCGTGGTCGTGGACCCGGACGGCAAGCCGATCGGCGTCTTCACCGAACGGACGCTGATCGCCCTGCTGCTGCAGCAGCCTGACAACCTGGACAACATTTCGGTGCGCGACCATCTGGAGGCGGAGTGGTTCTGCGTCCGCGACAGCGATCCGATTTCCGCCGTGCTGGAGCTGGTACAGAATCGAGGCGCCCGCTTCGTGTGCGAGTTGGACGCGCAGGGGAAGGCGATCGGGCTGACGGGTCAGAAAGGTCTGTCAGAGTACATTGCCGATCATTTCCCCGCGCAGGTGATGGTGCAGCGGATCGGCGGACAACTGGGCATGGAAAATCGCGAGGGAGCTTGACCATGGCAAAGCTGGAACACCACTTGGAGGAATTCGTCGACCCGCTCAGCAATTACGAACCGCGGGAGTACGGCGGCGCGATCCAGGAAGCGCTGGCCGAAGAAACCGTGGCCGCCATCCGGTCGCGGCCCTATGCAGAAATCCCGCCGGACAACACGGTCTACAGCGCGCTGCAGGCCCTGGCCGGATTGAAAGTCGCCAGCCTGCTGGTGGTCGACAACGGCAGGCTGGTGGGCGTGTTCACCGAACGCGACGTCCTGGAACGCGTGGCCTTGCGGTTCCACGAGGTCAAGGACCGGCCGGTCCGCGAGGTGATGACGGCCAATCCCGTGGTCGTGTTCGAGTCCGACCCGGCCGGCGCGGCGCTCAGCGCCATCGCCGTGGCCGGCTTTCGACACGTCCCCGTCCTGGACGTCCGTTACGCGGTGGTCGGCGTCATCAGCCCCCGCCGCGTGTTCGAATTCCTGCAACAGCGAATGGACTGAAGAGTGGAGCCCACGCCGCGCGTGTCGCCTGTCCGGCAACCGGCACTGTGGAGTCGGTGTGCAGGCACGTGAACATGACATCGGTCGCGAGTGAAAAACTCGCATTTTCTCGGGCTCCCGCTCAATATCGGATTTCTGCGGGCAACGCAAGTTTGAAGTGCCTGCCCTCGGCCATTCGAGCTAGAACATGCCGCCGGCGCCCATGCCGCCCATGCCGGCGCCCATGCCGGCGTCGTACATCCGCTGTAGTTTCTCGACCTGGCCGCGCTGCAGCCGGCCCTTGGTGGCTTCCAGGCCTTGCAGCAAACCGGCGGGACTTGGCGGCGCCGGGGGCTGTCCCGCGGACTGCTGGTCCTGGAATCCCGGCACGTTGCCCGACGGTGCGCCGCCGCCGAACATGCCTCCCATGCCTCCCATCCCTCCCATGCCCATGCCGCCAAACGACCCCGGCGCCGGCGCGACAGGACGCTCGCGCACCGGGGGCTGGCCGTCGCCGCTCGGGCCTGCCACGGCGCGCAGTCGCTCCAGCAACGCGACGATTTCCCGGTGGACCTCCTGCGTTTGCGACAGCACGATCGTGTCCACCTTGCCGACCCGAAACGATTCAATCGTGGCAGGCCCGCCGACCATGTCCCAGGATGTCGGTGCGACGGTCGTCGATATCAGGTCGATCAGCGAGTCGTAGTCCTCCCACTGCTCGCCCTTGCTGTCTTGGAACCGCACCAGGTCGGTCACGGGATACACCACCGTGGTCAGGATCGATTCACCTTCCTCGGGCGTGGTGATCATCAAGCTGTCGTCGCTGACCATGAACGTCAGGTCGAATTGCCTGAGGATCAATCGCAAGGCGGAGCGGAGGGACGCGCCGCGGGCCGAGAAGGTCACCGGTGTGTCCGTCCCCACGCCGATGTCCTCCAACGCTTTCGAGTCCAATCGCACCGGGATGCGATGCTGTTCTCCGATGGCTGCTGCCACGTCGGCCAGCGGCGTCTCGACGAACGTCAGCGTCGTGGGCGCGTCCAGCATTTTCTCAATCTGCTGTTCGACGGCGGTCGCGCCGGGGCCGGAGACCACAAAGCCGACGGCCTTGCCGCTCTCGACCGCGGCCACGATCTGGGGTGACAGGGGCGCACCGGGCGACGGCAGCGGCTGAGCCGCGTTCCAGGCCGTGGCCGGCTGTGGCGCGGCGGAGGCGGCGGAACTGGCCGGCGCGGCTGGACTGCGGTAGAACGCAAACCGCTTCTCGCCAACCTGGGCGACGACCGTCGGGCCGAGGCTGATGCCTTGGGCGACGAACACGCCGCGGCGGTCGGTCGTGCCCGTCACGAACTGGCGCATCGCGCTGCCGATCACCTTGACCTGCGCGTCGAAGACACATTGGTCGGTCACGGCGTCCTTGACGGCGACGCGGACTTCGCTTGCGGCCGCGTCGTGCTGGACTTCCAGCTCCAACGGCGTGATCAGCACCAGCCCGCTGGCGAATTGCTCCTCGCCGCGGCAGACCACCAGGTACGCGCCCTCGTCCTTGGCTGGCAGCGGCAGGATCTGGGTCCGGGCGCGGTAATCCCGGCCGTCTCCCAGCTTGACCGTCGCTTCGTGCAGCGGCTGGATGCCGGCCAGATTGACCTGGGCAATATCGCCCAGGCCGCGCCGCACGAGGGCAAACTTGGCGAGGTCGATGCGATAGACCTTGACCTCGCACGTTGTCAGGTTGCGGTAGTCGAGCGGTACTTCGGCCGGCTTGCCGGGCCGGATCGTGGTCAGTTCCGGCAGGCCGATCGTCTTCCGCAGCAGCGCCGTGATCGACTGCCGGGCGTCCGGGAAGCGGTCCTCGACCAGGCGGTACTGCTGGATGGCTTCGGCGACGCGTCCCAGGCTGTGCTCGATCTGGCCTAGGATGAAGATGGCCGGCCATTTGTTGGGGCTGTCCGTGGGCTGTCCCGTGGTTTTGTCGATCGGCCGGTGGGCCGCCACCTTGCGGAGCAGCTCCCGCGCCGGGTCCGGTTGGCCAGCCACGAAACGGCCGTAGCCGGTGATGTACCAGAAGCTGTCCAGCAGTTCGCTGTCGGGATAGCGGAGCGCGTACTGCTCGCAGGCCGTGGCGGCGGCGTCATAGCGGCCGAGTTCCAGCAGTCCGCCGGCCGCCGTGAACGCGACCTGGTCCGCCGCCGTGTCGTCCGGGTGGTCCACCAGCAGGGCCTCCAGCAGCCGGCCGGCACGGGCCAGCAACTCGGTGCGGCCGATGCCCGCCGCCTTCAATTTCGGATCGTCGGCGGCTTGCGGTGCCTGGGCGGTCAGTTGCTGAGCCAGCCCGAACCGGGCCGCCGCCGTGTACGGCTCCGGCGGGTACTCGCGCAGCAGACGGGCCATCACGTCCACGCTCCGCAGGAATTCGCCTTTGGCTGCCAGAAAGCCGGGCACGCCGGTCTCGGACGTACACAAGGTCTCCACGACCGCCCGGTAGCCGAGAAAACTCCGCTCGTGCTCGCCAATCGCTTGATAGGCGGCGCCGACGCGGAGCAGCTTGGCGAAGGGGATCTTTTCGTGGGGCCATTTGTCCCGGATGATCTCGAAGTACTTCACGGTCTGGGCGGCGTCGTTCATTTCCAGCTGGACATCCAGCAGCATCATGACCGTGTCGCGGTAGGCGGCATCCGCCAATTCCCAGTCCGTCAGCAACTGGGTCAGCAGCGAGTTGGCTTCCTGCCACTGGCCTCGCTGGAATGCGCGTTGGCCCAAAGCCAGGAGTTCCTGCGGCGTCAGACGGTAGGGGTCTTTGCTCTCGGCGCCCAGCGGCAGGACCGTCAGCGTGTGGGGCCGGGCGACGACGATCTGCTCCGGGCGGTGGGCGTTGCGGACGATGGTGGGCGCGGCGCGGTAGCTGCCGGGCAGAACGCCCTGCAAGGCATACGACAGGCTGCCGATCTTGCGACGATTGCCGACGTAGAACGTGATCGCCCCCGGCTCCTGCTCGAACCACTCGAACGCGCCGCGGATCGACGACTCGACGACGGCCGTGCCGGCGGGAAGCGGTTCCCGCACGATCACGTATTCGAATTGTTCGGCCGGCACCCAGGGGGCCGCGTTGCGGACGATGCTGAGTTCCACCTCGCCCAAACGCCCCGCGGGCAACTGGTGCAGTTCGTTGCGGAACGGCACCACGGTCCGTTTCAGGCAGGCGAACCCGCGCGGGACCGGCTGCCCGTCACGCTCAAGCGGGGCCGGCGAGTAGAATCGCTCGACGCGGCAGAACGCGGCCGTGCTCTTCAACTGCTCGGCCGGCACGAAGCCGGACAGCTGCAGCTGGTAGGCGTAGCGGCCTCGCCCCGTGAGTTCGAACCGCACCCGCTGCTTGCCGGGCGCCAGCAGCGCCGCCGGCACGTCGAAAACCTGGCTGGGTGCCGAGGCCTCGAGTTCCAGAACCGTCGCCGGCTGATCGTTCACCGCGACGGCCAAGCGATATCCCTCGGCCGGCGAGCGGCGCTCGCCGAACCAGCGGCACAGGGCCAACATCGCCGGACCCGTGGCTTTGTCAGGCGACCAGCGGCCGCCGGCGCGGTGTGCCAGCAGCTCATCGATCAGTTCTTGCGTCTTCGGATCTTTTGGCCGCACCGTCATCAGGGCCAGCGCATACAGCGCCCTGAGTTCGCTCAACGAGTTGTGCGACGCCCCGGCAGGAGTTGCCGGACGCCCGGCCGCTTCGGCGTCGTCCAGTTTCCGTTTGGCGGCCAAATCCAACAACTCGACGGCGGTCGCAGGGCGCTCCATTTCCAGCATCGCCAGAGCTAGGTGCAGCAGGGCAGTGGCGGGCAGCGACGCCCGCAGCCGATACAGCCCGTTGGCCGGCTCGAAGTCCTGCTCGCCGGCAACGCAGCGGGCGTACAGCAGCATCGCCTTGCTCTCGTAATCGTCGTCAGCCAACGCCGCCCACTGGTCGGCCGAGCAGCGCAGGGCAAACTCGCGGACTTCGTGAGGGACGGCATAGCCGGCTTGTCCGGCCAGGCCCAAAGCCCAAAGCACGCGGGCCGTCACGTACCGGTCGGCGGCGCCGGCTCCGGCTGACCAACTCCAGCCGCCGTCCTTCTCGCGCTGCGCGCTGAGGAGCGTGCCCAATGCCGCGCGGACGCGAGCGTCCAGTTCCCCCGTGGCACGGCCTACTTGTTGGCCGTGCCCTACTTTTTGACCGTGCCCGTCAGCAGCCGGAGCCGCGGCCAAGAGTTTCGTGAGAGCCACCGCCGCCATCAGGTCGCTAGCCGCCGCTTCAACCGGCGATTCACAGCCCGGCGCCGAGGCGTCCAAAACGGCGTCCAGCAACGAGCGCTCTACGGTGGCACTGACCACGACCCGCAAACGCAGGGATTGCAGCGGCATCGTTGCGGGCGGCTCGACCCAGGCGGCCGCGTTGGCATCGGCTACGCCGCCGGAGGCGACGTTGACCGTCATGCCGTAGGGCTGAATCGGCACTGCCCAGCGGAGCGTGTCACGCAGTGGTCCGGCGGTCAAGTCCAGTTGAAACACGGCTTCCGACACCGGTTCGTGGCGGAGTTTTCCGTCGGCGTCGAGTTCGGCGAGATTCAGCAGCACCTCAAACGGGACTTCGGCCACGCTGGCGGCGGCGACCTTCACCGTCTTGCGTTCTTCCTCACGGCGCGAACCGATCTGGGTGGCCAGCGTTAGTTCCACTGTCTGTTCCGTCGGCAGGCGGTTGTGGACCAGCGCTACCACGTTGCCGTTGTCGCCGTCCGTGAACGCCGACGGCAGCTTCAATTCTCCGTACAAGTCCCTGGCCGCCGCGACGTCGATACTCGCGTCGCCCGCCCGCGTGTCGGCGGTGATGCCCTGGGCCGCCAGTCTCCATGTCGCCACGCGGTCCGGCAACGGAATCACGATGGTCGCCCGGCCCTCGTCGCCCGTCAGCAACGACGGATTCCAGTACCCGGTGGCCTCCGGAGTTTCGGGAGACCTACGGTCGGCGGTTTCGGCGAGGTCAGAGACCTGCGCCGAACGTGCTGTGGCCGGTCTCCCGACCGAGCCACCCGGCCGATCGAAGGTCTCCCCGGCGTCGTCCTCCGCGCGCTCCTCCGCTAGGTCCGCGGCAGCTTCCTCGTCCGCCTCCGCCGCCTCGTCAAACTCGTCGTCAGTCGCGTTCTCAGCCTGTTCCATCCACGGCATTGGCGGCGCCGTTTCTTGCGGCTGCTGCGTCTCCGCCACCCACGTCGTCCCCGCCAATCGCGTCGAAGGCCGATATCCAAACGTCACGCTGGACCCGGTCCGCACGCTCGGCGTTCGCGGCGAACCGCGAAACGCGGCTCGGATGTCCGGCAGCGATTCGGGGTACTGCTCCAGCAGCGACCGCTCGACCAAAGCCAAGCTCACCTCGGCCGCCAGCGGTTTGCCTTGTGCGTCGGCCGTCGTCACCGTGACTTCGACCTGCTCGCCCGGCGCTGGCGAGCCCGCTGCGCCGCCACGCCGGCGCACGGCGAGCGAAACACGCAGGTCTCGATCGACGGTGAAGGGGCAAGCCGCCTGGTGAAGCCGCGTCTCCGTCATCACGGCGACCGCCAGCTGGAAGTTCGGCGCCAGATCAGCACCGATCGGAAAGGCCAGCTTGTTCGCGCCCGTCTGCAGCGGAATCAGCCGGTAGCCCAACACGCGCGCAGCCTCGAACGTGACCAGGGCCAGAGCCGGCTTCTCGCGCCAGTACAAATTCACCTCCGCCGTCTCGCCGGACCGGTAGTCCCGCCGGTCGGCCAGCAGCAGCAGCCGCGTCCGGTCCCGGTCGTCCGAGACGAGCACGGTGGTCTGCCCGGAGCACGCATTGCCGAGCCGGTCGGTCCCTTCGGCGCGGAGCCGGTAGCGGCCGCCCTTGTCCAGCTTCAGTGTCGTGCGGCCCGTGCCGTCGGCTGCTGCGGTCTGGAGGTCGTGTTCGCCCTGCGGCCGTTCGCTCAACCGTCCGTTC
>CAYUFW010000107.1:0-23295 GCA_964443915.1 uncultured Pirellulaceae bacterium
AGCACCTGTCCAAGAACAAGTCCGTGATTTGGCGAGTAGGATGGGCATTCCTGCCCGTCGGGTGACGTCGGACACGAATGTCCGACCTACACAGGAATGTCCGACCTACGAAGTTGTTCCTGGACAGGTGCCAAGCCAAGAGATCCTATCTCCGCTTCGCTTGCCCAATCACCTGGAACGGGATGGCGGGCAGAATGCCGTACGACATGCGTTGCTGCTGGGGCTTGGGCCGCTCTTCGGTGGCGGCCGGGGTCCACTCCCGGACGACTTCGAAGATCAGGTTTCCTTCCAGGCCCGGCTCGGCCGTCTTGGCGTCGGCCGCCAGCACGACGACCAGGCCCGGCCCCTCGGGCGAGACCCGTTCGACGCTGACGCCCTTGGGCGGATCGGTCAACTGGACACGGAGTTCGGCGGCGGGCGGGTACTTGGCGGTTAGTTTGGCGCCCAGCGGCGTCGTTCCGCCCGGCCGGAGGTTGATCCGCTCGACCGGAAGCAACTCCAGCGGAGGTTTGGGCGCGGGCTGGCCGTTGACCAGGATGGCCCATTGCTCGGCGGGCACGATCTGTAGCCAGAGGAAGGCCTGCATCATGCTTTCGGCCGGAATGACGGGACGCGTGAACCGCCGGTGCCGGGTGCTGCCCAGCGATTGGCCGTCCATTTCCAGGAGGAAGGGCTCCTTGGGCGCAACCGGGGGGATCCTCAGCGTCAGCCGCACCCGGTCCGCTTTGCCCGGCACCACGGCGCCGTCCAGCTTGAATCCTTCGGGCGGTTCCACCAGCGACAAGTGAATGGGGTCGTCAAAGCCCTCCCGCCGCACGGCGTGTGCCGTGATCGGCACGACGGCTCCCGGCCGGGCGACGATGCAGGACGGCACCACGCGCAAGTCGACATCGGGACGCGGAGCCCGGACATACAGCCGGTAAATGAAATCGTGGCCGCCCTTGCGCTGCGCGTCGCTCAGGTGCAGGCAGTAGGGCCCCTTGCCGTACATGGCGGCCGTGAGCAGGGAATCGGCGTGGTGGGTGATCAACGCTTGCGCTTCGTCCTTGAAGTCATCGTTAAAGCCGATCTCGGCGCCGGTGGCGTCCGTCACGGAGACGGCCGCATCCAGGGGCGAGCCGGCCCGCCGCGCGTAGACCTCGGCGACGACTTTCCCGGTCGCATCGAAGCGGAACACGTCCTTGTCGTCCGGCCGATCGATCCGGCCGTTGATGATGATCGGCAAGCTGATCTCCTGAGCGTTCTCCGGCCGGTCGTTCGGTTCCTGGTCGGAAATCTCCGTCATCATGTCAATCCGCAGCGGGAAGCGGATGGTAACATTGTCGGTCTGGGGAATGGAGTACCAGCGGATCGGGTTGTTCCGGTCCACTTGGGCCTTCAGCTTCAGTTGCGTCTCGACGAGATTCCAACCCTGCAACTCGACCGTCACCTCCTGGCCGGCGCGGGCCCCCAGCGGGAAAATGCCGGTCACAAACGGCAACTGGCCCAGCGTGATGCGGTACACAAAGTCCTCGCGCCCCCGGTAGATGGAATCGTGGATTTCGACGACGTAGGTGCCGTCCGCGGGGACCTCGTAGTAGATCACCGGATCCTGCCGGTAGTAATAGGCGCCCGCATAGGCCACTTCATTTCCTTGGCTGTCGTACAGGGCCAGCACGGCCTGGAACCAGCCGGGCACGGCGTCGGCCAGGTAGGGCATCAACTCGCGGGCGTCGACGGCAATGACCAGGCGGGTGCCTTTGCGGGCGGTAAACGAGAAGCGGTCCGACTCGCCGGGCATGATCTGCCCGTTGACCACCACCGGCAGCGTGGAGCCGATCACCGGATCGGGCGTCTCGTCGTTGGGCTCGGTCTCGCGGAGTTCCTCCCATTGACTCACTTGAAACCAGATCGGATTGGACATCGAGCCGGGGGTGAGCAGCCGCATCTCGCGTTTGCCCAGGGCGGCATTGGCATCGATCGTGATCCGCAGCGTGAGTTCTTCGGCGATCTGGTCGTTGGGCTGCCGTTTCGGGTCGGCATCCCGCTTGCGGTAGATCTCCATCTCCTTCAGATCGTTCTCGGTAATGCCCGCGGCCTTGTAGACCATCTCGTTCGTGATCGGTTCGCTCTTTCCTGCTTTCTTCTGCTCCTCCTCCAATTCCTCCCGCTTGAAGTTGATTTTCAGGCTCAGGCCGACGTACTCCCCCTGCGTCAAGGGACGGTACCACTTGACGACTTCCGCCTTGACCCCGCCGCCGGAAATGTAAACTCCGTTCGCCTCCTTGATGAACTGTCCGCCCACGACCACGTCGAAGACGCTGTTCTGCCGGCCGCCGGCTGGATAGGAATAGCCGATGTGCGGGTCCTTCGTCGTCTGGGCGTGGAGGCCGGAGGCCAGCGACAGCAGCGCTGCTGCGGCAAGGATGACCTGCGATTGAATCCGGTGCATGGCGTGCTCCGCGGTTGGAGTCTCGTTTGGTGAGATGCGTCCTTGAGTCCTGACACACTTTCGAGTTTTCTTGGTTTTCCGGGCACAATGCTGGCGTGCCGTCCGGCGATTCCCGTAGCCGCGTCTCTCCGAGCCGCGGATGCCGGTCTCGGAGAGACCTGCCTACGTGGGGGTGGGGACGCCAACTGGCCCCGCCCCACTGTCAGGATGCCAGGAGTCGGTCCCGGCTGCCGGACGGGACCTTGGCGGGTGAGAACCCGCCTGGCCATCCGGGCCGCGTTTGGCTCCCGCGGCCCGCTGGTTTGCCGGACCGTGTCCGCGTCAGGTGATTTCGGTCAGGCGGCCAGCCATCTTCAAGCCTTCGTCGGGGCCGGGAATGGCGCGGACAAACTCGTTCATCGGGTGCGGCAGGCCGGCCTCCGGATCGATCCCCAGCAGTTCGTACATGGTGGCGATCAGATCGCTGGGATACACGGGCCGGTCCTTGACCTCCTGGCCCTTGGGCGTGGACTCGCCGACGACCTGTCCGCCTTTGAAGCCGCCGCCCGCGACGAGCGTGGAGAAAACGTTCCCGTAGTGATGGCGTCCGCCGTTCCAGGGCGATTTCCAGTCGACTTCGGGCGTGCGGCCGAATTCGCCGCCCCACCAGACGATCGTGGTCTCCAACAGCCCGCGATCCGCCAGCTCCGAAATCAGCGCGGACATGCCCTTGTCCATTTCCGGCAGTTTCCGCCGCATGATCTGGAAATGGTCCTTGTGCGTGTCCCAACCGGCGTAGTTGATCGTGACGTACGTGACGCCCTTCTCCACCAGCCGGCGGGCGGCCAGGCAGGACTGGCCGAACGTGTTGCGGCCGTAGCGCAGCCGCACCTCCTCCTTCTCCTCGGCAAGATCGAAGACCTTGCCCGCGTCGCCCAAGATCAAATCGTAGGCCTGGTCTTTGGCCTGCTTCGAGGCCGCGACCTGCGGATCGCCGTCCATCATGCGGCCGAGCGTGTTGACCCGGTCGAGCAGTTCGCGGCGCTGATGCTGCTGTTCGTCGCTGATGCCCGGTGCGACGATCCCTTCCACGGCGAACCTGAAGGCGTTGGGATCCCCGCCGGTGGCGAACGGTTTGTAGCGGATCCCCATGAACCCGGCCTCGGAAAACCGGCCCTGGGGTTGGGTGAGCACAATGTAAGGCGGTATCAGGCTCTCCGAGCCCTCGACAAAGCCCTTAAAGGCCGTGACCACGGCGCCCACGGCCGGATACACGAGCCGGCCACCGGCTGCCCGTCCCGTCTGGACCATGTAGGACGCCGTTTCATGTCCGTTGATGCCGTGCGTCATGGAGCGGATGATCGAGTACTTGTCGGCCAGCTTGGCCAATTCGGGGAGCAAGGTCCCGATCCGGATCCCTTTGACGTTGGTCTCAATCGCCCCGGTCAACGGACCGGTGAAATCGCTGCCTGCCTCCGGCTTGGGATCGAACGTGTCGGTGTGAGGCGGGCCGCCCCACATCCAGATCTGGATCACGGCCTTGGCCTTCGCCGGCCGCGGGGCCGACGCCGATTTGGCCGCGGCTTGCGCCGGGGCGGGCTTGGCGGCCGCATCGCCGGCGGGCTCGGCGCCGACGCCCAGTCGGTCGGCCAGCAGCAGACCGGCAGCCCCGCAGACACCGCGTTTCAATACCTCGCGGCGGGAAACCTGCCCGCCCGCGGAAACGGCAACGAACGAATCATTTCTCGCAGTCATGTCACCCTCCCAATGTACGACGGATTGGCATTCCGTCCCACCAGTTCGACCTCTTGCTCAATGCCGGAAAAGAAACTCATCACTGTTGAACAGCGCCCAGACCAGATTCTCTGCCCCCCACTTCGAGTCGCAATGCCAATCGACATCGCCATGCTCTTGGGCGGTCGGCAGACGCGAAAGGATCGTCAAGTACAGGGTCTCCGCCAACTGCGACGAATCGACGCCGGATGTCAGCAGGGCTTGGATCTTGGGACCCTTTTGAATCTTCGAGCGGATGTGGGTGGAATTCAGCAAGTGCAGCGCCTGGGCAGCCGTCATGCGGTTGTTGCGTTCCGACTCCAGGCCCGTATCCCGCGCCGGACGCCCGAACATTTCCAACACGCTGCTGGTGATGCTGCCGTCCGGAAGCATGATCGAGCGCTGTTTTTCGGGAATGAACGTAAACGGTTCGGGAATCATGCTGGAATAGCTTTCCGTCGTTCCCGTAACCTGGCAGATGGCGTCGATCAGCACCTCCGCCTCCAGGCGGCGCAGCGGATAGCAGGCGAAATTGGCCGCGGCCTCGGGCCCCTGGCTCTTGGGAACGCAGGACAGTTGGTAGGTTGTGGAATTCAGGATCACGCGGTAGACGTGCTTCAGATCGTACTTGGCCCGGACCAACTCGTCGGCCAGCCAGTTTAACAGTTCCAGGTTCTGCGCCGGGTTGTCGGGCCGGATGTCGTCCGGCTCGTGGACGATGCCCCGTCCCAGCAGCCAGTACCACACGCGGTTGACGATGTGCCGCGAAAACCAGGGGTTCTTGGCGTCGATCAGCCAATCGGCGAACACCTCCCGCGGATCCTTGCCCGGCGGGAGTTCGGCCTGGGTGCCGTCCGGAAAGACGGGCACAGGCGGCGGGGCGTCCGCGGCGGGCTTGCTCTTGTCGGGAGAGCCGGCGGCGGGCTTGCTCTTGTCGGGAGAGCCGCCAGCGGGCGGCGCGGCGCTCGCAGGCGGCTTGGCCGCGCGCGGGTCCCAGACGACGATTTCTTCCTTCCATTCGCGCGTCGGCTTGTAACCGATCTGGGAGAAGAAGACGCCCAGCGACGCCCAGCGTTCTTCCGGCCAGGCTCCCGCCCGCACTCCCATAAACGCCTGGGCGACCGCCTGGGCGATGGCCGGCGGCTTCTTGATTTGCAGGGCCCGGTAGAAGTTGACCTGGGGCGTACGGAAATTGCTGCCGGAGGCAGTCAGCAATTCGCGGACGAACTGGTCGTAAGGCATGTTTTCCTTCAGCGAGGTCCGAATCCAGCGGTGGTACGCCTGGGCGCCGTACGGCCAGAGGTTGATCGGGAATTCGGCCTTGACCCGCAGCAGGTCGCTCCACTTCATCGCCCAGTAGTCGGCGAACTCCGGCCGCTGAAGCAGATGGTCGATCAGCACGGACCGCTTGTCGGGGTCCTTGTTGTCCAGAAATGCCTTCGCTTCCTCGGCCGTGGGCAGCGTGCCGATCGTGTCCAGGAAGACGCGCCGGAGGAACATCCCGTCGGGGCAGAGGTCGGCCGGTTCGATTTTCAACTGCTTCAGTTTGTCGAACACCAACTCGTCGATCTTGCCTTGCGGTTTCAAGGCTCCGGCGATCCCGAAGGGATTCGCCTGATCGAGCGGATTGAGGTACGATCCCATCGTGGGCAGCGTGGAAACGTCCTCCTCCGGCTTGGGTTTCGGCCGGGCAGGCCGGGCCGGGTTTCTCAGCAGCCGGACGAGGAAGGTCTGCTGGTCGCTCAGCGGCCGCGGGCCGGCCGCCGCCACCTTGACGGTCATCTTGTATTCGCCCAGCTTGTGCGCCTCGCCCGTGGCCCAGCAGAGTTCCCCCGTCTTGGCGTCGATCGTGGCGTCCGCCGGGGCGCCGCTCAGGCTGTACGTCACCGGCCCGCGCTCGCCCCTCGGACGGCGCACGGAAATCCGCATCCGCAATTCGTCGCCCTGCTGGATCACCTGCTCCGCAATGGGCTGGATCGCCAGGAAGTCCGCCTCGCGGGAAGACAGCGACCAGCCGAGCGCGGCCAGGACCGCGACGAGCCCCAGCGCGCCGACCGAGCCCCAGACCATCAAAGGCGATTTCTTCCGCTTCTGCGCGTACCGCCGCTTCACGTTTCCGGGAGCCGACTGACCGTGGTCAAGGTCGAGTGGAAAGCCGCTGTTTTGTGTTTTGTTCACCTGAAGGTTCATCCGAACTGTGCTCTTCAATGACTCTGAAGCCAATATCGGGGTCAACCACTCGATTTATTCTATCACCATCCCGGCCTGCGTGTCTATCGCTGCGCGGCGGCCGGTTTTGCCGGATCTGCGGGAGGCGACTATTCCGTTCATTCGCGGGCTCCCGGCGCGTACTGGCGGTAGCAACGGATGGCGTCCTCGTTCGACAGGTTCCGCCGCAAGATCAGGCGGCAGCGGGCGCGGGCCGACTCTCCCGCCGCCAGATCGCGGCCGAACAGCGACTGGTACAGCGAACGGTAGCCGCCGGCTTCGGGGCTGTCCGGGTTCCAGGGACTCGCAACGGCGAAGCAGTCGCCCGGCGGACACATCATCAGGGCCGTCAGGTTCTGGCTCTCGTCGCGCCGCAAGGCCAGCGGCGCGGCCAAATGCCGAGGCATCGCCCAGTCGACCGGGCTGGGCGGGATCGTCCAGCGGCCGTCCAGGATCAGGCTCCTCACGGCTTCATCCTTCGGGAACATCACGTACCCGCCACGGGAATCCGGCGTCCGGTCGACCGGGGCCCAGCCCGCCGGCTTGCCGCTGTCACCCTGCAGGTAGACGGACGCCCGGAAGCCCTTGGCAAAGTACGAGGACATGAACAGTTCGAAGCCCGGCATCGCCTGCTGTGGTTGGACGGCGATTTCAAAGTCCAGCGTGTCCGGTGCGGTCCAGCGGTAAACGGCGGTCATTTCCAGCGGATGCTCCTCCGCCGTCGGCCACTGGAGTTCGACGCCGCCGTTGTCCAGCAACCGGGTCACCGTCGGCCAATCTCGCGCGCCGTTTCCGAAACGCCGGTTGGCGGTAAAGACGCGGTACGGGCTGAACACACCCGGCGGCGGCGTCAAGTCGGCGCCCGTGGCGGCGTCGATCAGCGGATACACCCCCTGGTACTTGCCGTCCGCTTTCAGCCGGCCGCTGAACACGCCCGTGTTGAACTCGTACAGTCCCGCGCCGGCCGGCTTGAAAGCCAGGTTCGGCGGATCAGCAGAAGCGCCCGTTGCGGCGCACACCAAAACCGGACCCAGCAGAGATCTCAACCACATGTTCTTCTCCTCTCGATCGTTCGCCTCATTCGGGGAAAGGACTGTCAGAAGATGTCATTCGCAGGCTGACCAAGCGCTAGTCTAGGTGGAACACCTCCTCCATGTCCGACCACCATTCGCCTTTGCGGCGGGTGGCCAGGGGCTCTTGGCAGGGTTGGCAGACGGCCCACCAGCGCTGCGTCTCCGGGTCGGCGGCCATGTGGGCCATGTCGGTGGCGAAGTCGTCGCCGACGTATTCCGGGTAGCTGAACAAGCAGTGCCGGCCGTCATCCAACTGCCGCAGGTAGATCGAGTAGTTCTGGATTTGACAGGCCTTGATCATCTGCAGCACGCCCGGCCAGGCGTCGGCGTGCAGACGCTTGTACTTCGCCACTTTCTCCGGCTGCAAGGCGATCACCCAACCGCAACGCTTCATGGTCAACTCCTAAACCATCCGCAACAACTTCCCGATCACGCGGAAGGCAATCTCGGCGATTTCGGCCAGAGGGAACTCGTCATCGTCCCGTTCGGAACCGGACAGCATGGGACTGGACGGCCGGCGTTCCGGTGGGGGACGCGGCCGGGCCTTGCGTTTGCGGGCCACATCCGGCGATCGCACCAGGCTGGCCAAATCGTCGCGCGCGGCTTCCAGGTTGCCGCTGCGGATCCAGCGGAACACGCGGGCCAGCTCTTGGGCGTCGAACCAGATGCCGTGCGCGCCGCACAGGTCGACGATCACGCCGCTGGTGCGGCCAAAGTTGCGGCGGACCATCAGTTGGCCGCACGCGGCACAGGGCCGGTAGGGGCTGCGCGGCGGCGGCTCGGGCGGCGGACCGCGGTCCGGTCCCGCCGATTGCGGCTGCCGGGCCTCGCGATCCAACAGCTTGTCAAACGTCTCCAGCCCGATCCAGAATCCGCCGCATTTCTGGCATTCCATGACCTGCATCGGGGTGTCGCGGACGGCGCGGCTGGTCAACTGCCAGTCGGACCCGCAGACCGGGCAGGAGAGCGCCGTGGCGTCCCCCGCGATCTCGTCGGCGATCAGCAAGGCGGCGCAGTGATGGCAGTACCGCGCCCGGTCGCTGACCCGCGTCAGGCAGTTCGGACAGACGGTGTAAAGGTCCTGCTCGTGAACGGTGAAATCGGCGCCGCAGTGGGCGCATTGCGATGCGTTTTCCTCGCGCGTGGCGCCGCACGACGAACAGCGGACGACGGCCGCTTCGTGTCCCCGCGGCTTCCGGACGACGACGGCCTGCCCGCAACGGCAGCGAAAGCGGTCGCCCGGCTGTTGGCCGCTGGCATCAAATTGCCGTTTGCATGCCTGACAGGCGACGATCAATCGCATCGGACGACTCCCTCAGCAACCCGGTCGGAACGGGCCCCGCCGCGCCCGTTTCCCAGACGCATTGTACGGCACGCGTTGCGGCGCCGCTATACGGCCCGTCCGCTGTTACAGCTGGGCCGTCAGCCTGTGCATCAGGCTCTTGTTCGCGCGGTACAGGTCGAGACACAGCTCGAAGGACCGGCGATACCCCGCGGCATGGTCCGGGTTGGGAGCTTGAAGCGATCACCGTCCTGGCGGCTTCCGCGGAAAAGGCTACAATCTTGACGGCCACACGAAATGGGAACAGGCCCCGTTTGCCGGAAGGGCCCGTAGGGTGCTTCGCACAAAGGGTCCCGTCCCCGTTCGCAAGACCTTGTTTACCGTCACCGATTGACCACCAGGAGAAACGCATGAACCTCTCACGAAGACAGATGCTCCAGTTGAGTGCAGGCGCGGCTGCCGCGTCGATCTTGGGAACCCGAGGGGCGCCGACCGCCGTGGCCGCTCCGGCCAAGAAGATCCCGATCGGACTGGAACTCTGGTCGGTCCGGCAACTGTGCGAGAAGGAGTTGCCGATGGTCCTGAAGGCCGTTGGCCAGATGGGCTACGACGCCGTCGAACTGGCGCACGGCTACTACGGTTACGATGCCGCTGCCTGGCGCAAGCTACTGGACGAGAACGGTCTGAAGAGTTGCGGAATGCACATGGGGTTGCCCGCCTTGCAGGGCGACGCCTTCCAGAAAACGGTCGAGATCCACAAAGTGATCGGCTCGCCCTACCTGATCGTCGCGTCGCTGCCGCACAAGAGTCTCGCTTCGCTGGCGGCGATCGTCGAGACCGGCAAGCAGTTCAACGAGCTGGCGGAAAAACTGGCGCCGCACGGCATGAAGATCGGCTACCACTGCCACGGCGGTGACTTCGCCAAAGTGGAAGGCCGGACGGCCTGGGAGCTGTTCGGCGAAAACACCCGTCCCGACGTGCTCCTGCAATTGGACATCGGCAATTGCCTGGGTGGCGGGGGCGACGCGATTGGCATGTTGAAGAAATTCCCCGGCCGCTCCGTCAGCATCCACATCAAGGACCACGGCGGCAAGCCGGGAGCCGTGTTCGGCGAAGGTACGGTCAATTGGAAGGAAGTCTTCGAGATTTGCGAGACGACCGGCGGCACCAAGCAATACGTCATCGAGGAGGAAGGCCGGGCGGGCCCCGAAGCGCTGGAGGACGTGCGCCGCGCGCTGCAGAACTTCCGCAAGATGGGCAAGTGAGCGCTCGATTCAGCGATTCAGACGCAAGCGGGTGGCGACTCGCTTTGGAATGCGGTGATTCATCACCGCTTTCTTTTATGTTCCAAGCCTGCGTGCGGAACTGATGCCCACCGAAAGAGAAAGCGGTGATGAATCACCGCACTCCAAAGCTGCGCTCGATTTCGCGTCTTGGCCGCAGAAGAACAAAAAGCCCGGCTTGTCGGCAAAAGCCGGGCTTCTGCGGCGGCGCAAAATTCGGCGAGGCCGCGGCGGGTGCTTGCCGGGTGTTGCCTCACAGCCTGCGCAGGTAGATGTCCTTGAACTGGACGCGCATCGGCGGGCCCACGTGGACCTGGACGGCGAGCCAGCCGTGGACCGGGCGCTTGGGATCACGGTCCTCCAACTCGCACATCGTCACGCCGTTGATCTGCAGCGCCACGCTGTCCTTTTTGGCGATCACCGTGTAGTCGTTCCAGTCCTTGGCTTTGACGGCCTTGAGCAATTCGGCCGGATCGCCCAGCGGCGTGGCCTCTTTCTTGCCTTGCTCGTCGATCACGGCCTTCTGGCCGCGCTCGGCCAACACGTCGCGAAGCAGGTACTCCATGATCACGCCGGTCCAGCGGCCCGAGGCGTCGAAATCGGCCTGGGGCCCGACGAGCGGATCGCGCTGCGTCTGGCCGGGCCGGCGCTTCTGGGCGCGGTAGTAGATTCCCGAATTGCCGCCTTCGAACCGGAACTTGAGCCGTAGTTCGAAGTTCTCGACCTGGTCTTTCCAGACGAGGAAGTTGTTCTCCTTCAGTCCCGTGTCGGCCTTGGTTTCGCCCGTGATGGCGCCGTCCTGGACCGACCAGATCGTCCGGTCGCCGTCCCAGCCGTCGAGCGTCTTGCCGTCGAACAGGGAGTAGAAGCCCGGCTCCAGCCCCGGCGCCGGTTGCGTGCCGGGCACGTTCTGGCGGATCGGACGGCTTTCGCGCGGCTCAGTCGGAGCCTCCAGGTCGCCCGCCGCGAACTGGATCGCGTCCAGATAGAACTGGAGCACGTGCGGCGTCGAGTACAGGTTGGCCATGTGGCCGAAGGAGGTGTTGAAAATCCGCCCTTTCCCGTAAGGCTTCACCCAGGTGAGGGCAAAATCGGTCTGTTTGCGATCGATCCAACGCGGCCCCATGTTCGTCCGCGCCGGGTCGATCGACATCAGCACGCGGAGCTTCGACCGGTCGTACGGCGGTCCGTACTGGTAGATCTCGTCGGTGATGAGGAAGTCCTTGCCGCCGAAGGCCGCCACCAGCGGATGCTCCGGCTCCTCGACCGTGACGCCGACTTCCTCGGTCCACGGGTGCCCGGTGAACGTCGCGCCGAACAAGTCCTTGAACTCGGGCCAGTGTCGGTTGGCGGCGATCGCGAAATGGATGCACACGACCCCGCCACCTCGGTCGATGAAGTCCAGGAAGCTCTGGCGGAGCACCTGTTCGGCCTCCTCGGCGTCCGCCCCGTGCTTCTTCAGCGCGGGCTTGGCCATGTCCGCCGCCGTCGGCGTGATCCACGCTCCGGAGGCGTTGTTCAGCACGATCGCGTCGAACTGCTTGATGTTCTCGGGCGCAATCATGACGAGGTCGTCGCTGACGACCGGTTGGAAGGCCCCGCTCTCCTCGCCGATGGCCTTCATCGCTTCCTCGCCGTACGGAATGCAATAGCCCTTGTGCGGGTCGTTGTCCATCAGCGACGGCGGTGTGTTCCAGATGAGCACCGTGCGGGGCTTCTTGGGCGCGACGCGCGGCTTGACCTCCTTCGCCGCCTTGCGAATTTGGGCGGCGTGGTGCGGATGAACCTGGGCCCAAGCCGCCAGCGGCGCCGCGCCCATCAGCACGCAAACCAACAAGACCGTACCGACGTTACCAGTTCTCATGGCGAAAGCTCCTTGGCAGTGAAGAAAACCGCAGCCGTCCACGGACCGTCCAGCCTGTGCGGATTCTATCTGATATGGCACTGCCTGCAAGCGCGTGCGCGCCGGCAGAACGATGGGGAGAAATTCTACTGTCGCGGAGACCGGAATTGAACCGAACAGCCGACGCCCGATGGCGTGTGAATGCCTACGGCTTGCCCGTGGGATGGTTACGCTCGCCGCTACTCAGCCACG
Organism: uncultured Pirellulaceae bacterium; assembly: GCA_964443915.1. Classification (GTDB taxonomy): domain Bacteria; phylum Planctomycetota; class Planctomycetia; order Pirellulales; family Pirellulaceae; genus Anammoximicrobium. The sequence goes on from CAYUFW010000107.1 coordinate 12,125, forward strand.
CCGCCCGACGGCGTGCGAATGCCCACGGCTTGCCCGTGGGATGGTTACGCTCGCCGCTACAAGGGGATTCGGGCGCGCGAGTCGGACGGCCGCGGGTAGCGGCGAACCTAACGATCCACCGGGCAAGCCGATGGGATTTGGGGGCTGACGCACGCGAGGAGTTTTCGAGCCCTTGTCGGGAGACGGCACCAAGATCAGAATGAACCGGTGGGGGTGCTCGTGTGTCAGTGCGGGCAGAAATGGGGCGGATTGGAGCAAGGGCCGCATTCGGCGGACGCGGCCAGAGGAGAAGAGATCATGGCGGAAGGCGTTTATCGGGGGCCGCTGGAGCAGGTGAACGAATGCTGCTGGCGGATTCCCAAGTGCTACAAGCAGGGCATGCGCGTCGACGGGTTGATCTTTGCCGACGAGGACATGATCGAGGAGATCAAAGACGACCAGGCCCCGGAGCAGGTCGCCAATGTGGCCTTTCTTCCGGGCATCCAGCACGCCAGCCTGGCGATGCCGGACATCCACTGGGGCTACGGCTTTCCCATCGGCGGTGTGTGCGCGACGGATCCGGCTGAGGGCGGGGTGATCTCGCCCGGCGGTGTGGGCTACGACATCAACTGCGGCGTGCGGCTGATGCGGACGGAGCTGTTCTATCAGGATGTCAAGCCGCACATGCAGCAGCTGATGGATCATCTGTTTGCCAAGATCCCCGCCGGCACGGGACGCGGCGGCAAGTACCGGTACAACCAAAAGGAACTCCGCAAGCTGATGGCCGACGGCGTCGGCTATCTGCGGGATCGCGATCTGGCGACCGAAGGCGACGTCGAACACACCGAGGCGGGCGGCTGCTTGCAGGACGCGGTGCCGGAGTACGTCAGCCAGCGGGCGCTGGAACGTGGCTCGGACCAGTGCGGAACGCTGGGCTCGGGCAATCACTTCCTGGAAGTGCAGGTCGTGGAGGCAATTCTCGACGATCAAGCCGCCCAAGTCATGGGCTTGGAAAAGGACATGATCTGCGTCATGGTCCACTCCGGCTCGCGCGGGCTGGGCTACCAGGTTTGCGACGACGCGCTGAAAAAGCTGCGCGGCGTGCCCGAAAGATACGGCATCCACCTCCCCGATCACCAACTGGCGTGCGCGCCGATCGACAGCCGCGAGGGCGAGCAGTACCTGGGCGCCATGTGTGCCGCAGCCAATTTCGCCTGGTGCAATCGCCAGTTGCTGATGTGGCAGGCGCGGGAGTCGTTCGAGGCGGTCTTCGGGCGCAGCTGGCAAGAACTGCGGATGAACCTGGTGTACGACGTAGCTCATAACATCGCCAAGTTCGAGCGTCATGCGATCGGCGGGCAGGACCGCAAGGTCTGGGTCCACCGCAAAGGCGCGACGCGGGCCTTTCCTGCCGATCATCCGGAAACGCCGTCGGCCTACAAGCAGATCGGCCAGCCGGTGATCATCCCGGGCGACATGGGGCGAGCCAGCTGGGTGCTGGTCGGGCAGACGGGCAGCATGGAGCAGACGTTCGGCACGTGCTGCCACGGGGCGGGACGCCGCATGAGCCGCACGGCCGCAGAACAGCCGGCCGCATACAAGGACGTGAACATGGTCGTCGACGTGGTCCACCGCGCGAATCTGGCCTCCAAGGTCGCACGCATGAGGCCGATCGGCGTGGTGAAAGGGTAGGCGGGGCGCGGGTCGCGAGATTCGGGTTACGGGATGCCCGTGGCGTAAGCTTCCAGCTTGCGAAGCCGCCATCTACCGCAAGCTGGAAGCTTACGCCACTTGTTTCTCGCACGATGCTTACGGGGCGTCGAGGATCTTTTGGGCTTGTTCGCGCGTCTGCGGGTTCTTGGTGCGCTGGAGGACCTTCCGCAACGCGGAACGGATGTCGGATTGATGGCCGGCGGGGAGGTTGCCGGCGATGGCTGCGGCGGCGCGGCCGGCGTCTTCGGCCAGCGTGGGATCGTCCAGCAAGGCGACGGCCAGCGCCAGCGATTCCGGGCTGGCGGTGCGGGTGAGGACGCCCAGCGCGAGTTGCTTTTCGTCGCGGCGTTTGGCCAGCCGAATCGCGTCGGCCAGCAGCTTCAGGTCGGCCGCTTGGTTCTCTTCGGGACTGGCCAGCCGCACCAGTCCGCGGATCGCCAGCACGTGATAGCGAAGGCTCTCGCCGCCCGCGATTTTCAGCAGCCGCGGCACGACGGTCCGGTCGGGCCACAGCGACAACATGCGGACCGCCTCGTCGCGGACCGCCTGATCCTCGTCGTCCAGACGTCCGGCCACGGCTTCCAGGGCCGCCGAGCCGCCGGCGCGGGCCAGCGCTTGCAGCAGCACCGGCCGCGCCGGAGCGTCGGCGTTGGCCAAGCCGGCGGCGAGGGCCGGCACGCACTTCTCTTTTCCGCGGCTGCACAACGCCAACAGGGCCGCCTCAGCCTTCGTCCGCTGTGCGTCGGCTTGTGCCGCCTGGAAGAGTTTCACGAGATCGGCGGTTTGCCCTTCGTCCGCCAAGACGCGCAGCGCATCCAGCGCGGCCAGACAGACCGCGGCGTCGGGGCCGGATGCGGCGGTTAGGATGGCCGGCAGCGCTTCCTTCGCGTTGCGCGCCGCGAGGATCTCCAGCAGTTTGATGCGGGCGTTGGGGGCGGCGGAGCCCAGCGCCGCGGTGATCGCCGCGTTCACTCCGTCGCCCTTCAGCCGTACCAGGCTCTGCGCGGCCGCCAACTGCTCGGGGGCCGAACCGGCGGCGGTCCGCTGCACGAGCAGCGGCACGTCGGCGTCGCTGCCGACGCCGGACAGCGCCCGCAGCGCAGCGGCGCGCACCGGCTCATCCGGGCTCTGGATCATCTCCAACACGGCTGGCCGCGCCGCGGCATCGCCGCGATCCCCCAAGGCGTCGACCAGTTCCGCGCGGGCCGCCGGGCCCAGTTTCGGCAGCAGTCCGGCAAAGCGCTTGGTGGCGGCCTCACCGGGCGCTTCGCTGCGGATCTGTTGCAGGCCGATGGCCCGCATCTGGTGGTCGGAGTCGCCGACCAGTTCGGCGATCAGCTTCAGCAGGTCCTCGCTCGGCGGCTCGGCGGCCAACATCTGTCCGGCGAGCGCGCCGGTCCAGAGAAGGAGTCCGACCCAGGCGGCTCCCAGGATTCGAGTCCACGAACGGTTGGATTTCGTCTTCTGCTTCGCTGGCATGTTCTACCTCCTGCCCAAGCCGGCTTCGAGCGCGGCGGCCACGGTCTTTAACGCCTTGATCCTGGCGTGTAGCTTGTCATTTGCTTCGAGGATCGTCCAGGGGGCATCGGTGGTGCTGGTGCGGCGGAGCATGTCCGTCACGGCGACTTTGTAACGGTTCCATTTCTCGCGGTTCCGCCAATCTTCGTCAGTGATCTTCCAGTTCTTGTACTCCGTCTGCTCGCGCTGCCGGAACCGCCGCAGTTGCTCGTCGGCATCGATGTGCAGCCAGAATTTCACGAGCACCATGCCGTACTCGGTCAATTCCCGTTCGAACTCGTTGATCTCGCGGTACGCCTGTCTCCATTCGTCCTCGGTGCAGAACCCCTCGACGCGTTCCACCATCACGCGGCCGTACCAGCTGCGGTCAAAGATCGTGATGTGCCCGGCCTTGGGCAGCTGTTTCCAGAAACGCCATAGGTAATGGTGGGCCTTCTCCTCGGCCGTCGGCGCCGCGATGGGCACGACTTGATAGCCGCGCGGATCCAGGCCGCTCGTCAGCCGGCGGATGTTGCCTCCCTTGCCGGCCGCATCCCAGCCGCAGTAGACGATCGCGGCGGGAATGCGGGCCGAGTACAGTTCGTGCTCCAGCTGCCGAAGTCTCGCCTGGAAGTGATCCAATTGCTTCTCGTATTCTTCGCGGTCCAACGACAAGCTCAGGTCCACGCGATCCAGGATGGAATGCTCCTGGGTCGGCGACAGTTCGGGTTCGGGCATGGGCTGCGGCGGGACGGGCGGGTGCTGGCGCCGCCGGTCGAGTTCTTCTTCCAGCGCATCGATGATCGTCTCGAAGACCTTGGTGCGGGTATAACGGTTGTGGGTCGCCTCGACGACCGTCCACGGGGCCTGGGCGGTGAGCGTCCGTTCCAGCATCGTCTCGACCGCCGTCAGCCAGTCGTCGTACTTCTGGTTCTGCCGCCGTTCGGCCCTGCCGACCGTCCACGCCGTCGCGGGATCTTTGAGCAGCTCTTTTTGCCGCCGCCGCTGCTCTTTGCGGCTGATGTGCAGCCAGAACTTGACGATCACCGTGCCGGAGTCGGCCAGTTGCCGTTCGAACTGCAGAATGTCTTCATAGGCCTCGCGGACTTGGGTCGGCGAGGCGTCTTGTTCCACGCGCTCGTCCAGGACGCGCATGTACCACGAGCGATCGAAAATGGCGATCTGCCCGGCCGCCGGCGTCTTGTTCCAGAATCGCCACAGCCAGGGATAGAACCCTTCCGTTTCGTTCGGCGGTTTGATCGCGTGGACGGTGAAACCGCGCGGGTCCAGCGCCTGGGTCAAGCGGTTGATGACCGTGCCCTTGCCAGCCGCGTCCCAGCCTTCGAACACGACGATCACGGGCACCCCCGCTTCTTTGGCCGCCCGCTGGCATTCGCCCAGGCGGACTTCCAGCTTCGGGAAAACTTCGTCATAGGTTTCCTTGGCAAGCCGCTTGTCAAGATCGATGAGTTCCAACATGGGTACGCTCGCAGGTTTCAGGTTTCATTTGCCTCGATGGAGAACAACACGCCGCCAACGGACCATCGCGTCTTCGCCACGGACTTCCTCCCTCGTTACGATAATCAAGCTGACGCCGATCACAACGGGTTCAGACGGGGGGGCTGCGGATTGCGGCAAAAAAAGGCGGCTCCCGCCGGAAACTTCAAGAAAAGCGAAGCGGGCAGAAGAATGGGGGCAGGAACATGGGAAGCGATCTCTCCCATCTTCCTGCCCCCATTTTTCTGCCAGTTCTTCTTTTCCGCGTTCAGCGCAGCAGGATGATCCAAACGAACGCAACGATCAATGTCAGCAGCGTTCCGAGGGCGATGCCGTGCCACACGCCAGCCCAACTGGCGGCCAGATAACCGGCGCAGCCGCCGAGAATCGGCCCCAGCAACGCCACCGTCCAGAATCGGACCGACGCATCGCGATAGGTCAGCATCCAGCACGGCACGGACAACACCGCGGTCACCGCCAACAAGGACCTCAAACTGAACTGCCAGAGTCTGGGCATGTCTCTCAGGCTACCGCGAGGGAACCGCCACGTCATCGGGCTGGAACCTGAGAAGCCGGGCTATTTTCGGAAAAGCCGGGCTTCTGGCGATACGATCCCACGGGCATCGTGTTGTCGCGAACGCCTCCAAGATCACCTTTTGCCATCGGTTGACCAAACGTGTCACCGGCGGCCCCGATAACCCCCCACGTTACAGAAACATCCCAGGAATGCCGATCGAAGGAGGGTTGAGAGATGTTGGTCTTGAGAAGGAAAAAGGCGGAGACCATCGTATTGGACGGTCGAATTCAGGTCAAAGTGTTGCGGATCAGCCGCAACATGATCAGCCTGGGCATCGAGGCACCCAGCGACGTGTCGATTTGGCGGGGCGAATTGGAGCAGGCGGACAAGCCCCCGAACACGGTCTCGCCGACGCACTTGTCCGCGAGCCGTCCGCTGGTCCAATCCGCGTAACGGCAACCCGCAGGAAATGGGATACCGGCACGAGCGCAGGACGGCCTTTCCAGGCCGTCGCGGGTCGGCCTGGAAAGGCCGTCCTACGGGTAGATTCTCTCCTGCGGGTTGCTTAACGGCCGCATGACTCGGCGATCCAAGCGACCTGCGATCCCATGGCGAAACGGGGACGTCCGCGCACTGCAGTGCTGGGCTCGGTCCCTGGACTGCCCGCCCCTTCGGCAGCCGTGGCCCATCATGCGCTCACCGCGCATCCGACAAGTTGAGCGGCTCGGACACCAGCCGCGCGCGGGCGGCCAAGGCCGCATGCCTGGCTGGCGCTTGAGCCATTCCCCCGCAGCATCCAGAAGGTCTTCCCTGGTCAGACAACGACGACAAATCTGCTTCACCTACAGCACGGGGCCGTTGGGGCCAAATCAAGGCACTCAAACGTTGGAGATATCTTGCCTTCGCCGCCAGACACCGTACACGGGCCAAGAAACGGACTCGGCTCGTGCGTCCGGCCGCATTCTCAGAAAGCTACTCCAGGTCGCAGTCGCACGCAATCCGTGCGTCACGCCGATGTGTTGCGATTGAATTCACGTCGTAGGTCGGCCGCGACCCAAGTGCGTTACCCCTTCGTTCAAAAAGACACGCCATGAAGACGACGATGATCCTGGCTGGAATGTTGATCGCATGGACGCTGGGAGGGGCGGCGCGGGCCGACGACCCCGCCGACGACTCCAAGTGCTTCGGGCGTTACGTAATCCAATCCTCGGCGTTTTTCGTTCCCAATCCCGCGAATATGGCGCAGGAGTGTCAACCTGGGGTTTACACCCCGTCGCGGACTGTCCGGCGCGGTCGCCGAAGTCGAACGGGACGAGTTTTCGAGCCGTGCTGGTCCGTTCTGTCACCGCCCGCTACACTCGTGATAGTTGGCACACAAAGTGAACGAGACGAAGGACACCCCCCCATGGCAGACGAGAATGCCGGGCGAGACGCCGGCGTCCGCCGGGCGACGGCGCGCGAGGGATCGGAGCCTGAACTGCGGGAGGCCGAAATGAGTGCCCCCTTGCTGCCCGAAGCCCCGCGCAGTCTGGAAGATACGGGCCTTGATCCTGAGCCCCTGCTGAATCTGGCACTCAAGTTCGCGCATACCACCCCCCACTTCGATACGGAATCCGCAGCCAGCCATCTGCGCTTGCCGCTGTCGTCGGTCATGGCCTTACTCGACGAACTGAAGGCCGAGAAACTGATCGAGGTCTTGGGTGGCGTGGGCCCGCTCACGTACCGCTTCCGGATAACTCAGTTGGGGCGAGAACGCGGCGAGTGGCTGATGGCCATCTGCGGCTATGTGGGACCGGCCCCCGTCTCGATCGAGGCTTACAGCACGATGTTCGAGCGCCAGTTGGCTCAGCTGCCGCGTGTTTCGCCTCACGACGTGAACGAGGCCATCTCGGCGCTGGTACTGCCCGAACAGACCGTCGAACTGGCCGGGTTGGCCGCCTCGTCGGGGCGGAGCCTGTTCCTGTACGGTCCGCCGGGGAACGGCAAGACGACACTGGGGCGAATGCTCCATCGGGCGCTACACGGGAGCCTCTGGATTCCGTACTGCATCGGCGTCGAGAATCAGATCATTCGGGTTTTCGATCGACACTGCCACATCGAGTCTGGGGAAGGCCAGCCGCACCAAGTCGACCCAAAACTGGACCAGCGCTGGGTGCGTATCCGGCGCCCGTTGATCGTCGTCGGCGGCGAATTGACCTTGGATGATTTGGACCTGATCTACGATTCCGCCCGGCGCTACTACGAGGCTCCGCTCCACATGAAGGCCAACGGGGGCGTCTTTCTCTTGGATGATTTCGGCTGCCAGCGGACGGCCCCCAACGAGCTTCTGAACCGCTGGATCGTTCCGCTCGAACAAAGGATCGACTATTTGACATTGGCGACAGGGCAGCAGATCCAGGTGCCCTTTCGGAACATGCTGGTGGTTTCCACCAATCTCGACGTTCATCAGGTGATGGCCCCAGGGCTCTTGCGGCGGATTGGGTATCGCGTGTGCCTGGAGAACCCGTCGCCGGAACGCTTTGCCGCCATCTTTTCGCGATACGCCGCGTCGTGCGGATTGGAGGTGCCCCAGAGACTGCTGGAATGGCTCCTCGCACGCTACGAGGCCGAGCGCCGGCCGTTGCGGAGTTGCGAACCGCGCGATCTTGTCGAACGCGCCCGAGACGTCTGCAAGTACCGTGGCTGGCGTGAAGCGCTGACGCAGGACATCCTGTCGCTGGCCTGGAAAGGCTACTTCGGCAGCGAACTCTGATCTGCACGGATCGACCCAACGGTCCCTTTGTCCGCTCCAAGGCATGCACACGGGTCTGCTCTTCAACATCCAGAAGTACTCGCTCCACGACGGGCCGGGGATCCGCACCACGGTGTTCCTGAAGGGTTGCCCGCTGCGCTGCGGGTGGTGCCATAATCCGGAGAGCCGGGCGGCCGAGCCGGAGATCGCGTGGTCCGAAGCCCGTTGCATACGCTGCGGCCAGTGCTCGGAAGTCTGCCCGCACTCTGCGGCGGGGCGCCCGGCCGCGCCGGGAATCGACCGCCAGCGGTGCCTCCGCTGCGGCCAGTGCGTCGCCGTGTGCCCGACCGGCGCGCGGGAACTGGTCGGCCGGCAGCGGACCGTAGCCGAGGTGATGGCCGAAATCCTGCAGGACCGCATCTTCTATGACGAATCCGGTGGCGGAGTAACGTTGTCCGGCGGGGAGCCGTTGATGCAGCCGGAATTTGCCGTCGAACTGCTAGCGGCCTGCCGTGCTCAGGGCCTGCACACGGCGGTGGACACTTGCGGTTACGGCCGCTGCGAGGACCTGCTGGCCCTGGCAGCCGTGACGGATTTGTTCCTGTACGACGTGAAAATCTTGGACGACGACCGCCATCGCCAGTACACGGGGGCGTCGAACGCCGTTATCCTGGAGAACCTGAAGGCCCTGTGCCAGGTCCGGGCCGACGTGTGGATTCGCGTGCCCGTCATCCCCGGCTTCAACGACAGCGTGCGCGACGTGGAAGCGATCGCCGCGTGGCTGGCCTCGCTGGGCAACATCCGGCGGTTGCACCTGCTGCCCTATCATGCGTTGGGAAGGAACAAGGCGGAGCGGGTGGGCCTGGCGCCGGACACGGCTCCAGCGGTCGGATCGGCGGACGATCATCTGGACGCCTTCGCCGGACGGGCGCGGGCCTGCGGTCTTGAGGTTCAGATTGGCGGCTGAAGGTATGAATGAAAGAACAGCGCGGCTGCGGCAGGCCAGCTTGGCGGCCCAACCTAGAATCTCTCACGAACGGGCCGGCTTGCTGACGGAGTTCTACCGGGCCCACGAAGGCAAGTACTCTGTTCCCGTGATGCGGGCCCGCTCGTTTCTGCACTTGTGCGAGCACAAGACGATTTACCTGGGCGACGAGGAACTGATCGTCGGCGAACGGGGCCCGGAACCGAAAGCCGTGCCGACATACCCGGAACTCACCTGCCACTCGGCGGAAGATCTGCGGATTCTGAATTCCCGCCCCAAGACCAGCTATGCGGTGAGTGACGAGACGTTGCGGGTCTACGAGCAGCAAATCATCCCCTACTGGCGCGACCGCTCCATGCGGGACAAGATCTTCGCGGCCATGTCCGAGGATTGGATCGAAGCCTACGAGGCGGGGCTGTACACGGAGTTCATGGAGCAGCGGGCGCCGGGCCACACGGTGCTGGACGGCAAGATCTACCGCCGCGGCATGATGGACTTCAAACGCGACATCTTCGAGGCGATCGCGGCCTTGGATTTCGTCCACGATGCGGAAGCTTACGCCAAACGCGAGCAGTTGCTGGCCATGGACATCGCCTGCGACGCAGTGATTCTGTTGGCCGAGCGTCATGCCAGGCTGGCGGCCGAGATGGCGGGGAGGGAAGCGGACCCGGCGCGCAGAGCGGAACTCGAGAAGATCGCGGACGTGTGCCGCCGAGTGCCGGCGCACGCGCCGCGGGATTTTCACGAAGCGCTGCAAGCCTACTGGTTCTGCCACCTGGCGGTGATCACGGAGCTGAACGGCTGGGATTCGTTCAGCCCCGGTCACCTGGACCAGCACCTGTTGCCGTTCTACCGTCAAGGCCTGGCCGACGGCACACTGACGCCGGAGCACGCCCGGGAACTGCTGGAGGCGTTCTTTGTCAAGTTCAACAACCATACGGCGCCGCCCAAAGTCGGCGTGACGGCGGCGGAGAGCGGCACCTATACCGATTTTGCCAACATCAACCTGGCGGGACTGCTGCCCGACGGGCGCGACGGCTCGAACGAGTTGACGCACGTGCTGCTGGACATCATCGACGAGATGCACTTGCTGCAGCCCAGCAGCAATCTGCAATTGTCCCGCAAGACGCCGGACTCGGTGCTCAAGCACGCGCTGCGGGTGATCCGCCACGGCTACGGCTTCCCGTCGATCTTCAACGCCGACGCGGTGGTCGAGGAGCAGGTGCGGCAAGGCAAGTCGCTGGAGGACGCCCGCGAGGGCGGCTGCAGCGGCTGCGTCGAGACCGGCGCGTTCGGCAAAGAGGCCTACATCCTGACGGGCTACTTCAACTTGGTGAAGATCCTGGAGTTGGCTCTGCACGACGGCATCGATCCGCGGACCGGCAAACAGTTGGGGCCGCGCACGGGCTGTCCCGCCGGCTTCGCGACGTTCGACGACGTGTTCGCCGCGTTTCGCAAGCAGCTGCAGCATTTCTTGGAAATCAAGGTCGCCGGCAACCAGGTGATCGAGCGGATGTATGCCGCGCTGATGCCCGCTCCGTTCCTGTCGGTCATCACCGACGACTGCATCTGGAAAGGCAAGGACTACAACGCGGGCGGCGCACGCTACAACCACACCTTCATCCAATTCGTCGGCATCGGCAGCTTGACGGACAGCTTGTCCGCCATCCGCCAGCTGGTGTTCGACGAGGGCGAGTTGAGCTTGCAGGATCTGGTGGCCGCCCTGGATGCGGACTTCGCCGGCCGGGAGCCGTTGCGACAGAGGCTGGTGAACCGCACGCCCAAGTACGGCAACGACGACGATCGTGCCGACGATCTGATGGTCCGCGCGTTCAACGCCGTCGTGGAAGACGTGGACGGCCGGCCGAATACCAAGGGCGGGTGCTATCAGGTGGAGATGCTGCCGACGACCTGCCACGTCTATTTCGGCTCGGTGACCGGCGCCATGCCGGACGGCCGCAAAGCGGGCGTCGCGTTGTCGGAGGGCATCTCTCCGGTTCAAGGCGCTGATCGCCGCGGGCCGACGGCCGTGGTCAAGTCGGCCGCCAAGATGGATCACCTGAAGACGGGCGGGACGCTGTTGAACATGAAGGTCACGCCCGCCCTGCTGCAGGACGAAACGGGGATCGATCGCCTGGCCCAACTGGTCCGCAGCTACTTCAAGCTGGACGGCCACCACGTGCAATTCAACGTCGTGACGGCGGAAACGCTGCGGCAAGCTCAGGCCCGGCCGGAGGAGCATCGCGACCTGA
>CAYUFW010000108.1:0-23200 GCA_964443915.1 uncultured Pirellulaceae bacterium
GAGACCTTTCCGGACCCGCCCGCCGAGGCCCCGCCCCCGGCTGCCGTAGCGGAGGTCCCTCTGCCCGATCCGGAAGCCCCGGAGCCGGCCCCACCGCCCGTCACGAAGATCGTCCGCGAGATCAGCACCGTGCTGATCGAAGTCCCGCTCTGCGACAACCCGCCCGGCCTGGACGGTACGACGTCGTTCACGAAGGCTCACGTCAACCTGCAGCTGATCAAGAGCCGCAGCCCGACCGGTCGCCACCTCCTGCATCGCCTCTGGTGGGGCCTGAAGGAAACAGGCGCGAAGCTCGCCAACGGCCGCAAGGTCTTCAACCGTAATGACGCCGTGGTGTGGTTGATTGAGCAGCTCGACGAACCGGCCTAACGTCGGGTGTCGAATATCGGTCGTTTTTCGCGTGTGTCACGCGCGACTGGTACGTGGGACTACCGGGCAACTGGTCGGCCGCCCCCGGTTAGGCGATTGGCGACCGGAACGCTGTCTGGCGGGGACGGGAAGTCAACAGCCTCTATCTGTTAACTACCCGGTTGGCAGGCGAAATGACGGAATCTTGTTGGGAAAAATTGGCACGCTTGGACCACGCGATCCGGCAGGGGCCCCAAGCCGCCCTTGTGGCCCGACGTTCGCCCGTGTTGCGTTCACGGGCGGATTCTCTGTCGATCACCTTGCCTGGTATCCCCCTACTAAACTAGACTCACAGTTGCATCGGTAGGTGTCCTGCAACTCACCTTTTTGACGTTCAGTTGATCCCCTATGCCTCCAGGCAATTCGACCGTGGACATCGCGACTATCGACCACTCTGGCTCCACATCCAGTGGCCTGCTGGAGCGGGTCAAAAGGGGAGAGTCCGAGGCGTGGCGACGTTTGGCGGACCTGTACGGGCCGCTGATCTACCGCTGGTCACGCAAGGCTGGCTTGGCATCCGAAGATGCCGCAGATGTCGTGCAGGAGGTTCTCCGTACGGTGTCGTTGCGCCTTGCGGAGTTCAATCGCGCCGATGCAGGAGCATTCCGTGCGTGGCTCTGGTCCATTACTCGCAACAAAATGGGCGATTGGCTGAGGCGTCTACGAGATCAGCCGCAGGCGCAGGGCGGTACGCATGCTCAAGAAGCCATTCAACGGGTGGCTGATGCACAGGCTTGTTCGACAACCGACAGTTCCGCAGCGGAGAATATCCACTTGATCCGCAAGACGGCCGAATTGGTGCGAGCGGAATTCGAGGATCGAACCTGGCAAGCGTTCTGGCGAATCGTGATCGACGGCCATTCACCGGCACACGTAGCTGAAGATCTGGGGATGACTCTTCACGCTGTCTACAAATCGAAATCACGGGTGCTCAGCCGGCTTCGTCAGGAACTGGATGGTCTTACCGAGTCTTGAACGGTGAAGCATGGGTCACTGGAGCCTTCGTTGAGGTTTACGCAGCACCTGATTCTCATTCCATAAACCCTGACTAAAACACGTCTTGTGGCACTATCTTCAAAATGGTGTCAAACTCCCGCAATTCTTCTTGTGGGAAGAGAGACGAACACGGCCTGCGATTGGAGACGCTGAGATGTTACGCACCGACTGCCCATCACGTCCGGAACTGGTGGCTTACTCGCTCGGCAACTTGCCGCCACAAGAAATCGAGACGATCGCCGATCACATTGATGCCTGTGAAACATGCCAGTCGGCCCTGGCCACCTTGAGTGACGTTTCGGACCCGCTGGTGGACCAACTCCGCCAGCCTGTACCTGTGGACGAGTACGCGCAGGAGGAACACTGCCGGCGAGCAATCGCCCGAGTCGTGGCCTTCGTACCGTCGCTGGCCGCCGCAGAATGTATGCCCAGCCCGCACGACTCCGAGTCGTTGCCACAGCTTGGCGAGTACGAACTCCTGGTCAAACTCGGCGAAGGCGGCATGGGGGCCGTGTACAAGGCCACACATACAAAGCTGGACAAGCTAGTCGCGTTGAAGGTCTTGCCCAAGGATCGCATGCAGAATCCGACGGCGGTGTCCCGTTTCGAGCGAGAAATGAAAGCCGTAGGTCGATTGAGCCACCCGAACATCGTCCAAGCGTTTGACGCCCGCGAAATCGACGGCACACATTTCCTGGCGATGGAGTACGTGGAAGGCTTGGATCTCAGCAAGTTGGTTTCCGCGACGGGGCCCTTGCGCATTGCAGATGCCTGCGAAATCGTGCGTCAAGCTGCCGTGGGCCTGCAGCATGCCCACGAGCAGGGCCTGGTCCATCGCGACATCAAGCCCTCGAACCTGATGCTCAATCGGCAGGGGACAGTGAAGATCTTAGACCTGGGGCTGGCTTTGTTGGCCACAAACCAGCCCCATCGCCAGGAGATGACGGCCGCCGGCACGGCGATGGGGACGGCGGACTACGTCTCGCCCGAACAGGTCACCGACAGCCACTCGGTCGATATTCGCTCGGATATCTACTCCCTCGGCTGCACGCTCTACAAGCTTCTGTCCGGCCGAGCCCCGTTTGTGGGGCCGGAGTTTAAGAACGACGTGGCCAAGATGATGGCCCATGTCCAGAACAATCCGCCACCGATCAGCCTGCTGCGGACCGACCTGCCGCCGGGTTTGGCACAGGTGATCGAGCGGATGATGGCGAAGAAGCCCGCAGATCGTTTTGCTACACCAGGCGAAGTGGCAGCGGTATTAGGCCCGTTCGCGGTCGGCTGCGATCTGGGGCGACTGATGAACGAAGCCAACGGCATGCTCGGCCTGCCCGCGGTAGAATCGCCGCGTTCGGCCAGTACGGGCAAGCTGAGCAGTTCGGCGCATGTGGACACGGGCGTCCGGATGGCGTCTGCTAAAGAACCTGTTCTTGCACCGACCGCTGGCCGCGGGTCCAGCCGTCGCGGCATCTGGATCGCCCTGCTCGCCGCAGCCGCCGCCATCCCCTTGCTGCTGGGCGTCTGGGTCATCATCCGCGACAAGAGCGGCAAGGAAGTCGGCCGGATGCAGGTCCCCGATGGCGGCTCCGCCACCGTGGTCGATGAACAGGGAAGACCCGTGGATGGTGGTAAGCTGCCATCGGAGCAAACCACGACGTCCTCCGTCACCAAACCATCGAAGAGGTCCGCAGAAAAGCCCTTGGCCGCCATGTCCGCCGGCCAACCTGCGCGGGCCACGTCGATCCAGCTCACGCCGGAACCATTGAACCTACCGGCTGGCTCGCCGCTGAGCAAGGTGGCGTTAGTTGCGCAGCCGGCCCCCATTCCGGGTTTGCGGTCCTGGACCATCGAGACCACCGGGCACCGCGGTAGCGTGAATGGGCTGGCGCTGAGTCCGGACGGCAACCTTCTCGCCACGGCGTGCAGAGACGGCGCACTTCGCCTGTGGAACGTCGAGACTCACGACCTCGTGCGCATAATCATGGCGCATGATGCTCCGGTCAACGACGTCGCTTGGTCGCCGGACAGTAGGCTCCTGGCCACGGCCAGCGATGATCGTACGATTCGGATTTCGGACAGCACATCCGGCCTTCGCATGCTTACCCTCACCGGAGACACGGGGTTCAGGGGAGTCGCATGGTCGGCGACCGGTCGCAATCTGGCAGGTGTGACTCGAGGGACGGAGCGTGGCGATGACGCAAGTGTGGTGGTTTGGGAGTTCCGTCAGTTCGCTGGCGGCCTCTCACGGAAGAAAGAAGGTTGGCAACCGGTCGCCGCCGGTGTCACGAGGAAGACCGTGGTAATTGGGCTTTATTCTGGGGCTAGTGGGGTTGGTGGGTTTGAATCTGGTTTGTCATGGTCGCCGGACGGTAAGACGCTGGCTGTTGGTACGGGCGGAGCATGTCTCCTTTGGAACGCCGAAACGGGCGCAGTTGTCGACGACATTGCCGCTGGGGGTACGCTGCAAGACCGTAACGTTCGTAGCGTCGCTTGGTCACCCGACAGCCGATACGTGGCGTTCGGCACTTCCGCGGATGTCGTTGTCTATGACACGCAATCGCGTCGAACCACTCAGACCTTCACCCTTGAACCACGCGTGGTTTCCGCGATTTCCTTGTCGTGGTCACACGACGGAAAATCGTTGGCTGCCGCGATGGAATATCGGTTCGCCGTCTGGGATGTGGATACGGGCAAAGTGTTGTGCGATAAGGGAACCAGCCTTCCCTCGCACCCCAACCGAATTGCACACTCCTCCGATGACGCGATGACCATGATCGGAACCACCACGGGTCGCGTTGAATTCCATCCGATCGGTTCGACGGGTTCGATAAGTTCGCTGCCATGTATGGATGGCTCTGTGCGGAGCGTGGCTTGGTCGACCGACGCACGCCGCGTGGTGACCGCATTGGCGACGCACAAGTATCGGACTTTCGATGCTGGCAGCGGCAAGCTCATCGAGGACACGCTCGTGGAGGGGTTGTGGGCGCTGTCTTGGTCGCCTGATAGTGCGATCTTGGCGATGACACATGGGAATACCTACTCGCTTCGAGACCTGACGGCCAAGAAAGCTGCTCAGGTAGGTGGGGATTTCCGATCTGAATTTTTGCCCATCTGGTCGCCGGATAGTCAGATGCTTGCGCTGAGAGCGTACTATCAGTCCGGAGTTGGCCTCGTACGCCGCTCGGATGGAACAGTCGTCGCGAGGTTGCCTGCCAAACCAGGAGCCCCTGTGGCGTTTTCGCCCGATGGCAGTTCTGTGGCACTGGGAGATGGCGCGGAAGTGCGAGTTTGCGACCCGCAGAAACCCGATGTCATGGCAACGCTCTGGACTGCTCCCGCCCCCGTCTCTGCGATCTCTTGGTCCCCAGATCGCCAGACCATTGCTGTGGGTACCAAGGATCAAGCAGTCTATTTATTCGACATCGCAGCCAAAAAGGTACGCACGACATGTGAAGGCCATCAGCGGCCGGCGGTGACGCTGGGCTGGGGAGAGAATGGCAGTCAGCTCCTCTCTGGTAACGCGATCGAAGTCTGCGTCTGGGAGGCGCACTCAGGCAAACTGCTCCGCACAATCCCCGACGACTGCGGCGCGATTTCTGCCGACGGCCGCTTGCTCGCCTCACGCGGGCAGAGCGCCCTGCGCCTCTGGCAAACCGACGACGGCACGCTCCTCCGCACGATCGTCTCGCTGCGCGACAAACAGTACGCCACCGTCAGCCCCGACGGCCACTTCCGCGGCTCGCCAGACGTGGAGCAGGAGTTCGTCTACGTAGCCCTCACCGATGCCGGCGAGCAGATCACGCTCACGCCGGATGAGTTCGCCAAGAAGTACAGCTGGAAGAACGACCCGGCGAAGGTCTCGCTGACCGATCAGGTGCCAACGGCCAGCGTGCCGAAGCCGACCACGGCTGGAACAGCGAAGATCAAGGAACCGCGATCCGACAGGCCGGCGGCACCACCAGCCACGGGCACGACCTCGACCGCGGCACCCAAGGTGGCGCCCATCGAGCTGACGCCCGAACCCTTGAATTTGCCGGAAGGCGCGGCGATGAGCAAGATGGCGCTGGTGGCTCAGCCGGCATCGATCCAGGGGGCGCGGTCGTGGACCATCGAGACGATTGGCCACCGCGGTGGCGTCCCGGTGGTGGCGTACAGTCCCGACGGGCGACTGTTGGCCACGGCGAGCGAAGATGGAACCGTGCGGCTCTGGAACGCGGAGAACGAAGAATTCGTGCGGGTGATCGTGGCCCATGACCGCGAGATTCGCGGATTGTGCTGGTCGCCCGACAGCAAGCGGCTGGCCACGGCCAGCTGGGACCGGACCGTGCGCATCTGGGACCCGGCTTCGGGCCAGCGTCTCCTAACGCTGCCGACGGAAGATCGCCTCGGCCTTGCTGCTTGGTCACACGATGGACAGACCCTCGCTGCGGGAAGCGGCGACAGGAGTATCATCTACCTCTGGCGATTCCTCGCCAAGGAGCCGATATCAGGATCGGGACGGCAGCGCCCCGAGGGCTGGACGCCCGCAAAGTCGGGCATCGCCAAAAGAGTCGTGGAAGACCAATCGGGCACCGCCCCGATCACCTGGCTGACCTGGGGGCCTGGCGACGAGACAATCGCATACAGGAGTTCTTCCACGAGATCTGTGAGAGTCTTCAAGGTGCTGTCTGGAAATTGGGAACGGGTGCCAGGGACTCCCGAACAAGCGTATTCCGCGACTTCTATGGCTTGGTCTCCTGACGGAAAGATGTTCGCTCTTCTTGGCCAGTATCATGGCGTGTTCGACTCCAGCACGGGTAAACGGTTATTCGAGAGCGAGATCCCTCGACGGCGTTCAGAGAAGTGGGAAATCGCAACCTGGTTGAACGATGGAAGACATCTCGCGATCGGCAACACGTATATCGAGGACGATCTGGCGATCGTCTGGAATGTCTTCGAGGGCCGCGTGGTCACGAAACTGCCGAGGCAACCTTTCCTGTCGCCAGGCGTCTGCTCAGTGACCGGCCGGCAAGACGGCAAACGTGTCGTCATCGCTCATGCGCTCACGAAAGTGCCGGTATTCGAGACTGAATCCGGCCGTCTCGTACGCGAGTTCCCGGGCCACGTCGGAAGCATCGAGGGAAGCTGCTGGCTTGCGGACGGCAAAGCCTTGGCCTATGCCAGTCCGATGGCCACCGGCGCGATGCATAGCGAAACGGGCAAGTTGTTGGCCCGTGCGTCGACCGAAATCTTCGCCCGTCAACGCTCCTCGGTTGCGCCGGACGGACGGACAATCGCGTTCGCCGGGTGGAACATTGGGGGCGGGCTTTCACTGGGAGTATGGGATCTGGGGTCCCCTCAGGTGAGGCGATTTTCGAATCAACAGGGGAACTCGATGTCCTGGGCGCCGGATGGCAAGACGATCGCGGCGGGTACCGAGTTGTGGGACGCGGCGAAAGCGACTCTCTTAGGCAAACTGCCCGGCCAAGGAAACGCTCTGGCTTTCTCGCCGGATGGAAAGCGACTGGCCGTTGGGGAGGCCGGGCAAGTGATCGTCTGTGACCCGCAGACGGGCGAGACGCAGCAAACGCTTTCGATCACCGCGTCGAAGATCGCTATCTTGTCGTGGTCGCCCGATGGCAAGCTGCTGGCGGCCGGTGCCGAGGACAACACGGTGTACCTGTTCGACGTGCAGTCCAATCGCGCGGTGGCCGTGTGTGTAGGACACGACGCGATGCCGACCCTGCTGGTTTGGCTCGATGGCGGTCGGCGTCTGATCTCCGGAAGCGAGAATCAGGTGTGCATCTGGGACACCGCCAGCGGGAAGTTGGACCACACATTCGCGGCCGATGCCGCCGCCGTCTCGCCCGATGGCCGACTGGTCGCCACCCGCGGCAAGAGTACGGTGCGCGTGCATCGGTTGGCCGACGGAGCGCTGGACCGCACTCTCCTCTCCCTGCGCGATCAGCAATACGCCGCGATGAGCCCCGACGGCCACTTCCGCGGCTCGCCGGACGTGGAGCAGGAATTCGTCTACGTGGTGCAGACCGACGAGGGCCAGCAGACACTCACCCCCACCGAGTTCGCCCAGAAGTACGGCTGGAAAAACGACCCGTCGAAGGTCTCGATGACGGGCGAACCGAGCGGACCGCAGCCGGCCGGGACTGGAGAATCGTCCAAAGACGCCGACCAGCCGAAGCCCGCCGAGCCTGCAAAGCCGGCCGAGCCTGCAGAGCCCGTCGAAGCCAAACCATAGCCGCCTGGTGCGAGCGCAAATCGGGCGAAGCCGTCGCGGAGAGCCACTGCGACCCCGATCGCGGCAGCGACTCCCACGTTGACCGGCCCTGATCCGTGCCGGTTGCCTTCCCACACCGAAACCAACCGGGGTCTTTTTTCGATTTGTCGCGCCTGGGGTCCGACGGTGACACGCTTGTTGACTTACCGGGGGTTGTTAAGCAGAGATTTCGAGAGTTTTGGAGCGAGATTCCGGGGTCTGGAGGGGGACTTCAGGGGCCCCATCGGACCCCAGTCGATCTCTCCCAAGAATAGCATCGAGGCCGGGGACTCTGGATTCGGCGTAAATCTCTTAGGGAAAGCGACTAAACCCAAAACGCCGAGCTCGGTTGGGGCTCGGCGTTCTGCGTTAACTTGCGGGCGGTCTTTTGTTCGCGAAAAAGTGAAAGGCTCCCCGAAGCAGAATCGAAACGGCGACGCGGCGGTTAGCGGCGAACGGCATTCGGTTGGCGCCCTCCCGATACCGGGGCTGCAATTCTCCGAGCACAGTAACATGCTGCTGGGCATCCTGGCCGTGAACCTGGACCTGCCGCTGTGCGTGCGCACTCAGTTGAAATTCACCCAAGCAGGGAAACGAAACGTGCGTAACCTGCACAGGTCGCGCCCACCTGAGCACCGAACTGCGGTTTGCCAAGCAGATACGCTTAAACAGACCTGAGACTCTACCGATTTTGACTTGGTCATGAACCCACGGCCTCCGGCCGTGGTCGTTTACTCTCCACGTTCTGATCGGTAGGGGGGCAGGGCGTGAATGCGGTCAAGGATCTCCTGTGTGATCTGTTGAAATCTGGGGTTGAATTCACCGCCGTACTTGGCGACAAACTCATCCCAGCCAATTCCTTCCGGCAACTGGGCGACGGAGGGCATATAGTCGGCGACGGAGAAGGTGTCGGCCAGTCCGCGGCAACGAGTCTTCTGGGCCAAGATCCGCGCGGCGAATGCGACGCCGGCCTTGTCGGCCGCCAGGTCGGCAAAACTGAAGCCGCTGCCGCGCTTGGCGTCGAGCAACTCCTTGGCCACCCCGGCGGCTTCCGCCGCCAAACTGCCGTGCGCCGCGGTCAGGAAGCAGGAAACCACAAAGTGCTGTGCGAGATCGCGTCGGCCCCGCATGGTCGGCTCGCCCAATACGGTCAACCGCTCGCGCCGTTGTTCGAGCGGTTCGACGTTCTGGCAGAACTCGCGGGTCAGCGACGTCTGCAGCAAGATGTCCGAGTCGTCCACCGCGATCCCCAGAGCACACAGGAACGCGGGCACGGCCAATTCGTCGGGCAGGGCCGCGGCCGCGCTCGCCGCCCGCCTGAAGTAGACCTCGGTCAGCGCATCGCCGGTGCGTCGTGCCGCAGGCGCCAATTCTGCGTTGTCCCTGGCCGCTGAGACGATCGCCTTGACCACTTCCCGCGTGGCCGCCGAGAGCGGTGTTTCTGCACCGGGGGCCACCAAGGCCAAGTACTTGGGAGACGCCGGATCGTCGGGCAGGGCCTTGGCGAGGGTCTCATAGATCTGCCGCAGACGCAGACGCGTGTCCCCGGAAAGCTGAGAGACTCTGGTGATTCGACGAAGCCGGATCTCTTCGGCGATCAAGTACATGGCCAGGGTATTTGCCGGATCGAAGCCGATGCGGAAACTGCGTGCCCGAGCTCGGCCGTCGCCCAACTTGGGACGCATCACCGAGTCCCGCTGCGGACTGTGCGTCGCACCGAGGAAGTGTCCCAACTCGTGGATCAGGACTTCCAACCGTTCCGGCTCCGTCAGCCCCGGCAGCCACTCCCGGATGAGGATGTGGGACTCCAGCGGAATCGTCGCCACGCCCAGATGGACGGTCCCTTGTGGCAGCGTCGTTTGTCGGATGAATCCGATGGCCAAGCGGGCCGGACGCGGATCGACCTTGCCGGCGAACTCCCGCGCCGCAGCCAGGAAGTCGTCGGTGGGAGTCGAGGTCCAGGTCTCGAAGGCCACGACATCGAACCGCATCCGGCAGTGGGCTTCGAAAACCTCCGAGGCGGCCCGCACGCGTTCCCTCAAGCGGGCCTCGTAACCCTGGCGGTTCTCCGGGTCGGTGTCATCGACCAGGAGTTTCACCGAGATCACGCCGAAGCGATCCGGCGGCTCGGAGGTGCCCAGGTCGCGTCCTTTCGAGGTCGACTCGTCGCCCCCGAGGTCGATCTTCCGCAGTTCCAGAGGGCCGGAGACAGGTTTGACGAAGTGGTAGGCCGGATTGGCGTCCAGGCGTTGCGTGACCGGCTCGCGACCGGCAAAGTCGATCGTGGATCGGCCCCGCGCCGCCACGCTAACCTGGTCCCCGGCCGCGACGACGTACTCTGCACGATCGCCCGTGGAAGTCGTGATCGTAAAGGGAACTTCGTCCTCGGTCGCATTGGCCACGACCACGACATCGGCCCAAGCCGGCGTGCCGAAGCCGAGTGCAACAACGCTCAAGATCACGAAACCGGTGTAGCGAAACATGGCGGAAACTCGCTCAGGACGTCGATCACGCCGGCCGCTGCCCTTCGTAGCTGGCCGTCACGTTGGTCGTGATTCCGCCGCGGGCGCTGAATTCGGCCATCAGCACCGCCCGCCGCGGCTGGACGACGGCGACGAAGTCGTCCAGGATCCGGTTGGTCGCGTGCTCGTAGAAAATGCCCTCGTTGCGGTACTGCAGCAAATACAACTTCAGGCTCTTCAACTCGATGCATTTCTTGTCGGGCGTGTAAATGAACGTCAGCACCCCAAAGTCCGGCTGTCCGGTTTTGGGGCAGAGCGACGTGAACTCCGGACAGCGGATTTCGATCGTGTAGTCCCGCTGCGGAAACTGATTGTCGAACGTTTCGAGCTGCTCGCGAAAGCTGGACGGCATTGGCCTTGTTCCTCCCTGCCGATGTGGACTCTGCAAACCGCCCTCATTTTGGCATGATGATGGAAAAGCGGAAGGGGACACCGGCTGATGCGCGTTTCGGAAATCTACCAATCGGTCCAGGGCGAGGGCTTGCTGACAGGGACCCAGAGCGTGTTTGTGCGCGCCGCGGGCTGCAATTTGCGGTGCTGGTTCTGCGATACGCCGTTCGCGTCCTGGTATCCGGAAGGCGAGGATCTGTCGGTCGAGGAGATTTTGGAGCGGATCGGCCGGTTCGAGGCCGCTCACGTCGTCCTGACCGGCGGCGAGCCGATGTTGTTCGCCGAGTTGATCCCGTTGTGTGCGGGGCTGCGGGCGGCCGGGCGGCACATCACGATCGAGACGGCCGGCACGCTGTTTTTGCCGCTGGCGTGTGATTTGATGTCGATCAGTCCCAAGCTGTCCAATTCCACTCCGGATGAAGATCTGGCCGGCAACTGGCGCGTGCGGCACGAGCATTCTCGCCACGTCCCGGAGGTGATCCGGCGGCTGGTCGCCGTGTACGATTACCAGTTCAAGTTCGTGATCGGCGCGCCGGCCGACTGTGACGAAGTCCTGCAGTACGTGGACCAGTTTCCCGAAATCGACCGTTCGCGCGTGTTGCTCATGCCGCTGGGAATCGACATCGAGGAACTGGACCGGATCGGCGCGTGGCTGGAGGGCTACTGTCAGGTGCACGCCTTCCACTTTTGCCCGCGGCGGCAGATTGAGTGGTTCGGGTTGCGGCGCGGGACGTGAAGCGAGTTGGTTTCGCCCGTCGCTGGGCGGCTGATTCCCGCAGAACCACTCGGCTGCGGCGGGGCCGCGCCCGTTGTCGGCCGTGCCTCGTTTTGGGCTGTGGGCATTGACCTGCGGCGCCGCCGGTTTAGATTGTTGGTTTGGCGTCCGTACCGCACTTCCTTTCCCGCTTCCTGCCAAGGAGACATCCGATGACAACATCCCGCCCCGCCCCGTCCCACTCCGTCAGCCGTCGGCAGTTCCTGCACCGGTCCGCCGCCGCGGCCGGCATCCTCGGTCTGCCTGCGATCATTCCCTCGTCGGCTTTGGGTCTGGCGGGCGCGGCAGCCCCGTCCAATCGCGTCGTCCTGGGCGTGATCGGGCTGGGCATCCAAGGCATGGGCAACATGCGCACCTTCCGCGGCAACCCGGAGGTCCAAGTCGTGGCCGTGTGCGACGCACACGAAACTCGGCGGCTGGAAGGCAAGCAGTCGAACGACGAGTACTACGACAACAAGGACTGCGCGGCCTACCGGGACTTCCGCGAACTGATGGCCCGCGACGACATCGACGCCGTGCAAATCACGGCGCCCGACCACTGGCACCCGTTGATGGCCCTGGAAGCAGCCCGCCGCCGCAAGCACATGTATTGCGAAAAGCCCATGGGCTGGAGCTTCCGCGCCGCACAGGCGGTGCGCAAGGCCGTTAAAGACAGCGGCGTCATCTTCCAGTTCGGGACCCAGCAGCGCTCCGGCGGCAAGTTCCGCTTCGCCTGCGAGTTGGTGCGCAACGGCAAGATCGGCAAGCTGCAGACGATCCTGGTCGGCGTGCCCGGCAGCTGGACGTGCCCCAAGCAGCCCACTGAAGCGGTGCCGAAGGAACTTGACTACGACCTGTGGCTCGGTCCGGCGCCCCAAGCGCCCTACTGCTACCAGCGTTGCCGGCCGTGGACTCAGAAGGAAGGCTACAGCGTCTGGTACTCCATCTCCGATTACTGCATGGGCATGATCGGCAACTGGGGCGTCCATCACCTGGACATCGCCCAGTGGGGCAACGGCACGGACCTGAGCTGCCCGACCGAGATCGAGGGCAGCGGCACGTTTCCGCAAGACATGCTGACCGACGCCGCCACGAATTGGCAAGTCGAGAACCGCTACGCCAACGGCGTCACGCTGGTCCACATGGACGACGGCACCGCCAAGAAGCACCCGCTGCAAGTCGGCGGCTACGGCCACGGGGTCCTGTTCCTGGGCAGCGAAGGCTGGGTCCACGTGGACCGCAGCAAGATCGACGCCAATCCCGCTTCGCTGCTCAAAGCGACGATCGGCCCCGACGAGGTCCATCTGTTCGAGAGCAACAACCACCACGCCAACTTCATGGACGCCATCCTGGGCCGGACTCAGCCTGCAGCACCCATCGACGTCGCCGTCCACTCCGACGCCATCTGCCACCTGCAGCAGATTGCGATCAAGCTGCGGCGCAAACTCCGCTGGGATCCAGCCCAGGAAGCGTTCGTGAACGATGACGAGGCCAACCGCCTGCTCGACCGCCCCATGCGAGCGCCGTGGAAAATCTGACGCGCGGGTTCTGGGGCATCGCGCGGGTTCTAGGGCATGATGGCGGACTCTTCGTGAACGGGCGATTTGATCTTGGCAGATTCATCGAGGAACCAACACGATGCAAGCGAAACGATCGTCTCCCGTGCCCTTTCGGCAGCATCCCGGCAGAACGCGTCTCCTGGCCGTCCGGCTGACGGTGGTCGCGGCCATCGCATTCGTCGTCGGGATGACCTTGACCGCCGGACCGGCCGCTGCGGCGCAGAGCGACGGCAGTGGCGAGGTCACGATCTCGGGCGAATTGAAGCAGTGGCACAAGGTGACGCTGACATTGGACGGACCGTGGGCTCGCGAAGCGGGCGACGCCCCGAATCCCTTCACCGACTACCGCCTGACGGTGACGTTCCGCCACGAGTCCGGTTCGCCTCAGTACACGGTGCCAGGCTACTTTGCCGCTGACGGCGATGCGGCCAACACTTCCGCCGACGCCGGTACGAAATGGCGAGCCCACCTGTCGCCGGACACGACGGGCCGCTGGACTTATCGCGTGTCTTTCGTCCAGGGCAAGCAGGCGGCCCTCGATCCGTCGATCGCCGGCAAGCTGTTGGCCCCATACGACGGCAAGGCGGGTTCGTTCCAGATCGCGGCGACGGACAAAACGGGCCGCGATTTCCGCGGCGAAGGCCGGCTGCAGTACGTGGGCAAACACCATCTGCGGTTCGCCGGCAGCGGCCGTTATTTCCTGAAAGCCGGCCCCGACGCGCCGGAGACGCTGCTGGCCTACGCCGATTTCGACGGCACCCACCCCGGCAAGGCGCGCCAGTCGCGGCCCGGCGAGGCGACGCCGGGCAAGGACCTGCATCGCTACGAACCGCACCTGCGCGACTGGCGCCCCGGCGATCCGACGTGGAAGGACGGCAAGGGGAAAGGGCTGATCGGGGCGCTCGACTATCTGGCTGGCAGGGGCTGCAACGCGTTTTCCTTCCTACCCTACAACGCCGGTGGCGACGGCGACAACGTGTGGCCCTTTGTGGCGCGCGAGGACAAATTGCACTACGACTGCTCGAAGCTCGACCAGTGGCAGATCCTGTTCGACCACGCGCAGCGGCTGGGGCTGTACCTGCATTTCAAACTGCAGGAAACCGAAATCGACGACAACCGCAGCGGGCACGGCAAGGACGAAGGCCGGCGCACCGTCGCCACGTCGCTGGACGGCGGCGACTTGGGCGTGGAACGCAAGTTGTATTGCCGCGAGCTGATCGCCCGCTTCGGCTACGAGTTGGCGCTGAACTGGAACCTGGGCGAAGAGAACACGCAGACGCCCGAGCAACAGCGGGCCATGGCCGAGTACATTCACGATCTCGACCCGTACCACCATCTGATCGTGGTCCACACGTTTCCCAACTGGCAGGACCGGGTGTATCCGGAACTGCTGGGCGACCGATCGGTTTTGACCGGCGCATCGCTGCAAAACGGTTGGAACAACGCTCATCAGCGGGCGCTGAAGTGGGTCACGGAATCGGCCCAGGCCGGCCGGTCGTGGGTCGTGGCCAACGACGAGCAGAATCCCGCGTCGCTCGGCGTCCCGCCCGATCCGGGCTATGCGGGGTTCTCTGGGCGGACCGAGGGTGACGGGCCTCCCTACGATCTGCACGATGTCCGCAAGGCGACGCTGTGGGGCACGATCATGGCCGGCGGCGCGGGCGTCGAGTACTACTTCGGCTACCAGCTGCCCCAGAACGATCTGGTGTGCGAGGACTTCCGCAGCCGCGACCAGTCATGGGACTACTGCCGCATCGCGCTGGACTTCTTCCGCGAGCAGGAAATCCCGTTTTGGGAAATGACCAACGCCGACCCCCTGATCGGCAACGCCCAGCAGGACAACAGCCGATACTGCCTGGCCAAACCCGGCAGCGTGTATCTGGTCTATCTGTCGGCGGGCGGCACGAGCGAAATCGACTTGAGCGGCGTGTCGGGGACGTTCACCGTGCGGTGGTTCGATCCGCGGAGCGGCGGACCGTTGCAACAGGGCTCGGTGCCCCAGGTTGCCGGCGGCAGCAAGGCGGCCCTGGGTACTCCGCCGAAGGATGCCAGCGAGGACTGGCTGGTCGTCATGACTCGTTGAAGAGCGGCGGACTTCGGTGCAAGACAGGGAGACGGCTTGCTTCGGAATCCACGTCGGTTGGGCAGGTTTCCGTTTGCCTTCCGGCTGAAAGATCTCGCTGACGGAGAGCTGCCCGATGGATAACCGCATCAAAGATTTGCACGACTCCGTATTCCGGACGAAGGTGGCACGAGCGCGGCGGACGCCGATGGGTGAAAAGATGCTCGACGGGCCGCGGCTGTTTGACCAGAGCTGCGAGATCATGCGCGGCGGAATCCGCTCGGAGAATCCGGACTTTACGCCGGAGCAGGTCGAGCAGGAACTCCGGCGGCGGCTGGCCATTGCCAGGAGAATTGACGACGCAGGCCTCTATCGCGATGCGGGGGTCGTGGATGAATAGCCTGGAAGCGACTGCGGCAGTCGTCGACGCCTTGGAGCAGGCCGGGATTCCCTACCTGCTGGTCGGCGCGTTTTCCAGCAACGCCTACGGGATCGCCAGATCGACGAAGGACGCGGATTTCGTCGTTTCGCTGCAAGCTGGCGATCTGCGGAGATTGGTCGATCGACTCGGCCCGGATTTTCGGCTGGATCCGCAGATGAAGTTCGAGGTCCTTACCGGTTCGGTCAGGTACGTCATGACCTTTCTGCCGACGGATTTCGAAATTGACCTGTTTCGCCTCAGTGACGACAGCCATCACGCGGAACGTTTCCGCCGTAAACAGCGAGTCCAGCTTGGTGAACTCAACCGGAGAGTTTGGATCCCGACAGCGGAAGATGTAATCATCCAGAAACTGCGATGGCAACGACGGAAGGACTTGGACGACGTGGTCAACATCCTCGCCGTTCGCGGCAACAAGCTGGATTGGGAGTACCTCACGCGCTGGACGGCCTTGCACGGTACGTACGATTTGCTCAAGGAGTTGCACGAGTCGATTCCGGAATGTGACACCGGTGAGAATGAGTGATAAAGCGGAACTTCATTCTCCGACGGAGCCGCAATGACATGGCAGGGAACTGTGATCGTCGCGCGAAAGCCCGAGCTGCGCTCCGTATTCTTGACGCGTTCCTCATCGCCGTTTCGGTAACCTCGTCCTGGGACACCGCTTGCAGCGAAGGAGAAATAGTGATGAGGCGTCTGGGAATCGAAATCCTGTTGGTGGCGGCGCTGGCCCCGGCGGTTCCGCCTGCCGTGTTGGCGACCAAGGTGGAACTGGAAGCGGCAGTCACCAGTCCCAACGGCCGCATCCGGCAAGTTGATTTTCTGGGCGAGTACGAGGATGTGAACCTGGAGGGCGACGGCGTGTATCGCCAGTGGCACTGCCACTATGTCCGCGCGGTCCTGAGTGGGCAACTGGGGACGGTGACGGCGGCACCCTGGAAGCTCGTGTGGGACACGTCCTGGGTGCCCGATCAACCTCAGCCGCTGCGACTGGCGGCGCGGATCGTGGACGAGACGGGGCTGACGTATTTCACCGAGGCCGTGGAGGGATTGACCTTGACACGCGACGGCCTGTCGGTCGAACTCTGCCAACCCTACGAGGTGCCGAAGAAATGGGTCACCCGGTCCGGCGAGAACGTCCTCAAAACCGGCCTGACGCCGAAACGCAACGGCAAAATGGTGCATGGCATGGAAGTCAACTGGCCCGGTATCATGGTGCTGATTCAGTACCAACAGCACCCGCCCAGCCCGCGACCTGTGAAAGGAACACCGCGATGAGGAACTTGGCCCTGCTCCCGTTATGCTGCTGCACGGGGCTGACGTTGGGCACCGACATTGCTCCGATGCTCCGCAGCAGGGGATTTAAAGGCCCGTAGCCGGTTTGTTCTGCGTGCGCGTCTTTTCTACCCTACCCACGCGATCACTCCCGGCGGCCGCTCGATGCAGTCCAATCGCCGATAGTACCGGTCCAGACGCCTGCGCGTCAACTGGCACAAACCTCGGTTCCCGAGTGGACTTCCGACCGGTGCTATTTCGAGAACCGACGATGTCGCTCCACGGCGGCTACACGCTCGCGGTCACTGGGATGACCGCATTCGCAGGCACCAACATCGAACAGGCGGAGAGCACCACAGCCGTGGCAGCGTCCGCAAGCGGCGCACAGCGGGGCACCACAGACGCGGCACGTTGTGTAGGCGGCGAGTTCCCCGGCGGGAACGCGCCGGCGACCACACGCCGGGCATCGGCCGCAACTTGGACATACAGGCAGCGTCGACTCATGAACCGCCTCACAGCCGCAGCATCGGACTAGCACTACCGCACCTCCCCTTTCACCAAGAGTTCAGGATTCCCAGCCCAGAGCGCGAAATAGGGCACGTCGGCTCCCGTGCTCTGAAGCACAATCAGAAAAGGCTTGTCGAAAATCATGACGTGTCTTGTCGGGGGCGGCGGGGGCGCTGCTGCGCAGCCGAAGGATATGTGGGACTCGGAACGCAGCCGGACTCCCTTTTCGTCGAATTGATACCTGATATTCTGCACGGCACTCACGACCAGTAGGTCGTCGGCAACCTTGGGGTTGTTGTGCAGTAGTTGCTTGCCTTCGAGTTCGGTGAATCTGCGTGTAATGTCGAAGTTGAGCTTGGGGACCTTCAGGACATCGCCGTGGAGCGGCTGCGTCGGCTCGTGACTCGCTGCCCTCTTCTGAACGGCTTCTACGGTTGCTGCAAGGGTTGCTTCCGGCTGCACCTTCGCGAGAATGACCGTGTCGTGTTTGCTCTTGGTCTTGAACTCAACGATGAAGTCATCCTCGCTCTGATAATCCAGAATGAGAAACTGCTCAAGCATCTTCAAGTGCTCGCGCTTGTATTCCTCTCCAATCCCGAAGCACGGCACCTCTTCCGTCCCAAACACAACCGGCCTGGCGATGCGTTCGAAAGGAATCTGAAACTCCAGGTTCTTGAACAAATACGAGTAGGCAACGATATCTTGTGGGCGTGGTGTTAGCTCTCTCGGTGGGATGTAACGCGGCGCGGCCTCCCCTCTGAACTTGTCCCGCAGTTCCTGGGTTATCTGCCCAAAGACATCGTTCTTCACAAAGTCGGCCACGGCGACGTACGACTCCGTGTCGATATCGTCTTTTGTGAATGATCTCTTGTTGAGCAGCCCTACCATCGCAGGCTCATTGGTGAAATGCAGGTTCCCCCCAAGGAGAGAACACGCTTCGTTCCATGCCAGTTGGAAGCTCCCGCACCAGAGAACGCTTTTCCCATCGGTTAGGGGTGTCTCCAAGTGCGGAGTAACCAGTGTCTCCGTCAGGTCGAAAGCGTTTGCCTCTAGCAAACCTTGCTCCGTAAAGGCATCGTCGTGCGTCCCGACCAACCTGGCGGCGGCGACGTACAGCAGCACGGCCAGTGCCAGCCAGAAAATGGTTTTCTTGACGGCTTTCATTGCCCCCCTCCATCACGCACCGGATCCCTACTGGCAGCTATCGACGACGTTCACCCGGCCGCTGCCGGCCAGCTCGATCAGGTCGGGCAGGTCGTAGTGCTGAAGCGCTCCGTGGACGACGTTCACCCATTGATCGAAGGTCTCCGAGGCTTGGACAATGTGCTCCCACGAAGGAAGCATCCGCCGCAACGTGACCGAGCGGTAGACGTTGTCCTCCAGCGCCGCGGCGTGCAACGCGGGAATCGAGGCTTCCCCCACGGCGACCAGATGGATCTCGGCCGGCTTCCGGCCCTCGAAGGCCCAGTCGCGCAAGACTCGGGTCCAGCTCTGCACGTCCTCGGTCCGCATCCCCACATAGCTCTTGCCGATCAGGTAAGCCAGGAAGATCTCCAAGTTGTCGCGGCCGAAACGGCCCCTGCCGAACTCGACCTTGTCGTGGCCGGTCTCGGTCTCGCCAATGCCGCGCAGTTCGGCCGACAAGACGATCTGGCCCTGCGCTACCAGGGCCTCGATCGGGCCGCCGGCAGCGGCGTCCTCGGCCATGCCTACGCCGTGCAGGTAGAGCGTCGCGGGACCGGACGGACGGGCGGGCACGAAACCCAACGCCGGGATGCGCAGGTGCTCGTCGATCGCGAGCACCAGCTTGTGGATCGTGTAGCCGTCGCGCGGGAGCTTGGCGATCGTCTCGATCTGCGGCGCGGGAACCGCTTCGGGCGGACGAGCGCCGATCACCTCGCGGATCTGCTTCCGCCGCTGGTCCGCGGACAACGGTTGCCACGCGGCCGCCCGTTGCTGCCGCAGCGACGCGGCGAGGTCGGCGTTGATTTGAAATGCCGAGCGCTCGCCCGGTTCGAGCAGCACTTGCCCCTGCGGCGTGCATTGCAGCTGCTCTGCGGTCCAGTCGGGCACGTTCCACGAACGGAGTTGCTCGTCGGTGAACGTGTCGGGCAGCGGGTCGACCTCGCGGATCGTCTTCTCGCTGCCCAGCAGCCAGCGGTGCATCCAGCGGGCCGTCGCCTCGCGCTGCTGGACGGTGAACCCGTGCGGGGCGTCGGGCGCGTTGATGTCCATGCACTCCGGCCGGCCGATCCGCGAGTAGAACCGCTTGGCATCGAGGAACAGCTCCCAGGTGCCGCGGAAGTCGAACGTCACGTCGCGCGTGCCGGCACAGATCAGCGTGGGCCGGGGCGCACGCATGATGCAGTAGTCGGCCTCGTCCATGCCAAAGGCGATCTGCCCGCAGATGTTCTGCTCGCCGTCCTGCGGTCCCCGGCTGTCAATCAGGCGGCGGAACGTGGTGAGATAGCAACCGGGGGCGGCCGCGACGATCCGGTCGTCCAACGCCATCAGATAGGCCGTTTCGGTCCCGCCGCCGGAATTGCCCGCACAGCCGATCCGGTCGGCGCGGATGTCCGGCCGGCTCTGCAGGTAGTCGATCACCCGCATGCCGTCCCAGATTCGGTACTGGGCGACGTTCGCTCCCAACAGGGCGCACCCCAGGCCGATCATCGTGTGCTCGGTCGTACACAGCAGCCGCACGCTGGGATGCGGCGTCGCCACGTGCGCGGCGTCCTCGAACTTGCTGTTCTGTCCGTTCGGGTCGATGATCTGGTAACGCTCTCCCTGGCCGATCGGGTCGTAGCAGATCGCGGCCATGGCGTGCTTGGCCAACAGGATGGAAGCCCGCTGGTACTGGCTGGACGCCTTGCCGTCGTGGCTGTGACCGCACGGGATGAGCACGGCCGGCCAGGGCGGCGGCGACTCCGGCAGGTACAGGTTGGCCGTGACGTGGAACCCTGGCCGGCTTTCCAGCAGGATCTTTTCCACGCGGTAGCCTTGCCCTTCCAGGCGGCCGACGATCCGAGCGTTCAGCGGCGTCCGTTCCGGCAGGCCGCCGATCTGGCGCAGGAAGAACGCGCGCCGGTCCGCTTGCCAGGCGCGGCAGGCGGACTCGCTCTTGATCGTCTTCTCGAACGCTTCGCTGCGGCGATCCACCTGCCGGTAGAATTCCTGTTTGAGCCACAGCTCCAGTTGCTTGCCGGGAGCGACGCCGTCCGCGGTCGGCGTGAGAACCGCCAAGTCCTCGGCGGCGCCAGCGGCCGCGGGGACGAGGAACAAGAGCGCGAAGATCGTGGTGATGGGCTTCATGACGAGAAACTCCTCAGGGGCTTTCCGGTTTCTTGTGGCGAAAGCTTCCAGCGTGCGGCAGATCGTGGCCTCGCAAGCTGGAAGCTTACGCCACTTGTTTCTCGAACGGTGCTAACGTCCTGGCCAGGGTCATCGTGGCGATGGTGTCAGTCCTGTCTTGATCCGCTATTATTGTGCAAGGCACGCAAGGCGATTCAAAGAGGCGAAAGAGGCGAAGCATGGATAATCTACCCAGAAACCCGCAGGTCATGAACAGATTCTGGCGGCGAGGCCGGTCGGCCGTCGCGTGGACGATCGTCCTGTGCGCGGCCGCCAACGCCGCACAGCCGTCGGGGGACAGAAACATCGCCCTGGAGATCATCCCCACACCGCAACAGCTGTCCTGGCAGGGCGGGATGCTGCCGCTGGTGACGAAAGACAGTTCGGTGGCCGTTGTTACGCCGGAAGACCCGGACAAAAAGGAAATCCTGGCAGGCCGCTGGATCGCCAAAGAAATCGCGGCCCTGGTTGGCAAACCGCCGGACGTCGTGGCGGGACCGACTGGCATCGAACCCAGCCACAAGACCGAGACCCCGCGAATCGTGCTGGCCACTTTCGGCCGGAAAACGGTGACCTTGAGCAGGGTCGCGGGATTGCTTGACGAGGCCGACCGGGAACTGCTGGGCGATGCGAGCCGGCGCGAGCAGGCGTATGTCATCCGTTGCCAGAACAACATCGTTGCCGTCGTGGGCGGCTCGGCGCAAGGCACCCTCTACGGCGCCATGACGCTCCTGCAGTTGTTTCAAAACGACGGCGGCCACGTCGCCATGCCCTGCGTCCACGTCCGCGACTGGCCCGACTTCCGATATCGGATGGCGGAGAACTGGACTTATGCCGAGGGAAGGGGGCACCGGGGCCGCGGCTGGTGCTACGACTGGGGCGACGGCAAGGAAAACTATCTGCAGCGCGTGACCGCCATCTTCGACCGCTGCCTGCGCTACAAGATCAACATGATTTGCTTCTCGTCGGGCTTCGACAAGACGGACTGGGACGCCAGCATTTTTCCCCTGGAGAAGGTATTGAACCGGCTGGCCGACGAGCGCGGCATCAAGCTGATGATCGGCGGATACGGCATCACGTACAAGCGCCGCGGCGATGAGGAGCTGACCAGGCAACACCTGGAGCGCATCCGGGATTACGTGCGCCAGACCGAACCCCGCTTCCTGTACATCCACCACGAGGACCACGGAACGTACGCTTCCACGCAACTGCTCTGGAGCCGCCGCAGCGACGAGTGCAAGCGGCGCTGGCCCAGCGAACAGATGGCGGCCGCGGACGGCGCCGCCGGCGGCTTCACGCACGACTACAACGCGGTTTGCGATGCGATTTTCAGCGTGAAGAACGCCGACAGCGGCTACGACGCGGCTCGCGATTGCCTGGTCGCCCTCGTGTCGCCTTCCTACACCGCCGCGAACGAATCCGACGAAGTCTGGGACAAACAACTGGAGTACTGGGCGGTCGTCGGCAAGTTGCTGAAGCACAAGAGAAACGTCTGCCTGGGGTTCCGCGAGCAGTTCCTGCGCGGCGACAACGGCCGGAAACGAATCCTGGAGATGTCGCAAGCCCTGGGGACGCGAGCAGGCGGACCGAGCCTGTTTCTGTTCTCCGTGTCGCCTGCTTCGCTGTATGAAATGGGGCCGCTCTTCGCTCCTGTGCCCGCAGCCATGAGCAAACTGAACGAGGGCGCCGATGTCGTCTACTACATGTGCGGCCGGATCTTTCAGGAGCCTTTGATCCTGCTCAACGCATCGCATACATGGAACACGGATTCGTTGGGCACCATCGCGGTTCCGGAAACGGCCGCGCAGTGTTACGCCTTCTGCAACAGCCCCGTGTACCAGGCCCGCGGAACGTGGGCAGACAAGGAGACGGCGGGGATCTACGGCCCAGGCGGATTCCTGGAACTGGCCTGCCGGCGGCTGTACAAAACGAAAGCCGGCAAGCACATGGAAAAAGTCTACGAGATGAAAGCCCCGGTCATCGCCTACGCTTACGGGCTCTTCGATCGCTTCGGCCGCAGAGCCGATTGGCAATGGGATTGGAAGCCCGAACTGGAACGAACCCGCGAGGCCATCGCGCACGTGGAAGCAGCGTTGAACGAGCCCGATTGCCGTGCGGAAATCCGGCCGATTCTGGAACGGTTTTGGAAGTGCCTCAACGCGGGCAAACACTTTGCGGAGATCCGGCTCGAATTCCAGGAACTGGTGCTTCTGGCGGCCGAGGCTGCGAGGACGCCGGAGACGGTGGAAAGCAGAGCCGCGCTGGTGGAAAAACGAATCGTGGCCATGGAGGCGTTCCTCAAGGAGCAATTCACGTACGATTGGGCCACGCCCCTGGGCGGCGACATCTTGATCTGGAACGATCATCTGGCCGACCTGCGCGGCGTGCTGTCGCGGAGCGTGAAAGCCTGGACCACGGAGATTCTCGCCTATCAGGCCGCGGATCGCGAGCATGCCCGGGGCGGTGTATCACTGCTGGTGAACGGCGACATGGAATCCAGCGGCGGCTGGAAGTTCGTTGCGGTCACCGGCAAGGACCTGGCCGGCTATGCGGACGGCGGATACGTCGAGGACAAGGCGACCTCCGGGAAGCGGTCCTACCGGATCATCAAGCGCGAGGTGGCGCAGGACGCGGACCGCTGGATGCAGTGGGCCTATTTCGGCGGCCTGCCGGTGCGGGCGAGT
>CAYUFW010000109.1:0-12096 GCA_964443915.1 uncultured Pirellulaceae bacterium
TCGCCGTAATGCCCTCGCTCCCATCGCCCACCTGGACGTCGACCGCGACCAGGGGTTCGCCCGCCAAGGCGCGCGTCGCCTGCTCCAGCAATTCGTATTCGGCCTTGCCAAACGGGGCGTCGATGTTGTTCTTTGTGAATCTGGCGGCTCGAGACGTCGGTTCCGATTCCGCGACGATGTTCCCGTATTTCGTCTGTCGGACCTCCGGCTCCTCGAGGGCCATTTGACGAAGACGCGCGACGTCCGGGTTGCGCGTCAAGGTGCCGTGCTTCTGGGCGGTCTCGAAAATCGTCCTCGCCGCCTGCTGAAACTCTTCGAACATGGGGAAATTACACGACTTGCCGTCTGACACCAGCATGATTGCACCCTCCTGCGGGAAACGCACCGCCAAATGCTCCGAGCCGATCTGACAGCAAGTGGCATACCCGCACGCCGGAATGTACGTTCGCGTCAGGCCGAAAACGAATCTCGCCCCCTTGCCGCTCGGCGGCGCAAACCTTGGGACCATGCTCTCCGCGCCGACGTGCAGTTTCTTGCAGATCGCCGGTCGATCTCCGGGCGGAACTCGTGGTCGCACGCGGATTCCGACGCCATTCCCACCGCGTGCACGCCTGCGCAAGTACGGGCCAAGCCGGCAATTGCAGCCTGGCCCCGCTTCCAACGCCATTCCGCGGCGCGCCGCTTGCGTAGGATCCGGCCAGTCACGGAAGGGCTACGGGCGTTTCGTGAAACGGGACCGGCGCACGGGATGCGGGGCAAACCTCTTACCGTTCAGTATTACGGAGGCTGTGGCGGATGGCCGTAACCAACATGACCGAAAGGACCATCGAACTCGCCCGAGTCTTCCCCCTGGAAGCGGTCGTGTTCGGATTCGACGACACGTCCAGCAAGCATGCGGTGATCTCGGCGTTGGTTCATCGCCTAGTCACGCTGGGAACCATCTCGGAGAAGGAAGAGCAAGGCCTGGTGCGGGCCATCATGGCTCGGGAAATGCTAGGCACGACGGCGCTGGGCAACGGGGTCGCTTTTCCGCACGTGCGTACCAAGTTGACCGGCAAGTTGATCGGGGTGCTGGGCTTGGAACCGAGCGGCCTTCGATTCGACGCGCTCGACGGCTCGCTCGTCTACGGCATTTTTCTGCTGCTGGCGCCGGAAAACGTGACGCAGGAGTACTTCGAGGTATTGGGAAGAGTTGCCGCGATCGGCAAGGACAAGAGTCTGCGGTTGCAGCTCCGCGGCTGCCGTTCGCCCGCAGCGGTCCAGTTTCTCCTCCAGCAGCTTGACGCGGAGTAGGCAACCTCGATGGAACTAACCACTGCCGACGTGGCCAGGCTGTTTCGCGTTTCTGCCGGCACGGTGACGGGCTGGGTGCAAGAAGAGAACCTGCCTGCCTCCGAAGTCGACTCGCAGTACCGCTTCAACCGGGAAGAGTTGCTGGAATGGGCCACGATCCACAAGCTGGCCATCCCGGCGGCCATTTTGCAGCCCGGCACCGGCGGCCAGGTTGCCGGGCCGACCCTGGCGGACGCGCTGGCCTACGGCGGTGTGGCCTACCAAGTTGCCGGCGCCGACCGGGGCCAGGTGCTGCAAGCCGCCCTGCAGGGACTGCCCTTGCCGGACGACGCCGACCGCGAGGCGCTGCTGAGTCTGTTTCTGGCCCGGGAACGGCTGGGCACCACGGCGGTGGGCGACGGGGTCGCGATCCCGCACCCGCGCTGTCCGCTGGTGCTGGGCCTGCCCCAGTCCGCCGTGCGGTTGTGTTTTCTCGCCCAAGCGCATGATTTTGGGGCTCCGGACGGCAAGCCCGTCGACACGCTGTTCCTGATGGTCTGCCGCACGGTCCACGAGCATCTCAAGCTGCTGGCCCGCCTGGCCACGGCGCTCCGCAGCGACGCCTTCCGCCAAGTCCTGGCGGCGCGTCCAGCGCCGGCGGAGATCGTCGCGGCGCTGCGGCGGGAGGAAGCGGCTTCATGAGTCAACTGCTGCTCGGACTTTGGATCCTGATTGACGGCGGGCTGCTGGCCCTGATCGTCGGCCGCTGGGCCCGCTGGGCCAATGCCATCGGTGCCGCAACCGCGGTGGCAGGCAGCGGGATCGCCCTGGTGCCCGTGATCGGCGTCCTGGTGTCGGGGAGATCGCTGCCGGAATTGGCGTGGGCCTGGAACGTGCCGTTCGGCTCGTTCACCATCGGCCTGGATCCGCTTTCCGCCTGGTTTGCGGCGGCCATTTTGGGGCTGGCCATCCTGGCGGCCGTGTACGGGGCGGGATACCTGGCCCATTACGCCGACCGCAAGTCGCTGGGACCGCCCTGGTTGTTCTTCAACCTGCTGGTGGCCGCGATGGTGCTGGTGGTGACGGCGCGGAACGGCGTGCTGTTTCTGGTGGCTTGGGAAGGCATGGCCCTGGCGTCGTATTTCCTCGTCACGTTTGAGGACGAGCAGAGCGGCGTGCGCGAGGCCGGCCGGATCTACCTGATCGCCTCGCACCTGGGCAACGCCTGCTTGCTGCTGTTCTTTGCCCTGTTCGCGGCCCACGCTCCGTCGCTGGATTTCAGTTCGTTGGCAGCGGCCAAGACGGCGGGCCACTTGAGCGGCACGCTGACCGGCGCCCTGTTCCTGCTGGCTCTCGTCGGGTTCGGCACCAAGGCCGGCTTCATGCCGCTGCACGTCTGGCTGCCGGAGGCCCATCCCGCGGCGCCCAGCCACGTGTCGGCCTTGATGTCCGGCGTGATGATCAAGACGGGCATCTACGGTTTGCTGCGGGCGTTGACCATCCTCGGGCCGCCGCCGGCCTGGTGGGGCTGGACGCTGGTCGCGATCGGGCTGAGTTCCGGCGTGTTGGGCGTGCTCTTCGCGCTGGCCCAGCACGACTTGAAGCGGCTGCTGGCGTACCACAGCGTCGAGAACATCGGGATCATTGCGTTGGGGCTGGGGGTGGGCCTGTTGGGAATCAGCGCCGGCTCGCCCGCGCTGGCCGTGCTGGGTTTCGGCGGTGGGCTGTTGCACGTCCTCAACCACGCGATCTTCAAAGGTCTGCTCTTCCTGGGCGCCGGCGCGGTGTTGCACGGCGCGGGGACGCTGCAGCAGGATCAACTGGGCGGCTTGCTGAAACGCATGCCGTTCGTCGGCGCCGCCTTCCTGGTCGGCGCGGTGGCGATCTGCGGCCTGCCGCCGCTGAACGGATTTGTCAGCGAGTTCCTGATCTACTTGAGCGCCTTGCAGACGTTCCGCGAAGCGTCGCTGTCCGCGTCCTCGGGCAGCGTGCTGGCGCTGGCCACGATCGGCGGCCTGGCGTTGATCGGCGGCCTGGC
This sequence comes from uncultured Pirellulaceae bacterium, assembly GCA_964443915.1. GTDB lineage: Bacteria > Planctomycetota > Planctomycetia > Pirellulales > Pirellulaceae > Anammoximicrobium. Next base: position 3,311 of record CAYUFW010000109.1, read on the forward strand.
GGCGGCCTGTTTCACCAAGTCGCTGGGGATCGTGTTTCTGGGCGAGCCGCGGACGAAGGCGGCGGCCGAGGCCCACGCGCCCTCTTGGCTGATGACGGCACCCATGCTCGTCCTGGCGGCCGGCTGCCTGATCGCCGCGCTGGCGGTGCGGCCGCTGTTGTCCGGGCTCGCGCCGGCGCTGGCGGTCGTGCTGGGTCAGCCGCCGGCCGCGATCACCGAGAGTCTCGCCCCCGCGCTGGGCCCGCTGAGTGCCGTGGTGTCCGTGAGCGTTATCACGCTCGTCCTGATCGTCGTTCTGGCGGCGGCGCGGACGCGGCTGCTGCGGTCGCGGGAGGTGCGAGAGGGCATGACCTGGGATTGCGGCTATGCCGCGCCGACCACGCGGATGCAGTACACGTCGACGTCGTTCGTCCAGCCGCTGACCGACTTTTTTTCGCCCGTTCTTCGGTCCCACAAGCACATCCACGAACCCAGCGGCCTGTTTCCCGACGCCGCCTCGGCTCGCACGCATCACGAGGACCTGTTCCTCAGCGGTCTGTTCGCGCGATCGTACCGCGGGCTCAGTTGGATTCTGTCCAGGCTGCACTGGCTCCAGCACGGGCGGCTCAATCTTTACGTCCTGTACATTGCCCTGACGCTGGTGGCGCTGCTGGCTTGGCAGTTCGGACTGGGCGAGTTGTTCGATCAGTGCGCGGCTTGGCTGGCCGCCCGGCAAACGATGTTGTTCTAGCTCGGAGTCGCACCGTGTCTGACCCTACGAACCTTTCCAGCTTTCTGCCGGCGGCCTTGGCGTTGCTGTTGGCGCCGCTGATGCTGGGCGTGATCAATCGCACGAAGGCTGCGTTCGGCGGGCGCCGCGGGCCGCCGCTCCTGCAGCCCTACTACGATCTCCGCAAACTGCTCGGCAAGGGCGCGGTGTACAGCCGCACCACGTCGTGGGTGTTTCGCGCCGGCCCGATCGTGACGCTGGCCGCGACCGCGGCGGCGGTGCTGCTGGTGCCGTTCGGCCCGTGCGACGCGCCGCTGCACTTTGCCGGCGATCTGGTGTTGTTCGCGTACCTGTTCGGCGTGGCCCGGTTTTTCACGGTGGCGGCGGCCCTGGATACCGGTTCGGCGTTCGAGGGGATGGGCGCCAGCCGCGAAGTTTTCTTTTCGGCGCTGGCGGAGCCCGCGCTGCTGTTGGGGCTGGTGGCGGTGGCCAAGGCGGCCGTCGGCAAGTCGGGCTGGTTCGAATTGACGGGCCTGCACCAGCACGTCAGCGGCGTGCTCTGGCTGGATGCCGGATTGGTTTTGCTGTTTGTGGCCGTGGCCCTGTTTCTCGTGCTGCTGGCCGAGTGCTCGCGGATCCCCGTCGACGATCCGAACACGCACCTGGAACTGACCATGATTCACGAGGTGATGGTCCTGGACCACAGCGGCCCGGACTTCGCCTACATCCTGTACGGGGCGGCGCTCAAGCTGTGGCTGCTGTCGGCCCTGGTCGTCAGCGTCGCGGTCCCCCGCGTGGCGCAGCCCTGGCTGGACCTGGGCCTCTCGCTGGCCGCCGTGTTGGGGCTGGCCGTCGTGATCGGCGTGGTCGAGTCGAGCATGGCACGGTTGCGGCTGGTGCGCGTTCCTCAGTTGCTGGTCGGGGCCGCCGTCCTGGCCGTGCTGGCCCTGGTGTTGGAGTCGCATACGTAAGAAGCGAGACGCTTTGCCCCCTGCCAGCTCGCCTGGCAGGAGCAGGAGTTTGGCGGGCTAGCCGGCGAGTCCGAAAAAGACCCGCCCCCTGCCAGCTCGCCTGGCAGGAGCGCAAGTTTAGTTCTGGGCCGTGGAGAAGAAGAGAGTACACACACCTATGCCCTCGTCGATCAGCGAGTTGATTCTGGTGCTGGTGATGCTCACGAACCTAGCCTTGCTGGGCATGAGCCGGCTGCGGTCAAGCATCCAGATGGTGGCCATCCAGGGCATGGCGTTGGGAGCGTTGCCGCTGTGTGTCGGCAGCCGCGGGCTGACGTGGCCGCTGCTGGTGATTGCCGTGGGCAGCTTCACGTTGAAGGGGATCGTGTTCCCGTGGTGGCTGACCCGGACGCTGCACGCGACCAACGCCCAGCGGGAGGTTTCACCGATCGTCGGGCCGTCTGCGTCGACCGCGCTGGGGGCCCTGCTGATCGCGTTCTCGTTCTGGATCGGATCGCGGTTCCAACTGCCGTCCAGCGTGCCCGACGTTTCCCGCCTGGCGATGCCGGTGGCCGTGGCTACGCTGCTCAGCGGTTTGTTCGTCATCGTCACGCGCCGGCAGGCGTTGATGCAGGTCTTGGGCTACCTGGTGCTGGAGAACGGGATCTTCGTGTTCGGCCTGGCCCTGGCCCACGAAGAGCCGCTGTTGGTCGAGATGGGAATCCTGCTGGACGTGTTTGTGGCCGTGTTCGTGATGGGCATCGCCGTGTTCCACATCGCGCGGGAGTTCGATCACATCGACGTGGAGAAGCTGTCGGAGCTGCGGGACTGAATGGCGGAACTGTATTTCGGGATTGAGAAGAAGGGACGTGCATGAGCGTGCTGTTGGCCTTGATTCTCACGCCGGCCCTGGCGGGCTGTGCCGCGTTCGCCTGGAGTTCGCGGGGCGGGCGGCGCGCGCTGCTGGTGCTGGCGGCGGCGGCCCATCTGGGGCTGACCGGCTGGCTGTGGTGGGAGCGTCCGGAGGTTTCGCCGCAGAGCTGGCTGGGCGTGGATGCGATGGGGTTGCTGTTTCTGACGGTCGCGAGCGTGTTGTTCTTTGCGGCCGCCGTGTACGGCTTGGGCTACCTCAACGACGAACAGCAGTCGCAGCACGTGGACATCGAAGAGGGATTTCTGTTCCTCAACGAACCGGAGGCCGTCTTTATCGGCTGCCTGCTGCTGTTCCTGGCGTCGATGACGCTGGTGACGCTCAGCCAGCACTTCGGTCTGCTGTGGGTCGGCGTGGAAGCGACCACGTTGGCCACCGCGCCGCTGATCTACTTTCATCGCCACCACCGGTCGCTGGAGGCGACGTGGAAGTACTTGCTGATCTGTTCGGTCGGGATCGCCTTGGCGTTGCTCGGCAATTTCCTGCTGGCCGTCGCGGCTTCGGACGCCCGCACCGGCCACGCGGCGCTGGTGGTGGGCAGCCTGCAGCAGCATGCGGCGCACCTGCACGGGCCCTGGCTGAAAGTGGCCTTCGTGTTCTTCTTGGTGGGCTACGGGACGAAGATGGGTCTGGCCCCGCTGCACACGTGGTTGCCCGACGCCCACAGCGAATCGCCTTCGCCGGTGTCCGCGCTCTTGTCCGGGGCGTTGCTGAATTGCGCGTTTCTGGGCATATTGCGGCTGCACGGGCTGTGCCTAGCCGCCGGGCAGGGCGAATTCAGCCAAGGGCTGCTGATCTTGTTCGGCCTGGCGTCGCTGCTGGTGGCCGCCGCGTTCCTGCTGCGGCAGGCGGATTTCAAGCGCATGCTGGCCTACTCCAGCGTCGAGCACATGGGCATCCTCTCGCTGGGCGTCGGGTTGGGCGGCGTGGGCGTGTTCGGCGCGCTGCTGCACGCGGTCAACCACTCGCTGGTCAAAGCGGCGCTGTTCTTGGTCGCCGGCAACATCCTGGCGGCGTATGCCACCAAGTCGACCAGCGACGTGCGGGGCATCCGGCGGCTGCTGCCCGTGACTGGCGTCCTCTGGCTGGCCGGATTTCTGGCCATCACCGGCTCGCCGCCCTTCGGCACGTTCCTCAGCGAGTTCACGATCCTCAAGGCGGCGTTGGATCAACACCACTACGTGCTCGCCGCGTTGTACCTGCTGTTGTTGGGGCTGGTCTTTATTGGGATGGCTGGTCTCGTGTTGCCGATGGCGCAAGGCGAGGCGCTGAATCGGGGGCAGCCTGCGGAGCGGAAGCGCGGCGAGCCGCTGTGGTCGGTGGCGCCCGCGGCCGTGCTGCTGACGCTCAGCTTGATCCTCGGGTTGTGGATCCCGGCCTCGTTCCGCAGCACGCTGGACGAGGCGGCCGGGGGCTTTCGGGCCGCGGCCCCTTCGCTGACGACGGTCGCAGCCGCAGAGGAGCAACCACTCCGATGATCGCAAGACACGTTTGCTTGTCGAATTGCCAGCCGCTGGCGCTGGCTGAGATCCCGGTGCTGTCGGGCGATGAGTTCCGCGCGGAACTGGCGGGGCAGTTGAGCGCCGGCTGCCAGTTGTCGGCCTTGTTCGGCCAGCCGTGCGGCAGCCAGACAGTGCGGCTGTTTGCGGTCACGGGAGAAGCTACGGCGGCCACGCTCCGCGTGTTTGCCAGCGACGTTGCCGACCGCTATCCGTCGCTCACGCCGGACTGCCCGGCGGCGCATTGGTTCGAGCGCGAGATCGCCGAGCAGTGGGGGATCAAGCCCGAGGGCCATCCCTGGCTGAAGCCGATCCGGTTTCACCCTTCCTACCGCGACGGCCGGGACGCGTGGGACCGCCAGCCGGGCCAGGCGATCGCGCCGTGCGTGACCGACTACTTCCGGGTCGAGGGGGAAGAGGTCCACGAAGTCGCCGTGGGGCCGGTCCATGCAGGGGTGATCGAGCCGGGCCACTTCCGCTTCCAGTGCCTGGGCGAACACGTCTTCCACCTGGAGATTGAACTGGGTTACCAGCATCGCGGGATCGTCCGGCGGCTGGCCGGCGGTCCGGACAAGCGCACGATCCACTACATGGAAACGCTCGCGGGCGACACGACGGTCGGGCACGCGACCGCGTACTGCCAGGCGGTGGAGGCGCTCGCGGGCCGTGAAGCGCCGCTCCGCGCCCAGGCCTTGCGGGCCGTGGCCCTGGAGCTGGAGCGCTTGGCGAATCACACGGGCGATCTCGGCGCGCTGGCGGTCGATGTCGGTTTTCTGCCCACATCCGCCTACTGCGGCCGGCTGCGCGGCGATTTCCTGAATACGACCGCCTTGCTCTGCGGCAGCCGGTTCGGGCGCGGCCTGGTGCGGCCCGGCGGGGTGGCGTTCGACGTGGACCAGGAGCGGTCCGCCGAGATGCGCCTCCGCGCGGACATCACTTTCAAGGCTGTCGCCAGTGCCGCGGATCTCCTCTGGCACGCGCCGTCGGTGATGGCCCGCTTCGACGGGACGGGCGCGGTGCCGCGGGCCGTCTGCGACGAGTTGGGATTGGTGGGAATGGCCGCGCGTGCCTGCGGCGTGGACCGTGACGTGCGGCGCGATTTTCCAGCCGGGTTCTACCGCTTCGCGCAGATCCCCGTGTCCACCTGGCACACGGGCGACGTCTTTGCCCGGGCTTACGTGCGGTGGCTGGAGGTGCAGCGTTCGGCGCGCTTCCTGGACGAACAGCTGGGCGCCTTGCCGCGCGGCGACGTACGGCGGGAACTCGGACCGCTGCGGCCCGACGCGCTGGTCGTGTCCCTGGTGGAGGGCTGGCGCGGCGAACTCTGCCATGTGGCCCTGACCGGCGGCGACGGACGCTTCGCCCAGTACCGGATCGTCGATCCTTCGTTCCGCAACTGGATCGGCCTGGCGCTGGCCCTCCGCAACCAGCAGATCTCGGATTTTCCCGTCTGCAACAAGAGCTTCAACCTCTCGTACTGCGGGCATGACCTGTGAGCGACCAATATGTTCTCCATCCTCGCTGAACGATTCCGACAAGGGCATCGCACGATCCCGTTTCCCGCCGGCGGGCCGCCGAAGGTTCCCGACCGGTTCCGCGGGCTGCCCGTCATCGCCACGGCCAACTGCACGGACGGTTGCCGCCGCTGTGCCGAAGTCTGTCCGACGGATGCCATTTCGATCCGGGACGGCGGGCCGCGTCTGGACTTGGGACGCTGCTTGTTCTGCTGCGAATGCGTGCCGGCTTGTCCCGCGGACGCTATCGCCTTCACAGCAGATTATCGGATGGCGTCGCGGACCCGCGAGGGCTTGGTCGTCGATGGCAGAGCGTTCCAGTTGGCGGAGGCCCTGGAGGCAAAATCCCGCCGGCTGTTCGGCCGCTCGCTGCAGCTGCGGCAGGTCAGCGCGGGCGGCTGCAACGCCTGCGAGGCCGACATCAACGTGCTCAGCACGGTGGTTTTCGACCTGAGCCGCTTCGGCATCCAGATTGTGGCCTCGCCGCGGCACGCCGACGGCCTGCTCGTCACCGGTCCCGTCACCGAGAACATGCGGTTGGCCTTGCAGAAGACCTACGAAGCCACGCCGTCGCCCAGGCTCGTGATCGCCGTCGGCTCGTGCGCCGTCTCGGGCGGTCCGTTCGCCGGCCATCCCGAACAGCACAACGGCGCGGACAGCACGGTTCCCGTGGATCTCTACGTCCCCGGCTGCCCGCCCCACCCCCTGACGATCCTGGACGGCATCCTGCGGTTGCTGGGACGCATCGAAACAGACGGCGGGAAGTCGCCCTGAGCAGATCGCCGCTGAGCGAGGCCAACGAGGCGGCGGAACTTTGAATCTTTCGACGTAAGTGTCCTAATTAAAAGACTTACGAAGAAATGCCTTCCACCCATCTATCGTCCTCGTCGATGATTGACGACAGAATCGGGAAAACGGCTGGCCTGCAAAATGTCCCGTTGACGATTTTTGATTATTGGGACATAATCTGACATCGGGGGTGGCAATATGGCGTTCGCTTTCGAACTGCCCAGCCCTTTGCCGTCTCAGGGGTGGAAAGTCAAGATTCGGGACCGGGAACGCTTGGAACCGCCTCACGTCACGATCTTCCACAAGAGACACGAATGGAGGCTCGACCTACGGGATCGCACTTTCATCGTTCCACCGGGAGGCGGTTGGAACGAAATCGACGAGCGCGTGCGGGAAGCAATCGAGGCGAACTGGCAAGTTCTTTGTGACCAGTGGGATCGGGCGTATCCGACAAATCGGGTCTCCAGGGCCGAGGAGGATGACGATGGGTAAGTTAACCAAGTCTCGGAAACGCTTGGTGGTCCTGGATCTGGATGAGGTCCGCGAGGTCCAGGTGTGTCGCGCGAAGATCCCGGGTGCCGTGTTTTGCCAGGGACGGGCGCAAATAGCCAAGACTTTGCGGCACGCCCCTGCACGCAGCTTCTGGGTGTCCATGAAACAGAGTGCCACCGACGATGTTCTTCGCAGCGCTCAGGTATGTCAGCGTCGTCGGGGAACGATCTACGGTCTCGTGACTGTGGAACCGCCCCGCCCCAATAGCGTTCCCGGCCTCGCAAGTTGTTTTCGCCGTCTCGCTGGGACCGCCCCTAACTCAAAGCTACTGCCTGTGGAAGAACTGCTTGACGTTCTCTCAGCCCCTGCCAGGGAAGCGGCCAGTTTGTTCATTGCTGGTGTGGCCGACATGGAGAGCCAGACCCTTGCTTTGACTCGTGGCAACATGAAGACGATTACCGTTCCGTTTTCCATCTTCAAGCCACCGGGCACGGGGGTCCAGCCCGACTTCGCTCAATTGAGCCTCATTGATTACGGCCACACGGTGCGTCTCGGCGATTACGAGGCGTCTTCCGATGCGATCCTCTACGAAGTCGACCCTGAGTATCGGCGAAAGGCGAAGAAAAAACTGCTCGCCGACGCGCAGACCTTCGGAGCTTCGCTTCGCCGACTGCGAATACAGAAGGGCCTGTCACGAGCCGATTTCGCCTCGCTGTCGTCGAAGACCATCGCTCGTATCGAACGGAATGAAGTGGAAAAACCGCACGGGGAAACGCTGCGGGTAATCGCAGACCGGCTCGGCGTGGAGCCAGACGAGATCGAGTCCTACTGAGGACGTTAAGTCCCGGATCAACGGCCGCGCCACAGGCCCCGGCGGACGATCGGCGTCCTGCGATCGAACCTGGGCGGTGACGACTGCCAGTAGGCTCAGCACGATGACAAGTCGAATTCCAGTTCCCATGTTCACATCCTTCTTTCTGAATTCCGTTTGAGAAATTTCTCCGTTACCGGACCGCCGATGATGAAGACGTCCAGGGTGTACAGCCTGACGCCTTCCGATTTCGGTTCGCCGGTTGCCTTCTTTTCCAATCGCTTCGCGTAGTGGGCAGCGAACAACTTGACTTCGGGAGGTTGGGCGTGTTCCGCAAATCGCTCCAAGACGTTGACGATGCGGTGCCAGCCGACCGCTACAAAATGCCTGCTCGCGGGCGGACTTCCATCGAGCGTCAGGAAAATGCCGTGGACGTTCGACCTGGGAATGCCCAACTCGTCCGCGCGCCGCTCCAAGTCGCGCCATTCACGGTGCGTTTGGTCCTCGCCTTCTTCTGACCAGATCTTGTTCTCGATGTGGATAATGAACTTCCCACGCGCCGCAATCTCGATGTCCACCCTGGATTCGTCGCCAGAAACCTCGCATCGCACCCAGTACGATTCGTCGGGATACGCCATGTACGATTTCACCTGCGAACATTGTGGCGGACAGGTCCAGACGCGGCGCGTCGAGCGGGAAGCGTTGCGTCACAAGGGGAGTTTCGTGATTCTGGAAGACGTGCCGATCGGCATCTGTGGCAAGTGCGGAGCCCGTTACTTCGACGCCTCGGTCCTCCGCCGAGTGGCTGAAGTCGGCCGGGGCCAGACGCCCAGCGACCGCACGCTGAAAGTTCCCGTCGGTCGCTACTGACGCCGCCACTCTTCGGTCTCCGTGTCTCCCCCTTCTCCGCGTCTCCCCGTCACCTTCCCGCACGGCTTGGGCCGCTTGTTCGGGCGTGAGGGGGGTTGTCGTCCAGCGCGCCTTCACCGCGGCCCGCCGTACCGGGCCTTCTCGCTCTCGCTCATGGGCAACAGAGGCAGGGGTTTGATCTCTTCGCCGGGCTGGCGCGTTTTCCAGAGGGTGATGGAGCC
>CAYUFW010000109.1:12106-23053 GCA_964443915.1 uncultured Pirellulaceae bacterium
GCGCTCGACGGGCTTGTCGCCGGAACGCGGCGCGTGCAGATCGGCGATGACGAAGTAGCTGAGCATGTCGTCATACGCCGGCAGCTTGAGAGTGTAGATGGGGTCCTTGGGCGTGTAGCCAATGACGCCGTGGTGCTTGTCGATGGCGACCTCCGTGCGCTGCTGGGGACGGTCTTTCGGTGACCAGACGAGGGCAACCCGCGAGACGGTGGCACCGTTGTAGCCTTCGGTGTGCGTGAAACGCACCTGGTACTCTCCCGGACCACCGAGGGCTGACGTGACATCCAGCACCTTCTGCGCGGACTGGGTCTCTTCGAAGTCGGGCGTGTGGTACTGGCCGATCTCGCGCGCCAGATAGGGCGCCAGGGGGTTGCGCACGCCGAAGGGCTTGAGGGCTTCGCTGACATCGGCCAGCGTCCGATCGTTGACTTCCTGGGTGTCGGAGAGGCGTCCGCCGACCGGCGTGCCCAGTGCAGCCTTCTCCCAAGCCCGCAGGCCCTCGTTGACGTCCCATTCGGCCTGCGCCAACGCCAATAGATGGTCGTTGAGCGCCGTGCGTTCCGCGTCGCTGGGAAGCGCCTTGCGGGAGATCAGCGCCGCGATGTCGTACAGCCGGCCGAGCATCGCGACGTAGCCGGCGATCACCTGGGTCTCGGCGCTGATCGCCGGATCGCCGAGCCGTTCAGCGAGCGACGTTGCCTGCGCCGCAATGGCCGCATCCTGCTGCAGGTGCTCGCGGGTGGGGAAGTAGCGGAACGGCCCCTTGCCCAGCACCGGCGCCGAGCGCTGCTTGATCATGGCCGCTGCCGTGCCGAAGAAGTGCGGGTAAGGGACGCCGGAGCCGTACACGTCCCAGCCGACCGGGCCGAGCAGGACGGCCCAGTCGGCCGCTTGCTCCGGGTCCTTCAGCCCGCGTTGCGTGGCCCAGGCAGCGGCGAACTCGCGCTCGTCGCGCCCGTGGGCATTCCAGCCCCACTCGGCCGCCGCCGTCACGTTGAAATCGTACAGGCGGTTGTGGGGCGTCGCATACGCACAGAGATTGGACAGCTTCTTGTCGACGAACTCCGTCATGCGGTACTTCATGAACTGCGGCCCGCTCCAGGGGCAGACGATCCGCCAGGAGGCCGTCACCTGCGGATACACGCCGAGCCACCGGCCGCTTCGGGCAAAGTCCTCCAGCAAGGGGTAGATCATCGGGTCGCGCGAGGAGTTGTAGGTGCGTCCGCCGTCGTAGTACGTGATCTGGACCTCCGGCGGGGCTTCCGCGAGCACCTTGTCGTTGGTCTGGTAGCTGCCCTGGGTCAGCAGGATGCGGAGCTTGAGGTCGGGCTTGGCCTGCTGCGCGAGCCGCCAGGCCTTCACACAGGCTCGTGTCTCCGCGGCGAACTCGCCGCTGGCCAAGCACTGGTCACAGCCACACTGCAAGTCGTTCTCGCTCAGCCAGACGCAGATGGTGTCCACGCCCTTGATCTGTGCCAGGTCGGTCATCCACTTGGCCAGCAGTGCCTGGTAGCGCGGCTGGAACGAGCAAGGGACTTCACAGTAGGGGTGTCCCTGGAGCTTGGCCTTCGGCCCGACGCCGCGCACTTCCGGCAGCCGAGTGAAGAGGCCGAGGGGCCCGAACTGTTCGAGATGCGGGATGATCGGCACAACGCGAAAGGCGTGCAATCGCCCCTGCTCGACCAACTCGGGCTTGAACACGGCCGTGCCGGTGCCGTCCTCGGCGATGGACAGATTCGCCTGCACCTCGGCCAAGTTCAGCTTGCGGGAAGACATCCACTCGAAGTCGCTGCCCATGTTGCCGCCCCAGCCGCCGCGCTCGCTCAGGTCTGGCCAGTCCAGCACGCGGACCAGGGGAATGGTGACACTGTCCGCGCTGCGTTTGGTCTGGAGCAGTTGCGCCATCGTGAGCGCGGCATAGTAGACGCCGCGCTCGTCAAGGCCGGTCAGCAACAGTCGGTTCGGCGGCAGCGGCACGATCACATACGCCTGCTCCTGGTTCGGCTTCGCGGCCAGCTTTTCCGCACCAGGAACCTGGAGATCGCCCAGCCGACCCTCGCGAGAGCAGACACCCAGCAGCAATTCCAGGCGGGAACTCCCGGCGGCGCTGTCGGCGCTCGCCCCCAGCGCCCTGGTGAGCAGCGCGGCCGCCGCCTGTTCGATGTCCGAGCCGCCGCCGCGCACTCGCACCGCCGCTTCCGCCGGCTTCACGGTCAGGAAGCCCTCGAACTGGATTTCCTTTGGCAGTGGGATCACATGCCGCAGCCACGCTTTCGCCTCAGCCGGGGACACGGTGTCGGCCGCCAGGGCCAGTGGCGGCAAAAGGACGGTAGCGACAAGTGCGCAGAGAGCGGTACGCATGGCGATTTCCTTTGCGTGGCAGTGTTCGTAGGAATTCGGACGCGGCGGGCGGAAGCGACCCCACAACCACCGAATTCTCACGAGTTCAGCACCTCGCGTCAACGCCCGCGCAAAAAAGGGGGCAGGTCCAATTTGCGGACAGCAGCCTGCGGGCGGTCCCGGCAAGCTGCAGAAATGTGACCGGGCCGCGCTCAGGCCCGTCCTTGATCCTTGCACATCTGGTGCCGGATCGAGTTGACGACCGTCCGCAGTCTGGCCCAATAGGGCGTCCCCGCGATCTCTTTCACGGCTTCCTGCATCCCGCTCACTTCCTGAGGGGTGGCCTCGCCGAACGAAATGTCGGCCTTTTGGAACAGCGGAAGATCCCGCAATTTCCAGAGCGGAATCGCGGTGCCGGGCTCCAGATAACGACCCGCCACGTGGAGGCCCAGGACTTCGTGGGTCGCCAAGTCGAACACACAGGCGCCGCGGGTATTTCCCAGCATGCCGCAATCGTGATGGAACAAGTCCACGTCGCGGAACCGGAACTCGTCGCGGATGCAGCCGGGATGGACCCGTTTGACGTCGTACACTTCCCGGAAGATGCGCGCAATCAGGCTCGGTTCGTTCTGGCGGCTGTCACGGACCGGATAGCCGACCATGTACACCGCCCGGCCCATCAAGTGCTGCGGGGCGTGGGCGGCGATGGTCAACGGCACCGGATCGCGGCCGGTCGCCACGGGCGGCTCGACGCGGAGCAAGGCCAGGTCGTAGCGATCGTCGACGCCGATGACCGATTCGATGCGGCAACTGGCGCTAATCGGATGCAGCGTGTGCGAGCGGTTGTCCATCCAGGCACTCACACCTGGCCGAAATTCCCACCGCCCGTCGCGCTGGCGTTCGATGAACACCTCGGCCACCTGGCGGGTTGTCAGCAAAATCGTCTCGCCCACCAGGAAACCGGTTCCCGCCCAGTCGTACAGCGGGTGGCCTACACTAGGAAAACGGCAGTTGGGGACCTCCCAACGCCGGGGCATTGTTCCCTCAACACCTCATTGATTCACTCAATGCCCTCTATTCACAGTTTATATGCGCCGCGGGCCAGCCCACTTTCGGGGCACGGGTCAGAATCCGTCCAGTTCGTTTGCGCCACGAGTTGCTCCCTTCGGCCGGCGCCCGGTTTTCTGGACGCAACGGCAGGCGAGCGTGAAGGCGGTTCGCCCATCCCTCCTCGAAGCGATCTGCGATGAGAGATTGGATGAGTACCGCCAGAGGCTGATCCAGCTTGCTTCGAGACGCACCAAACCGTCGAGGCGGCCAAATGTTGAGTTTCCGGTTGCACGCGCAGAAGGGCCCGTGGATAATGGCAGCGTTACAGGATGGGTCTCGTTCTCAGACGACGCGTTGGTACGTAAAGAACCGAGCAACTGCCCCCTGACACTGAATCCCACGAACGCAGGCCGGACAGGCTCCCTTTCGAGAAGGATGATATCGTCTCATGCGTAGGACACTTCGCTCGATCGCCGTTTCTGAGCCACTCCGTCGCCATCTGCCACAGCGCATTTTCGTGTTGGCTGTGTGGGCTTTGGTTGTCGCCGTGATGTCGACGACCCAGCTTCGAGGGCAAGACGCGGACTTCGTCAGCGACCGCAACGCCGGCATCGCGCTGCAGCACACGCAGGCCTGGGGCGACTTTGGCTTCGATACGGCAGCGGCGGCGACGGGCCGTGCCGGCTCGCCGATGCAGATCGGCGAGAAGACGTACGCGCGGGGACTGGGCCACCACGCCAACGGCGAGATCGTGATCGACCTGCGTGGCCAGTACAGCCGCTTTCGTACGTTGGTCGGCGTCCAGTGGCAGGGCGGCAAACGGGGCAGCGTGATCTTTCGCGTGGCGGTCGACGGCGAAGTGAAGTTCGAGACTGGGCCGATGTCCGACAGCGATCCGCCGCGGCCAGTCGACGTGCCGGTGGCCGGCGCGCGGGAACTGCGGCTGATCGCCACGGACGCGGGCGACGGGATCGGCTGCGACATGGCGAACTGGGCGGAAGCGAGCCTGGTGCGCGATCCACGGATGCCGTTCTTCGGCGCCAGCGTCATCCTGCTGGGTGGCGAAGCGGCTCCGGCGGCGAGCCCCGCAGCGGGCGGCTTCTCGCTGATCGCCCACCCGACGGGACCGCAACTGGCCGTGATGGAAACGGCCAGGACGTGGACGGTCAGCGTCGAGCGCGGCGAAGAAGTCCGCTTGACGGTGCCCCTCAAGAACGTGACGGCGCCGTTGCGGGTCATGGCCGACGTGCGCAGCGTCGGCCCGGCGCAGGCGGAGGTGGAACTGTCGCTGGCTGGAAAACGCGTGTCGCGCACGGTTCGCGGCGGCGAGGCGGTGGTTTTGACAAGCGAACCCGTGAGCGCCGGCGCCGAGGCCGAGATCGTGATGACGACGCGGGGCGCGGAGGCCGAGACGGGCGTCCGCTGGTGCAACTTGCGGTACGCCGCGGGCGACGACGTGTTCCCCGTTCCCCTGGTCTTTCCGCAAGCCGCGGAGACGATCCCGCCTCCAGTGCTGCCCGAACCGCGGCCGTCGCTCGAACAGGAACTGATCGAATGGGATTGGCGGATGCAGGATGGGATCGGCACGCCTCGCGAGCGGCGGACGTGGGCCGAGGTGCTGCCAGCGGTGTTCGAGCGCGGCGACCGGCTGATCGAGTACCTGGCCGTGTCGGGCGTGTCGCTGGGCGAATTGGCGGAGCAGTGGGAAGCCGTGCGAAAGCAGTGGCAGACGCTGTCCGCGGCCAGCGCGGCGAGCGATGCCGAATGGGAGTCTCTGTGGAAGAAGGCCCATCTGCTCCGGCGCCAGATCGCGTTTCACAATCCGTTGGCCCAGACTGGTCCGTTGGTGTTTGTGAAACAGGTGCCCAGCGCGATGAGCCACCAGTTGACGCAGTACGCCGGCCGTTGTGCACGGCCGGGCGGCGGGCTGTTCGTGCTGGAAGCCCCCGGCGTTTCGATGCGGTGCCGGCAGCTGGCTGCCGACTTGCCGCCGGGCTGCACGATGGCCCCCGACGTGTCGTTCGACGGCCAGCGGGTGCTGTTCGCCTTCTGTCAGACGGAACCGGGCGCCGTGAACTGGCGCAGCAACGAGAGCCAGTTCTATCGCCTGTTTGAAATCGCCGCCGACGGCTCCGGCCTGCGGCAGCTGACCAACGAGCCCTACGACGACTTCTCGCCCCGCTACCTGCCCAACGGCAAGATTCTGTTCGTCTCGACCCGCCGCGGCGGTTTTCACCGGTGCGGACGAGGCCCGTGCCGCGTCCACGCGATGGCGGTGGCCAACGCCGACGGCTCGGACGTGCGGCTGATCTCGTTCCATGAAACGCACGAATGGGACCCGTCCGTGTTGAACGACGGCCGCGTCATCTACACGCGGTGGGATTACGTGGACCGGCACGCGGTGTTCTACCAGCAGCTGTGGTCGGCGCGGCCCGACGGCACCGACGTGCGGATCTTCTACGGCAACAACACGCTGAACCCGGTGGGCGTGTGGGAAGCCCGGCCCGTGCCCGGCTCGAACCGCGTCATGGCCACGGCCGCGGCGCACCACGCGATGACCGCTGGCTCGATCATCCTGCTGGACGTCGCCCAGGGGATCGACGGCCTGAAGCCGATCACGCGGCTGACGCCGGACGCCCTGTTTCCGGAAAGCGAATTCCCGGTCCAGCATTGGCACGCCACGGCCGGGTTGACGCAGACGCCCGAAGTGCCGCCGGAGGAACGGCGCTGGCCGGGCCATTGCTACCGCACGCCGTACCCGCTGTCGGAAGACTGTTTCCTGGCTGCCTACAGCTACGAACCGCTGATCGGCGAGCCGCTGCCCAACCGGGCGAACATGTTCGGCCTGTATCTGTGCGACCGATTCGGCAACAAGGAGCTGATCTATCGCGACGTCAGCATCGGCAGCCTCTGGCCCCTGCCGTTGCGGGCCCGTCCGCGGCCGCCCGCGTTGCCCTCGCCGGTAACAGCCGGCCAGCCGAAGGAAGGCACGTTCCTGCTGCAGAACGTGTACGCAAGCTGGCCGACGCTGGGCGAGGCGAAAGACACCGTCAAGCGTTTGCGGATCGTGCAGGTGCTGCCCAAGACGACGCCGCACGCCAACACGCCGAAAGTCGGACTGGCCAACGCCTCGCCCGGCAAGCAGGTCTTGGGGACGGTGCCCGTCGAGCCCGATGGGTCGGCCTATTTCCGCGCCCCGGCGGGCATCCCGCTCGCGTTTCAAGCCTTGGACGAACAAGGCATGGCGATTCAGACCATGCGCAGCCTCACGTACCTGCAGCCCGGCGAGCAAACCGGCTGTGTGGGTTGCCACGAACACCGCAGTTGGGCGCCCACCGCCCGCACGGTGACCCTGGCGGGCCAGCGCGAACCGTCCCCGATCGCGCCCGGTCCCGACGGCTCGAAGCCGTTCAGCTACGCGATCCTGGTGCAGCCGATCTTGGACAAGCACTGCGTCACGTGTCACGGACCGGCGAGGGCCGACGGCGGCGTCGACTTGACGGGCACGCCCGCCGGCGCGTTCACCGTCTCGTACAATGCGTTGGCGCCGCGGGTGCCGTACTCCGAATGGAAGGGCTCGCCCCAGGCCAACTCGGAGCCGCTGACCCATCCGGACCGATTCGGCTCGCGGGCCAGTAAGTTGATGCAACTGCTCCGGAAGGGCCACGAGGGCGTCCAGTTGTCCGACGAGGAATTCGAGCGCCTGACGACCTGGATGGACGCCAACGCCCTGTTCTACGGCACCTTCGATCCGGAGGACCAGCGCCGCCAGCAACTCGGCGAACGCATCGCCGGACCGGCGATGGAGTAGACGCCCCTCGCCGTTTTGCCCAAAATCTGTCCTCACCGCGTCCGGACATCGGACGCAGATCTGAACCAAGGAAAAGGAACGATTTATGAGACTGTCCTGGACGAAATGCGTATGGGGGTTGCTGCTCCTGGCCGGGTGCCAGAGCGGCGAAACCGGTGCGCCGGACAAAGCCCCGGAACCATCGCCCGCCACCAGCGGCGAGACGAAAAGCAGCGTGGAGCCGAGCGCTGCCAAGACGGACGACGCGCAGGCCGTCGCGGCCCTGGAAGCGTTGACGAAAGGGCTCAAACGCGACGGCGAGGGCTGCGTGATCGAAGTAGATTTTCGCGGGGCCACGATCGACGACGGCGTACTGAAGCACCTGTCCGGACTGCCGCGACTGCGCTCGGTCGTGCTGGCCGAAACGGGGATCACAGACGCCGGCTTGCAGACGCTGGGGGCCGTCCCCAAGCTGCAGTCGCTGGACTTGCGGGAATGCAAGATCACCAACGCGGGAATCGCTCATCTGGCGAACTTGGCCAACCTGCGCACGTTGCGACTGGCCGGCAAGAATGGCGCTACGACAGTCGATGATGACGGACTGGCCGCTTTGGCAAAGCTGACGAAGTTGAAGGTTTTGGGCTTGGACTTCCTCTGGGTGAGTGAAAAGGGACTGGCGGACCTCAGCGGACTGAAGGACCTGGAGGAACTGTATCTGGCCCAAACGCTGATCGACGACCAGTCGCTGGCCGTGCTCGCCCAGTTTCCTCATCTGAAGAAGCTCCGCATCTCCAAGACGCAGCTCACCAGCGAGGGGCTGACCCACTTGGCGAAACTGACCGAACTCGAAGACCTGGACCTGAGCGAGTGCAGTCAGCTGGATGACTCCGGACTGGCCCACCTGGCAGGCCTGAAGACGCTGACGAGGCTGAACCTGTGGCGCGTGCCGATCGGCGACGCGGGCGTAGCGCACCTGGCTGGGCTGACGAACATGCAGTGGCTGAACGTGGACAACACCATGATGACCGACGCGGGTCTGGAGTCGTTCAAGGGGATGACCCAACTGACGTTTCTGCACCTGGGCTCCACCGCCGTATCCGACGCAGGGCTGCACCACCTGGAGCCGCTGACGGCGCTCAAGGACCTGAAGGTGACCCGCACCGCGGTGACGGCGGCGGGTGTCGAGCAGCTGAAGAAGAAGCTGCCCAACACCGAGATTCAGCTGCAGTACATTCCGGGAGAATGAGATACGGTCAAGGGTAGGCCGGTCGACTTGTTTGACCCGGAGCCCTCGGCGCAACCCAAGTAGGACGGATTGGCAATCCGTCCTACTTCAAGGCGCCAGTCCACTCGCTGCTACGCGACTTCCCAGCCGGGCCGATAGACCTTGCTGATGAACTTGTCGGCCTCGGGGCAGTTGGTCGCCCGCAGTTGCTGTGCGTCCCACTCCAGTTTCTTGCCCACGCGGTAGGCCACGTTCCCCAGCAGAACCGCTTCGGTCAGCGCGCCGGAGTAATCGAAGTTGCAGGTCGTGGGCGAGCCGTCCTTGCAGGCCTTGATCCATTCGGCATGGTGGCCGATCGAAGCCGGGATGGTCTGCGCGGGCGGTTTGAAGTTGGCGAACTTGTCCGCCGGGAAGAGCCGGTAGTTGCCGTAGTCGGCGTACATCTTCCCCTGGCTGCCGACGAACATCACGCCGCTGCCCGGCACTCGTTCGCCCGCCACTTCGCGCGGGATGCGGTTGCCGTCGTACCACGTGAAGCGGACCGGCGGCAGACCCTCACGCGCGGGGAACTCGTAGCGCACGATCAGCCCCAGCGGGCACGTCTCCGGATGGACCTCCGGGCCTTCCGCTTCGCAGCTGGTCGGGTGCCGCAGCTTGAGGGCCCAGAACGGCAAGTCCATATAGTGGCAGGCCATGTCGCCCAGCGTGCCCGTGCCGAAGTCCCACCAGCGGCGCCATTGGGCCGGATGGTAGCGGCCGGGCCAGAAGGGGCGAACCGGGGCCGGACCCAACCAGAGGTCCCAATTCAAGTTGGCGGGCGGTTCCTGGCCACCTTCCGGACGCTCGCCGCCGCCCCAGGCCTTGTTCACCCACACGTGGACCTCGGTCACGTCGCCGATCGCCCCGGATTGAATGATCTCGACCACGCGGCGATAGTTGTCGCCGGCGTGAATCTGCGTGCCCATCTGGGTCGCCACGCCGTGCTTCTTGGCGGCTTCGGCGACCAGTCTGGCTTCCTGGACCGTGTGCGTCAGCGGCTTTTCGACATAGACGTGCATCCCGGCGCGGATCGCACGGATCGCGGCGGGCGCGTGCGTGTGGTCGGCCGTACCGACAACGACCGCGTCGACCTTACCGGTCTCCTTGTCGATCATCTCGCGAAAGTCGGCGTAGGTCCGTGCGCCCGGGAACTGGGCGACTGCCCGATCGAGATAGTTCTTGT
This sequence comes from uncultured Pirellulaceae bacterium, assembly GCA_964443915.1. Taxonomy (GTDB): domain Bacteria; phylum Planctomycetota; class Planctomycetia; order Pirellulales; family Pirellulaceae; genus Anammoximicrobium. Next base: position 21,734 of record CAYUFW010000109.1, read on the forward strand.
CCACGTCGCACAGGGCCACGATGTTCTCGCCCTTGACTCCATCGACATCCGCTGCCGCCCGGTTGGCGGTGCCCACGCAGGCGACGTTCAGCTTGCCGTTGGCGGACTTGGATTCGGCTGCGGCCAGCTGACTCCACACGCCCCCGGACAGCGCGGCAAAGGAAGCACCGGAAACCTTCAGGAAATCACGACGATGGAAACGCGTTTGCTTCGGCATGTTTTTCTTCTCCCAGGTGGGCCGTTAAAGGGGAAAGGTTGGATACGAAGCAGCTTACTTGACGCCGCCCGAAATCGCAACCGAAGAAGCCTGGCTTTTTCGAAAGAGCCGGACTTCTCGAACGACCACAAAATCCTCCTATGACACGGTCCAAAGGGCATCATGGGAGGGAATCTGTTGGCCGTGCGGACCATCGAGGCGCGGCGGGCGCGGGACACTAGCCAATCTGTCCCAACGGCCTGCAATCGTGGGTGCAGAACTCCCGTTTCGAGGGCCAAGCCCTGCACTCGTTCGCAACGCGGATCGCGAATAGGAAACACCTGAGTTGACCAGACTCCGCCCGTCGCATAAACTTAAGCCCAGTGGAGCAGCCGATCGGCAGCCTTCGGAGGGTATGCGAATTGGTGAGCGGCTTCATTGGAGATGAAGTGCCCCGTAAGGGGTTGCGGGTTCGAGTCCCGTGCCCTCCGCCTCTCGCCGCGTCCCGTAGGATGCGGCTTTTTTGTTGCCAAAGTCCGCAAGGCTAATGACTTGCGAACCATCACCATCGGGCGTTTCTGCCCCGTTGCAATCGTCGGGCCATTCGCCACGATTCGCAGTTTCCTGCCCCGTTTTGCTGCTGTACTGCTGGCGATTTGCTGGCAACTGCTGGCGATATGCTGGCGTTTTCGTTGTCTGTCCGTCAAGTACATTTTCGCCGCCGTCCGTCCCCGTCGCCGCCATCGCCTGGGGCGTCGCCGTGGTTTCCGGGGGCGTGGTCAGGTCGGGCAGGGCATCAAGAGCCGCCGTCAGGTCGTGTAGCCGTGTGTGTGAGTACCGCCCGATGGTCAAGGTCGGGGTGCTATGCCGGGCCAGTTCTTGGGCCGTCTTGACCGAGCAACCGCCGGCCACGATTGCCGAAATGTAGGTATGCCGCTGGGCGTGGAAGTCGGCATACCGCCCGTCCGCGTCTTGGTACCGCAGGAAGTCGGACCGCTGCCGTTCCGCCCGTTCCGCGTCCGTCTTGGATTCTGCCAGCCATCGCCGCCGGGCCGCTGCCAAGTCCTTTTTCACTGCACTTTAGGCGATCTACGTAGTGTTCACGAAATTGGTCTTGGCAAGAA
>CAYUFW010000110.1:0-22538 GCA_964443915.1 uncultured Pirellulaceae bacterium
ACAATACTCAACCATAGGGCTTAACCGCCGCGACGTTTCATAGGATCTACTTCCTTGTTCCGGCGTACTTGCGTGCTCGTCATTTCCGTTCAGCAGAAGCCCGGCTTCTTCGAGAAGCCGGACTTCTTGGGTTTCCGGAGACAATCCCATGATTGCGGCGATCGTCCCGGCGACTGGCCATTCGCGCCGCATGGGCAGGCCCAAGCTGCTGCTGCCGCTGGCGGGCACGACGGTGATCGGGTGCGTCGTCGATGCGCTGCTCGACGCCGCGGTCGATCACGTGCTGGTCGTGGTCCGGCCCGATGATTCGCAACTGCGGGCGGCACTGGCGGAGCGTCGCGTGCAATTCGTCTCGAACCCCGATCCCGCCGCCGATATGCTCAGCTCGGTGCGCTGCGGGTTGGCTGCGTTGCCCGCCGAGTGCGACACGGCGCTCGTCGCACCGGGGGATCAACCGGGTCCGAGTGCGGCGCTGGTCCGTGACTTGATCGCCGCCTATCGGGCATCGGATGGCAGCATCCTGGTGCCCACCTTCGCCGGCCGCCGAGGCCATCCGTTATTGTTCTCGACGCGGTACCGGGACGAAATCCTCTCGCAGTTCGACGGCGTTGGGCTGCGCGGATTGCTGCTGGCGCACTCCGGCGAGGTGCTCGAGTGGCCGACATCGGACCGGGCGGTGATCGAGGATCTGGATGATCCCGATGACTACCGGCGGGCGGTGCGGGCGGGCGGCGCCTGCTGACTGATAGGACGGATGCGAACGATGCGACGCATGGGAGGGATGGGACCGATGAAGGCCGTCACGGCGTCTTGACTGGCAGCGGGGCGGTCCACAGGTAGATCTGGTGTTCGACGGCGTCTTGCTTCGAAGTGACCGTGAACGTTTTTTGCGCGTCCCCGACGTGCCCCTGAAAACCGTAGTCGTGCGCGACGATGCGGGCGCCGGGTTTCAGCTTCTGCAGCTGTGGGATCAGCTTCGCGTTCATGCCCGGCAGGAGGTACAAGGTCACGACCGTGGCCTGGCTCATGTCCACGGCGTAGATGTCCTCCTCCAGGATCTGCACCCGGTCGGCGACGCCGTTGCGGACCGCGTTGGCTCGCGCTTCCCGGACCAGCTTGGGGCTGAGTTCGATGCCGACGCCTCGGCAGCCGTACTTCCTGGCCGCCGTGATGACGATCCGCCCGTCCCCGCAACCGGGATCGTACACGAGGTCGTCCTTGGTCACGGCGACGACTTCCAGCATCTTGGCGACCACGTCATCGGGCGTCGGGACGTACACCGAGTCCGGCGTCCGCTTGGGCCGGTCGCCCGCGGGACCGTCGGCAGCCACAGCGCGGGAAGGGGCCAGCAGGCAAAGCCCAAGAACCGTCAACACGCAGACGTCCAGACATCGGTACATAGTCTCTCCTTCGCTCGTCACGTGGCTCGAATGATTTCGCTCCAGTCGTAGACCCCGGCCGTTTGCCGGCCGGGTTCCACGATCAGAAAATGGGCCGGATCCCAGTCGCCGTCCAGGAGCATCCGGATCAGCGTCAAATTGCCGTCCAGCCGGACGCACTCTCTACCGTCCCGCTCCGCCTGTTGCCGGAAGCGTTCCAGGCGGCCCAGCGGCGCCGTTTCCGGCAGATCGATGAAGACCACGTGGTGGTTCACCTGCTCTGCGCCCGGCGCGTGCATGGCCTCCCAGATGTACTTGGCGTTGTCCTCTCCGTACTGCTCGACGAGCGCCGCATACTGGTCGCCGTAGCGGATTTGACCGTCGCCGTCGTCGGTGCGGATATAGTAGCTGCCGCGTTCCAAGTAGCCCACCGAGCTGAACGGCATGCTCGGATTGGCCTGAAAATGTTCTTGGAACCGCTCCTTGGAGCCCAACAGGATCGTACAGCAATCGTGTGCGCGGGGAATCACCAAGCGGATGTTGCGGGCTCGCAGACCGACCGCCGCGTTGCCGCACAAGCCGTACAACAGCAGAATGGCATCGTAGTCCTTTGCGGAGTTACTGGCCTCGTCGATTTTCGCCTGCAAGGCCTCCCGCAGGCGGGTCGCCTGCACGTGCTCGCCCAGTTCGAAAAAGTCCACGTCAATCACGTGCGGCGAGCGAGCGATGCACAGGCAGGCCTCCCGCATGAAGACGTTGCAGGCGATCAGTTTCAGCAGCATGCAGCAACTCCCGAAACTAGGCCTGCTGAAGCAGGTCGATCACCTTGGCCGCGTCGCCGGGACTGTCGAGGCCGATGTACATGATGAATCGGGTCCCCATCACCGCCGCCGTGAGGCCCCGCAGGTTGATGCCGGCTGCGGCGAGCTTCTCGCTCAGCTCGGCAGCAACGCCGGGTTCGTTGTCACCCTGCACGCGCACCGAGTGAACGCTGCTGGTGGCATTGAAGCCCAACATGCCGGCGGCCGCGACTTCGTCGTCGCCGCGCAGCGGGGCGAGAAACACGACCCCCGTTCCCGGCTCTTCCGCGGCTCGCCGGGCGATGACCAGCTCCAGGTCGGCGCCCGCGTCACGCAAACTGCTGAGCACCTTCGCCAAGCCGCCGGGTTCGTCCCTGATGCCCGCAACCCAAACATCCACGCGTTCGGCAATCACGTTCTTCATGCTCATCTCCTTCCGCTGAAAAGGCGCCCTGGGATCGTCCGCCGCTGCGACGACGCCCAGCGGACCGGCACTCAACGGCGCAGCCACCGCGTGCGCCCACGCCAGACCGCATTATATCAAGTTCTCAGCCGCGTGGGGTATAGCTTACCTCCCGGACACGCCGACAGAAAGGCATCCGCTACCGGGAGAACTGGGGTTGGTCGGATGGCTCCTCAAGTCGAGTACGCCTCCGGGCTCGCCGGTCCCGATCCGCGCTGCGTGGTCTCGATCATCGCCTGTACCGGCGGCTGGGACGCCTCCCGCCCCGGCGAGCCGGATCGGTACCTCGCCGCCGATCTGTCTCAGGGCCGGATGGTCGATGTCATCCAGCGCGGCGAGCCGGCGATCATGGCTTCGCATTGGACCGGTCGGAACGTGGACGCGTGACAAACAAGGCGTCATCGTCTGCTTCGACCTGCCCAAGGGACGGTCGCGGCTGCAGGTGTGAGGCCCGTTCCAGGGATCGCGCGACGCGAGGGTCGAAGCCATGACGGAATCGCGATAGCCCGGCAGCCACGGCCTCCACCGACGACCGATCACCAATCACCAACCACTCCGGCACGGCCAACGAGTCGGCCGTGCCACCGCCCGCCGATCACCGATCACCGCCCATCGATCACCGGTCACTTCCAGCAACGGCGCTCATCCCTCGGGCATCTCACTCTTCCATCACCAGTCCCTTGGCTGCGTCCGCGCGTGCTGTCACGACGCTGCCGCTGCATCCTGTGCCCGGCCGGCATGGGCCTCGGGCGATAAGCAAGCGACCGTCGGGAAGGCCGACGATTCCCAGCGAGCAGTCGAGTTCGTACTTGCCGAGGAAGTTGAAGGACTCGTCGGTCTTGAGCATCACACGGGGATTCCCGTAACAGCCAAACCACCAGAAGCCGCCAGCAAAGGACGCCGTCTGGATGCCCATCAGCGTGTAGCCGCTGGCGATGACGTGCTTTTTCACAAAGCGGAAGTCGGCGTCGTACTCGTAGACATAGTTCTCGTTCACGCCCGGCGGCAGGCCGCCGACCAGAAAAAACCGGCCGTCACGAAAGCCCATCCCGCCCGCGCCGTGGAAGACCTGCTGCGTCTCGTGTTTCGCCAGCAGCGACAGATCGTCAGCGTCGTACACGTACACCCACGAATCGGCGTTGCCTGCCGGATCGTTGAACTTCCCCAAGTTCACCGCCACATAGATCTTCCCGCCGTGGAAGCAGAGATCGCCGTGGTGGCTGGCGACCGGGATCTTCTTCAGGAGTTTTCCTTGCCTGTCCGTCTTCACCAGCACGGTGGTGAACGACCAGTAAATGGCATCCTCCTCGTTGGTGCAAATGCCTTGCAGATGTTTCGGGTAGGTTCCTTCGCAGCGAATGCTGCCCCACGCGACAGCCTGTTTGGCGGCAGGGGGTTCCTGTCCGACGGCTGCGCTGGCGACAGCAAAACAGCAGAGGAAAAAGCAGAATCTCATGGCGTACTCTCCTTTACAACGATCGTCTGTCTGACTCCCATCTTGACGAAGCCGTCGCCGAAGGCTTCCTTCAGCTTGGCATCCTCTATTCGTGGCGTCCCGGCGGCGGATCTGCGGTGACGGGCGCAGGACAGTCGCGCAGGACGTCGCCGCGGACGCGCGTGAACCGGATGGGAGGGGCTCCGCCATCGGCCTGCGGGGCCTCCAGTCCCTCGATCCGCAGTCCTTCCACGTCGTCGAAAACCATCGCGTGGCGCAAATCCGGCTGAGCCGTGTGCAATTTCACATTGCGAAACACGAGGTTCTTGGCATGTCGGCAGAAGAAGCCGTACGCCGGCAAGACGCCGAACATCGTGCTCTCCGGGTAGGCATCCTCCCGCTCAGGAATTGCCCGTGCCGTCTGCTCCTTCATTCCCCCGCCGTCGAAACCGATCCTGATGTCGCTCAGAGTCACCGCTTCCACGGGATGGCCTGGCAAGCCTGTGATCGAGCAGCCGATATCGGACATGTTGGTGGCGGTGATCTCGCTGAGTGTCACGTGCGAGAAGCGTCCCACATCGGGCTTCGCCCCGCCGGGTTCGTACACGCGGGCGCGGTTTCCCAACCGCAAGAAAATCGCCACGCTCACGCCGTCGATTGTGATCTTGGAAACGTCCACGTTGCGCAGCGTGCCTCCGTCCACGATCTCCAACGCAATCCCGGCCAGGCCGCGTTGCCGGCCGTAGATGACCTTCGAACTGCGCGGCGAATGGACCTGGCAATCGGCGACGCGGATGTTCTGAAAGCCGCCGCCCGACTCGGTGCCCAGCTTGATCGCGTTACAGTGGCTGCTGATCACACATCCGCGGATGACGACGTTCTCGCACGGTTTCCGCGAAAGGCTCTTGAGCACGATCCCATCGTCGTCCGAATCGACGCGGCAGTCGGTGATCGTCACGTCGCGGCAGCTGTCGATGTTCAGCCCGTCGTTGTTGAAACTGACGTGATTGAAGACCGTGATCTTGCGAATGGTCAGCCGGTCGCAGTCTCGGTAGTGCTGCATCCAACTGCCGGCGTTCTTCAGGCTCACGTTTTCCACGAGTACGTCGCGGCAGCCGGTCAAGTAGATCGCCTTGGGGCGCAGCTTGGTCTTGTCCCGGAACGCCTCGCCTTGCCCGTCGATCGTCCCCTCGCCCGTGACGGCGATGTTCTGGAGATTCGAGCCTGCGAGGATGGCCGGATAGGCAAAGGAAGCCGGCGGGCCGCCGGTCACGACAGCTCGCGGCCGGCCGTAGTCGTTGCGATCGCGGCTGCCCAACAGGGTGCAACCTTTTTCCAGGTGGAGCGTGACGTGGCTCGCCAGGTACAGCGTGCCCGTCAGCCAAACGCCGCTCGGCAGGCGAACGGTTCCGCCGCCCTGCTCTGCGCAGCGGTCGATGGCCTTCTGGATCGCCACGGTACACAGCGTCTTCCCGCCGGATTCAGCCCCAAACTCGCGAATGTCCACCACCGGCTTCTGTTCGGAAGCGTGCGCCGCTGCCGGCGTGAATGCCCCGCTGCCGGGCAGGACAGCGAGCATGACAAGAACTTTCAAAACCATCGTTCACCTCCGCCCCGTGAAGGGCTATGCGGCGACCTTCGCAAGCACTCCGAGTGCGGAGGCCGTCATGGTCTGGGTTGCAGTGGGCACGAACGGCGGATAATCGAGGATCTTGGGCACCACGAGTGCCGCGTATTCGCCAGCCTTGTAGGCGTGTACGTCGGGCGCGTAGCCGATCGTGCCGTCCGTGTACCCGACCACCAGCGTGTCGGCCAACGGCGAATCCCGGCGGATGGCCAGCCCGTAGTAGCTGTACAGTTCGGCCGGATGGAAGACCAACCCCACGCCGCCCAGTCGCATCGCCGCCAGGGTGATCGGCAGGTGGGTCTGGTTGAGGTCTTGTTTGGCGGCGCTCTCGAACCAGGCCGCGGCAAACCCGGCATCGACCCAAGGGCCGCTCTTACAGGCCGCCGGATCTTTGCGGTACTCTTCCAGCCACGATTTGAAGAGGGCCATGTCCAGCGGCAATGGACACGGCTCGACGGCCACCCGCAGCGCATCGACCTTGACGGGCTTCGCCTCGTCCAACGCTCGGCCCAGTGCGTCGCACACGGCCGTGGCGGTCGGCTCCGCTTCCCCAATCCAAATCTTGCCGTCGCCCGGATTGACGTCGCCCGCGTGGCCTTGCAGAAAGACCGGCGTCATCTTGTGCTTTTCGGCGATGCGAGTCGCCACGATGCCCGGCCAGTCCGGACCGGCCTGGCTGTCGCGGAAGCAGACCGGATGATTCGAGAAGTGGTACCACAGCAGGCTGCGCCGGCCGCCCGGCCGGTCGAATCGCAGCACGTGCAGCATCGTGTCCAGCCAGCGCTGGTCCTCGGTCGATTCCTTGGTGAACTCGGCGTCGGTCCTGAAATTCTTGGTGGTCCGGTTGAAATTCCCGCCCACGGCGCGGGCCTTGCCCAGCGAGACTTCGGCCGGAGCCAGATCCTCTTTGGCCAAGCGGCACGCCTCGACGATCTTCTTCTCGACGCTCGCCATGTACTCAGCGGGCACGGCGCCCCATTGGTGCGAGAACTGGAAGGCGGGCATGCTGTGGCTGTGCGTGGCGCAGACCCGGACGTGAGCCGCTTGGATTCCCGTCTGGCGTTCGACCGCCGCCTGGACGCGGCTGGTGAAGTCGTAGGGCACGTCGAGCATGTCCAGCGAGACGATCGCCGCCTGGGTATCGCCGCCAGCCAGGACCAGCGCCCGTGCCGAAGTGGGCTGGCGGATCCCCGTGATCAGTCGCGGATTGCTCGGCGGCCGATGGAACCCGCCCATTTCGATTCCCAACGGCGGAGTCGTGTCGACCACGCCCTCGCCCGCGAGCAGGCTGGCGGCGCGTGCGGCGCCGTGGCTGCGGCGCGTACACAGAGCCAGCCCCGCAGCCGCCGCACTGGACGTGATTCCGCCAAGAAAGCTGCGACGTGAAAGGACGGGACGAATCGTAGGTGTCATAGTTCGGTCTCCTTCTTGCGAGATCGCTTCAGCCAGTTTGTTCTCTGCTCAGGTGACCATGCTACAATACGACCGGCAGCGGTGCAAATGCGACACCAGGGACACGAACCGCCAACTATCATCGGATTAGCAGCATGAACCGTGCTCGTTCTCTCGCGATTCTGGGAATTCTGTCGTTCGTAACCTCCCCCGCCGCGGCCGCCGAAGTCGTGCCGGCGTATGGCGCGGAGGCCAACCCGACCGGCGATCCGATCGGCGGCGGCGATGGTTATCGGCGGATTGTCGAGCGGGGCGATTTCAACGTCGCTACCGCTGGGGAATTGCTGGCGGCACTCAAAGAAGCTCGAACCGGCCAGACCATTTACGTCGCCCACGACGCGCGAATTGATCTGACGGGCCAAATGGGCCTGCAACTGCTCGCGGGCGTGACGTTGCCCCCGGAGTGCCGCCCGCGGATCCGCTTCCAGCAACCGCCGCTGCCGGCCGATCCGCCGCCGAAAGTCCGCGGCGAAGTGCGTCCGGAGATCGAAGTCAGCGTCTACGGCCCGCTCCAGCATCAAAGCGTCGTGGTGCAGCTTGATCAGAAGCAAAGCTGGTCCGGCCAGCAAGGGCCGCCGCCCGGCGAGATCACCCTGAACACGCGCGAGTTGACCAACGGCGAACACAAACTCACGGTGACCGCGACCGACACTCGCGGCGTCAGCAGCCAGCACAGTGCCTATCTGGCCGTCGAGAACTGAACAGTCGGATGCCTTGCAGACCGGCAATCGTGTGATCGGACATCAAGGCCGTGTTCGTCGGAGCCGTTCGGCAATCGCGTCTGGGTCGCGCCGGCAATCGAGGATGGCCACAACGTCGATCACCGACTTTTCAACTTGATAGTAAATCGCAAACGGGAACTTACTCGACAGTTTCCGGTGCAGCCCGTACACCATCGCGTGGATCCCCGCTTGGCCTTCAAGTCGCTCAAGGTCTTCAAAGAGACTGTCCGTGAAGTAGTCACCAAGCCCTTCGCGCTGCGCCTCGTAAAACAGCGCGCCTTGAACGGGGTCATGTCGGGCTTCAACGCGTAGCTCGACGTGCATCAATCGCTTCCTTGATTTCTGCTTTGGCCTCCGGCAGCGGCAAGGCGCTTCCTGAGGCGGGGCTTCGAAGCCGATCTGTGATAACCCCTTCATGCCATTTGGGGGACACGAACGTCTGCGAATCGGTGGCCAAATCCCGCCAGATAAGGTCCATCGCCATAAGTTTTTCGTCCCGACTCAGGCTCCCAACCATCGTTTCGACTGACATTGCATTCCTCCAAGGATCTGTTGTCACTGCCTCGATTCTATCACGCGGCTGTGAGGAGGGGAATTACCGCGTTTGCCGGGCAATCTGGCGCCCCGCGGGCCACTCCTGACAGGTCACGGTGATTGCTTCAAGGCGTTCCCGAACAGAACTTCGGCCGGCGAGCGGTCATCCGCCGGGCGGTCGATCAAGGTCAGATCCTGGGCGCGGACGAGTTGCCGGATGAGGTCGCCGCGCGGGACGTTGATGTCCGGCGCGACGACCGATGGATGGACGACGACGCAATCCCATTCTTGATGCCCGAAGCTGAGCGACCAGTTCATGATCCACGAGTACGAGCGGGCGAATTCCTCATCGGTGGCTGCGTTGGCGTTGGCGGGCACCGCCAGAATGACCAAATCGGGCTTGGCGGCTCGCTCCAGTGCGACCAGCGACTTGCCGTCCGTGGGCCACGGCGTGATATCGGCAACCGCCTGGAGATGAAGCTGCTTCAATGCAGAACCGGCCACGGCATCCAGCGGCGGCATCGCGAGCACCTTGACCGGCTTGCCCTGTTTCAACAGCTCCCTCGTTTTCGCGAGGAAATCCCGCGGGGGCCCGACTTCGGCCAGGGAGACTTCTTTGCCGGTGATGGTGCGGCAGAGTTCCTGGGCCATCCGCTTGTGGCCGTCCATGTTCGGATGGATCTCGTCGCTCATGGTCAGTCGCCAGGCCCATGCGTCCTTCGCGCGCAGCGACTCGCCGGCAGCGAATTGGTCGCACACGGGGACGTTCAAGGTGCCGCCCAGCTCGCGAATCTTGTCACAATAGCGGCTCACCTTCTCGACCGGCCGGCTGCTGGTGGTGATCACGGCATTGGGCGTACACAGCACAACCTGCGCTTTGGCCTCGCGGCAGCGCGCGACGAGCGTTTCGAGATTGGAGACGAACTGCTCCTCCGGCACGCGAACCACATCGTTCAGCCCGAAGCTGACGGTCACGAGGGCGGGCTTGTGCTGCAAGACATCGCGGTCCAACCGGGCCAGCCCTTGGGTCGTCGTGTGTCCGCTGATGCCGGCGTTGATGACTTTGACTTGGGCCTGTGGCACCGCCATCCGAATGGCGATTTCAAGCATCTCCGGATAGGCCCGCCTCCCGCCCGTGTGGTAGTAGACCCCGGTCACGCTATCGCCCAGACAGACAATCGTGACTGGCGACGAACCGAACTCCAGCAGCGATGGTGCGGGCGGTGCCGTCGCCCGCTGTGCGATCGCGGCATCCGGCGGCTGATCGACGCCGGCAAGCGGCCCGGTCAGCATCAGCATCGCAGCCAGTTGAAGAACGACGAGTTGAGCTACCCCCGTCCGTCGAAACGTCCGAAACGAGTGACGCATCGTAGTGACCCTTTCTCCACAGAACAAACCATTCGCTTCTTGCCCGGCACTTGCGTCGTCGAGCCAGAACGAGTACTTGTGAGGCTGAGCCTTACCGCTCGCGTCCCGTTCCTCCCGGTTTTCACGCGGAGCGGACTTGCGGAACGCGAGCCATGCTACAAGGAGTGGATTGTATGAAGATTTCCTGCTTCTTGCCACCGTTCCCTTACGTGGAGGGCAAAGGTTGCTTTTTCTCCCTGCCGGCTCCGTCGACGCACTTGGCCGGGTTGCAGCGTTGGTTGCTGATCGCTTGCGGCGTTGCGTCGTGGGGACTGATTGGCGGACTCGCATCGCTCGCCGCGGATGCGGGGCAGGACTACTCGGCGAGCAAGCTGCGGGCGGCGTTGAAGATCCCCGGCCAGCATCCTTATCTGCTGGTGACCCGTGCGGAGGTGGAAGAAGCCCGGCGGCGGGCGGAACAGTCTCCTTCGGCTCAGGCCACCCTGGAGTCGCTGGTCAAGCAGGCCCGCGAGTTGGCCGCAAAGCCATTGGGAAAACTCCCGGAGAAAGGCGATACGGCGCACTGGGGCATCGCCGAGCGGTTGGTCCAGGCCGGGTTGGGACACACTTTCAGCGGCGATCCGCAGTTGGCCCAGTGGGTCCGTGACGGGCTGCTGGCCTATGCCGATGTGTATCCGTCGCTGCCGCTGACGCGGATGCGCTGCAAGGTGTTTAGCCAGTCCTCGTTGTATGAGGCCATGTGGGCCGAGAACATCGCGCTGGCCTACGACTTGGTGGCGGACAGCGGTACGCTGAACGCCGAGCAACGGCAGCACATCGAACAGGACTTGTTGCGGGCCGCGGTAGCGTGCTTCCAGGTGACCGACTCTGAGCGCGACGCGCGGATCCGGGACCTGCACTACCGCTGCTACAACTTCCAGGCTTGGCACCTGGGCGCGATCGGGCTCATCGGACTGGCCGTGCGCGACCCGGAGTTGGTGGAGTACGCCGTCACCAGCCGCTACGGCTTCCAGCACCTGGTCGCGCACGACATTCGCGACGACGGTTTGTTCTGGGAACGCTCGTTGGGCTACCACCGCTTCGTGCTCGCCGCGCTGCTGCCGCTGACGGAAGCGATGTTCCGTTGCGGCGTCGACTTGTATCAGGTGCGCGTGCCGAACGACCGCTCGATCGACGAAGACTGCCACTATGTTACCGACACCAGCCCGGAGCCCAAGTCCCTGCGGATGATGTTCCAGGCTCCGTTTTACCTGGCGTTTCCGGATCTGAGCTACATCGCGCTGGGGGACAGCGACCGCGGGCCGTTGCGACCGGACTGGATGACACTCGTGGCGTGGAACCGGTATCGCGAGCCGCACCTTGCCTGGCTGCTGCGCCAACAGATGGCCCCCGCCGTCCGCGCCGGATTCCTGCACTACTACCGCTATCAGTACCGGTACGAGGACGTGCGGCTGGACGGCCAGCCGATTGCCTGGGGGAGGCAGGACGAGACGTACAAGCGGGACGGGACGACGATTCTGGCGAGCGACCAGGGAGTGAGTCAGTCGGACCGGTACTTGCTGAACAGCACCGATCTGGGCGATTTCGTGCTCGAGTGGAGGATGACTCGCCTGCAAGATGTCGGCCGGGAGGAGCGCGCTTGGGTGGTGTTCCGGACCAACCCGCGAAATGCCGGCGAGCGGCGGTCGATGATGCTGACGGGGCATCTGCCCGAAGTCGGACGCAGCTACCGTTTCCGCCTGGAAGTTCGGGGCGAGCAGGCGAAGCTGACTCGTGACGGCCAGCCCGTCAGCACCAGTCCCACGGTCTACCACGCCGCCAGCAACTGGCGCACGCTGGTGTACGGCCAGCCCGGCCTCGAAGCTGCCACGGCAGCGGCCGACGCCCAGGCAACCTGGCGGGATCAAGCGATCGGCAACACGGGCGTATTCCAGAACGGATGCACCCTGCTGCCGTCCAGCGGCGTTGCCATGCTCCGACAACACGCGGGCGACTTCACCGCGCAACTTGGCTCGACCGCCGTGGCGTTGAGCTACGGACCCTATGGCGGCGGTCATGGGCATCCCGACAAGTTGAGCATCGCCGTCTACGCTCAGGGCCGTCAGTGGGTGCCGCACTACGGCAGCATGCCTTACGAGTCGCACTGGAAGACGGAATGGACGTCGCACACGCTCAGCCACAATACGCTGGTCGTCGACGAGCGTTCGCAACGCCCCGCGGGCGACAAGAACCTGATGTGGCCGGTCGACAGCAGTCAAGACCGCGTACTGGGCACGTTGGAGCGATTCGACGCGGATGCCAAGCTGGTGGCCGCGCGGTGTGCGTCAGCCTATCCGGGTCTGGTCCTGCGCCGGCAGGTCCGTCTGTGGCAGCATTGCGTCGTCGATTGCCTCGACGCGCTGCCCGATCCGGACGCAGCACCGCAGCAAGTTGCGGGGGAACATCAGTTCGACTACGTACTGCACGTCGACGGGCAAGGGGGCGATTGCAGCGTACCGCTGCAGCCACGGTCGGGACCGCTGGGCAGCAAGTGCGGATACCAGCTGGTAGACAAGGTTCGGTCGGCGGTGATTGACAAGCCGGCGCAGCTGACGTTTTTGGCTGGCGAGAGCCGCTGGCGGCTCTGGGTCCTGCCCCAGGAATCGTCGCTGGAGGTGATTGTCGGGGAAGCACCGACCAACAAGCCCGACGAGCGCAAGCCCATCGTCGTCCTGCGGCAACGAGGTGCTGCCGCCCGGTTCCGGACGGTCTTCGAGCCCGTCGGCGAACACCCGCTCGACGAGAAGCTCGTCGCCGGCGTGTCGCCGTGAGGCTACCGGCGACCGACATTGTGCGGAATCTCAAATCCGAAGCACGAAATCCGAAACAGATTCAAAATCCGAACGCCAGAATTCAAAACGAGATACCCGTCAATGCCGTTCGGTTGTGGACCGCTGCGGGCGGACGCTACAATGCTGCACGACGGGAGAAAAACGCAGGACGGCCTTTTCCGGCCGTCCGCCTCGGACAACAGGAGCGTTCTCCAATGGCGGCCACCAGCGAGTACCGCCACCAGCGGCTGACTTGGGAGGAAATGAACGAAGCCATCGCGGCCCAGAAGGTCGTCGTTCTGCCGACGAGTTCGAGACATCGCTGTACCTGCACTTGGCGGCGGAGCGCGTCCGCATGGACAAGGCCGTGGCGGACAACGACGTGGTGGGCAAGTACCTGAGTTCCGACAGCACGACGCCGTACGTCCGGTTCAGTGATTACTGGTCGCGTTGGACTGACGTCGGCGTCCACGGCGATCCGACGCGGGCCACCGCGGAGAAGGGCAAAGTGATCTGGGAAGCCGTGCTGACGCGTTTGATCGAGTTGGTGGACGAGTTCCGCGCCTGGCCGCTGGCCCCGCGCCGCGACCGGCATTGGCGGCCCGTCCAAAGTCAAATCCAGTGGTGAAGACCGCCGGAGCGAGAACGATGAGAATTCAAGAAATCCGAGCGGCCCGTCTGCGGGGCGCTACGCCGGAGGGCGGCTGGGACGAGGAATTGCGCCCCGATGATTGCGTCCACACGCTGATCGCCGTGATTACCGACGAAGGGCTCTGCGGGCTGGGCAGCGTGTTCACCAGCGACCACTTGGTGCGCGCGGCCTTGGCCTTGTTGGAGCCCCTGTATCGCGGCGAGAACGCCTTGGAGCCGGAGCGGGTGAGCGAGAAGCTGCACCAGAACACGTTTTGGCTCGGCCGCGGCGGATCGGTAACGCACACGATTAGCGGCATCGACATCGCCCTCTGGGACATCCTGGGCAAAGCGACCGGCCAGCCGGTCGGGCGTCTGCTGGGCGGACGTTACCGCGACGGAGTTCAACCGTACGCTTCGCTGCTGATGCAGGAGCCCGGGCTGCTGGCCGATCATCTCCGCTCGCTGCGGTCGCAGGGGTTCCGCGCGTTCAAGATTGGCTGGGGGCCGTTCGGACGCCACAGCGCGGCGCTGGACGAGGCCATCGTCCGCGCGGCGCGCGACGCCGTCGGCCCCGACTCACCGAAATCACGGACACGCCGGATGAGAAGACGCCGGACGGAATCATCGCCCAACGCGCCGTCGAGGAGTTGCGGAAGCTGTAGCAGGCCGGCGCGCCGTTCTTTCTGGCGGCCGGCTTCTACCGTCCGCACATGCCGCTGACCGCGCCCCGGAAGTATTGGGATCTGTACGACCGCGACCAGTTCGCACTGCCCGTCAATTTCCGTCAAGCGGACGACGGCATTCCGCGCGACGATTGGAATGAAGTCCGCCGCTACGGCGATTGCCCCCTGAGCGGTCCGATGCCGGAGGACAAGGCCCGCGAGATCATTCACGGTTGCCACGCCAGCATCTCGTTTGTGGATGCCCAAATCGGCAAGGTGCTGGACGAACTGCGCCGTTTGGGACTCGACGAGAACACCATCGTCGTCGTCTGGTCCGACAACGGCTGGCAACTGGGCCAGCACGGCCGCTGGAGCAAGCCGAACAATTCCGAAGCCTGTGCGCGGATCGTGCTGATGATCTCTGTGCCAGGCGGCCCGCGGAACCAGCAGACGGACGCGCTGGTGGAGTTGATAGACATCTATCCCACGCTGGCCAAGCTGTGCCGACTGACTCCGCCCGGCTACCTGGAAGGCACGAGTTTCGTGCCGTTGCTGGCCGCGCCCGGCCGGCCTTGGAAGACGGCCGCGTTTACGTGCCTGATCGACTACACGACCCGCAGCATCAGCACCGGCTGCTACCGGTTCATCGAGCGCTCGTCGGGGCAGAACGAGTTGTACGATTACGAGATCGACCCGGCCGAGGACCACAATCTGGCGAACGACCCGGCGTCGCGGGCCGTGGTGCAAGAAATGCAGGCGGCCCTCCGCGCCGGCTGGCGTCGGGCCGTGCCAGCCGGCGGCCGGGGCCGCGGACTTTCCAAGTGACCGCGGCCAAGGTTGTCGATGTCGTGCATGGAGGGCAGGACGCATGAACGAACTCACACCGCGTTTCTGAGAATGTTTTCTTCGAGATTTTCGAAGCCTTGCCCCGGCAGGGTCCGGGCCGCCGGGCCTGTGGCGCAAGGGCTCTCGGTCTGTGCGGCGGCCTGCCGCCATTGCCAATGGCACCAGAAATGGTATTATGAATGGTATTCTGGATACCATTCTGGATACCATTGTGGGGAAAACGGCCGCCGCACGCGGGCGGCGCGGCTGTGAGACCGAGAACCGAGACGATTGCCCGGGGAGGCGGCCATGACGGCGATGCTGACGGTCGACAGAGCCGGCCGAGTGGTGATTCCGAAGAGGATTCGCGAGAAAATGCACCTGCGGGAAGGTTCGCGGCTGCGAGCCGAACTGGTGGGTGACCGGCTGGAAATCAGTCCTGAGCCGGCCGAGGTGCAAATCGAGTGGCGCGGCAAGCGCCGCGTGATCGTGGGCTGGGAAGGATTTGACGCAGCGAAGGCGGTTCAGGAGGCCCGGGAGGAACATCTGAACCGGCTCGCGGGAAAGCGACGGGAGACCTGATCTTGGACTTCATCGATACTTCCGTGCTGGTCGCCGCAGTGGTAGCGTCGGAGTCGCACCACGCTGCCTGCGGCCGTCTGCTCGATGGCGGCGGCCTGGGGCTGTTTGTCCACGGTCTGGCCGAGTTCTTCAGCACGCTGACCGGCGGCCGGAAAGCGTTTCGGCTGAGTCCCGGCCAAGCCGCAGAGATGCTGGAAGCGGATTACCTTCCTCTCCTGCAGATTACGACGCTCACGGCGGGCGAGACGCTCCGCAGCCTGCGCGAATGCCAATCCCGCGGCGTGCAGGGCGGCGCGGTTTTCGACTACCTGCACCTGGTCGCGGCTCGGAAAAGCAAGGCCCGGCGGTTCTTCACGCTCAACGGCTCGGATTTTCGAGCCTTTCAGCGGGATGGCGATCCGGAGATCCTCAGCCCTTGACGCGGGCCGCCCGACGGGCCTCTCGACGGCGAAAGCAAGCCTCTTCAGACGCTCTGCGGGACTTGGTAGCCTTGGCGGTACTCCCGCGTCGCCAACGCCGATGCTTCGGCGTCGCCGGCGATCTCTTCCGTGGCGGGATCAACCTTCAAGGTCCTCCCGACCCGATAGGCGATGTTGGCCAGGTGGCACAGGGCCGCCGACTTGCGGCCCTCTTCCGCCTCGGCGGCCAGATCGGCCGATTTTCGGCTGCGCATGGCGTCCAGGAAGTTCCGGAGATGGAAGCCGACCGGGTCTGGGTCGTCTGTCCCGATGCGTTTCTTCGACAGCTTCCGGTCCCGCCCCAGATGAATGTAGTAGCTGACGTAGTCCGGCAGCAGCATGTACCCTTCGGAGCCGTAGATGATGACGGCGTGGGAATCGCGCGGGTCGCCGAGCGTAAAGGGAATGGATTCGCCCATGTCGCCCTCGCTGTTCGAGTACGCGTTGCGGATCGAGTATTCGAGCATCACGTTGCGCTGGATGTAGCGGAAGACGCTGGTCTGCAAGTTGGGCGTCTCCTTCGCGTCGTGAAACACGAAGTTCCCTCCCATCGATTGCACCTGATCGGGCAATCCGTCCAGCCCCAGCGCCATCTGGGCGACATCCAGACCGTGGACCGCCAAGTTCCCCAGATCGCCGTTGCCCGTGTCCCAGAACCAATGCCAATTGTAGTGGACCTGGTTGGCCGAGTAGGGCTTCATCGGCGCCGGTCCGCGCCACAGGTCGTAGTTCAACGTGGCCGGGGGCGTTGCGGGCTTCAGCGGGCCGATGCTAGGACGGTACTTGTGGCCGATGCCGCGCACCAGGTACACCTCGCCGATCGCGCCTTCACGGACGAGTGTCATGGCTTCGAGGATCTCCGGACTGCTGCGGCACTGGGTGCCGTGCTGAACGATGCGCCCGTATTTCCTGGCCGCTTCGACGACCTGGCGGCCTTCCCAGAGGGTCAGGGCGAGCGGCTTCTCGACGTAGGCGTCTTTGCCGGCCTGCACGGTCCAGATGGCTCCCAGCGCGTGCCAGTTCGTGGGCGTGGCGTGAACGATCGCGTCCAGCGACTTGTCTTCGATCATCCGCCGCATGTCGCCAACGGCCGCCACGCGTTTGCCGCCGTTGAGTTTCTCGCACGCCGCCGCGCGCTGCGACAGGACTTCGGCATCGACGTCGCACAGCGCGGCGACCTCTACGTTCTGGTCCTTGCCGATTTCGAGCAGACTGCGCAGCAAGGCCCAGCCCCGGCCCTTGACGCCTGCAATCCCGACGCGGATGCGATCGTTGACCGCGATGCCGCCCGGCAGAAAGGCCGGAGCGAAGAACAGCGTGCCGGCCTGCAGGAACTCTCGCCTGGTATTCATGGGGTTCTCGTCGCTAGAGTGTCAGATCCTGATCACAACGGCTTCAGCCGGCGCTTGCTGCACTTTACAATGTGGGCGTTGGCCTGTCTAACCCCTTGCGGCCTACGGCATGGACTTCGAAAGCCTATGCTCGCGGAAAGGGGCGGAACGAAAAGTAAAGACCGGCTGAAGTGGCTCTGCGGGACTGCCGGGTGGACACCATCTTCAAACAACTGGTCAACAGTTGCCGTGAAAAATCGTATGAAGTCTGAGCCTTCTGCACCGCATTTCTACGTCCGCCTCTCCCGGCTGCGCTGGCTGATTCTGGGGCTGCTGTTCCTGTCCACGGTCATCAACTACGTGGACCGGCAGGCGCTGTCGGTGCTGCTGCCCACGCTGCGCAAAGAGTTGGGGCTCAGCAGCGCCGATTACGGCACGATCACCACGGTGTTCATGCTGGCCTACGCGCTGGCCCAGATTCCCGCGGGGATGTGGATCGACCGGATCGGGACGCGGATCGGGTTTGGATTGTCGATCGTCGGCTGGTCGGTGGCGGCCATGTTGCACGCCTTCGCGCGCGGGCCGTTGAGCCTGATTGTCTTTCGCGGACTGTTGGGTGTCACCGAGGCGGGCAACTGGCCGGCAGGGACGAAGGCGGTCGCCAGTTGGATGCCCCAGAAACAGCGCGCGTTGGCGATGGCGGTGTTCGACAGCGGTTCGGCCATCGGTGCGGTCCTGGCGCCGCCGGTCGTGGCCCTGCTGGCGTTTCAGTTCGGCTGGCGTGCCGCCTTCCTGACGACGGGCCTGTTGGGTTTCGTCTGGCTGGCGGCTTGGTTGGTGGTTTACGACTCGCCGGAGCGGCATCCGTGGCTGTCCGCCGAGGACCGGGCGAAGGTCGCTGAGGAACTTGGCCCGGCGAAGCCCCGGCCGCCGGTCTTCGGTGCCCCGCTGCGGCGGATCATCGGCACGCGACAGTTATGGGGCCTGCTCGTGACGCGGTTGGTCGCGACGCCCGTGTGGTGGTTCTACGTGTTTTGGCTGCCCGACTACCTCAGCGAGGGCCGCGGCTTTTCGCTTCAGGAGATTGGCCTCTACGGCTGGATTCCGTACCTGACGGTGGACTTGGGAAAGATGATCGGCGGGGCGCTGTCGGATGCGATCCTGGCCCGTGGGTACGGTCCTGCCTTGGCCCGCAAGAGCGTGATGGTCGGCGGCGCCGTGGCGATGCTCGGCGGTCTGCTGGTCGTCGATGCGGCGACGCCGGCGGCGGCCATCGCTTGGGTCTGCCTGGCCACGTTCGGGTTCGGCATGTGGAGCGCGAATATCCTGGCGCTGCACGCCGACGTCTTTCCCGCCGAGACCATGGGCTCGGCGGTGGGAACGACCCTGATGGCGGCCAGTCTGGGCGGCGCCGGATTCACGTTCCTGGTGGGCCAGATCGTCGATCGCGTGGGCTACGCCCCCGCGTTTTGGGCCGTGGGCAGCCTCGCGCCGATCGCTTGTCTGGCGTTGTTTTTCTGGCTGGGACCGGTGAGACGAATTGCGGAAGTTACGGAACAACCGACCGCGTGACGACGGAGAGACCTTCGGTCGGCAGAACGGCGGGGTCGGAGACCCGCGCCGAGCACAGGAGAATATGACGACATGTCCGAGAGCTTTTTTCACAACCAGGCCGCCGTCGTGACGGGCGCGGGCGGCACGCTCTGCTCGGCCGTCGCCGTCGAACTGGCACGGCTGGGCGCAAAAGTCGCCCTGCTCGGCCGCACCCTGGCCAAGTTGGAACCGATCGCGGCGACGATTCGCGGTGCGGGCGGCACGGCCTTGCCGTTGAGCGTGGACGTGACGGATGCCGCCGCGGTCGAAACCGCACGAGCGTACCTGACGCGCCACTTGGGGCCCTGTACCTTGCTGGTGAACGGGGCCGGCGGCAATCGCCCCGAGGCGGTGACGACGACCACCGAGTTTCAGCCCGCGGAAATCAGCGACACGCGGCCGCAAGACCTGCGGGGGTTCTTCCAGCTTGACCCCAGCCGCCTGCTGGAAGTGATCCAAGTGAATACGCTCGGCACGCTCATCCCCTGCCAGGTATTCGGCCGCGAGATGGCGGAACAGGGCCGGGGTGCCATCGTGAATTTCGCCTCGATGAACAGCTATCGGCCGCTTTCCCGGAACCTGGCCTACGCCGTCTCCAAAGCCGGCGTGGTGAACCTGACGCAATGGCTGGCGGCGTACCTGGCGCCGGCCGGAATCCGCGTGAACGCCGTGGCGCCGGGTTTCTTCGCCAACGAGCGGAGTCGCAAGATCCTCATGACCGCCGAGGGCGGCCTGACCCCGCGCGGCCAGAACGTGATGGCCCACACGCCGCAGAAACGCTTCGGCGAAGCCCGCGACCTGCTCGGCGCGGTCTGTTGGCTGTTGGATGACGAGCGGGCCGGCTTTGTCACCGGCGTCACCGTCCCCGTGGACGGCGGCTTCTTGGCTTCCTCGGGAGTATGAATCATGAACGAATTCCTGCATCCCGATTTCCTGCTGCAGACCGCACCGGCCCGGCGGTTGTACCACGAGTTCGCGGCCGGATTGCCGATCGTCGACTATCACAACCACCTGGACCCGCGGGAACTGGCCGACGATCGGCAGTTCGACAACCTCACTCAACTCTGGATCGCCGTGGACCCTTACAAACATCGGGCCATGCGGATCGCGGGTGTGCCGGAACGGCTCATCACGGGAGCCGCCACGGACCGCGAGAAATTCGACGCCTGGGCCGCCACCGTGCCGCAGACGTTGGGCAACCCGCTGTTCCACTGGACGGCGCTGGAGTTGAACCGCTACTTCGAGGTCACGGAGTTGCTGTCGCCGGAGTCGGCCGATCGTGTCTGGGCCGCCTGCAACGAACGGCTGCGCGGCTCGGACTACACCGCGCGGGGATTGATCGCCCAGGCCAACGTCGAGTGCCTGTGTACGTCCGATCGGCTGATGGATGATCTCCAGGCTCACTCGCATCTGGCCAAGTCGGCCTTCGTGACGCGGGTCCTGCCGTCGGTGCGCGTGGATCAGGACGCAGCCGTCGACCAGGACCAGCTTGTAGAACGGCTGGATGTTTTCCAGCGACTGGGCTGCCGCCTGGCGGATCACGCCGTCGCCGGCTTGGACTCGGAGGTGCTGCGGGGGTGCGCCCGCCAATACGCCCGGCGCGGGTGGATCATGCAGTTGCACATCGGAGCGCAGCGGCAAACGAGCACGCGCTTACGGCAACTCGCAGGTCCGGCGGGTGGATATGCCACGATCGGTCCAAGCTGCGACATTCCCGGGCTGTGCCGGTTCCTGGACGATCTTGAGCAGGACAACTGTCTGCCGCGGACGATCCTGTATCCGCTGAATCCGGCCGACTACGCCCCCTTGGCGACCCTGACCGGCTCGTTCGCCGAGGACCACGTGCGTGGCAAGATCCAGCTCGGCCCGGCTTGGTGGTACAACGACCACGCGCTGGGGATCCGGCAGCATCTCGACGCTCTGGCCAGCTACGGCCTGTTGTCCACCTTCATCGGCATGACGACCGACTCGCGCAGCCTGCTGTCGATGGTCCGCCACGACTACTTCCGCCGTGTCCTGTGCGACTGGCTGGGCGACCAGGTACAGGCCGGCACCCTGCCCGACGACGACCGGCTTCTTGGCCCGCTGGTGCGCGCCGTCTGCTTCGAAAACGCCCGCCGCTGGCTAGATCTCGAAGGAGTCGGAATCGGGGCACAAAGCGGTCCTGTCCGACGACGAGTGAACCAATCGTGTCTCTCGCGACCGTGTTGAGCATTCCGTGACCGCTCTGATTCGGCTGGTCCGGCCTGCACCTGCCCCGGGCCGTTCACAGGTCCTTGCCGTAAACCTCGAACTCAACAATTCCATTGTCCCCCAGCGGAAAAAGCTCCTGGAAATCAACCAGCTTGATCCACGCACACTTTTGTCTTGGAAAGCTGAACCTCTGAGGTTCAGACGTGTTTCGCAACGAAATGGGCACCTTCTCCCCGCTGGAGAATTCCAGCGTCGCGCCGGTCCACGTCCTGGCCTGGCCCTCGTGTTGGTGCAGGACAAGCACGACGCGTTCCGTCTCCACTTCCCGCCCGAACTCCACCTTCAACCACAAATCGGTGCGCCGCGCCGGCCGCCAATATTTGCCGGAGGCCCGTTGTCCGTCGAGGACGTGATTGGGGGAAAACTCCGGTCGATAGCGGTAGTGCGAGTTCGACGTCGCTCGGGGATACGAACGGAGATGGTAGGTGTAGGCGTCTGGGTTCAGGGCCAGATTCCGCACTTCATTGCCCGACACGTTGGAGCCGCCCCGCGAGTCCTTTCCCTCGGCCCGTCCATAGATCGGAACCGTTGACGGAAGACGGTCGTAGTCGTCGACAAACTGCTGCTGCACGCGACGCCCGCCGAACGTGTATTGTCCGAACGCCGCCGGAGCGAAGTCCGCGCCATGGTCCACATGCTGCAGGTACTTGTCGAGATGCTCCAACTCCAGTTCGGCCGACTTCAGGCGTTTTGCTTCAAAGTACAGGTAGATCTGCCGCATCTTGTCGCGGTACACGTACCAGGGCGTCAAGCCGGAATGGACGGCATGGTCGAGTTGGTCCCAGAAGTTCAGCTCCATCCACGAACCGGCAAACGGCACATTCAAGTCGATCCAGCACGCGACGCGCTCCTTTTCTTCCGCCGTCAGTTGCACTCCGTAGTGCGTTGGTTCCAGATAGTTCATCAGCGGGCTCGACGTCGAGCCGTAGGCATACGGCGGAAGCATCGCGCAGGTGCTGGAGACGTGCAGCCAGTTGATGATTCCGCGGCCCGGGTACTCGTCGGCACAGTACCCGATGGCGTCCGGATTCGGCACGTTCTCCCACTTCCCGCCGAAGTAGGCGAGATAGGTCGGGTCGTGGCGGGCCTCGGCCTTTCCGCCCGTCCCGGCCAAGGGGATCTTGGCGTTGTAACCGAAGTCGGTCAGGTTAATGTAGGATTCGCTGAAAGCCCGCCCTGGATTCCCTTTCGTGCTTTCCGCATAAATCCGACGGGTCAACCGCCACTTCGCGCGGCCGTAGATTTCCGGGTTCGTGATGGGGCGGTAGTCGCCCAGCAGGCTGAGCGGGACGTCCTTCTGCGCCGGATTCTTGTCGCCGGCGTGGCATTGGATGCAGTGCTGATCCCAAATCGGCTGAATCTCCCGCGTGTAACTGAAGCCGCGCGGGACGTCCATCGCCTGGGGCGCGTTCGTGCCGAGGTACTGCACGGCCCGTTTCTCGGAATCGCTCAGAAACCGTTCCATTTCCTGGACCGGTTCGTCGCCTTGGGCAAAGAAGGGCCGTATCTTTTGGGGCTTCTTCTTCGAAGCCATCGTCGCCGGGTAGCGGTCCAGGTACGTATTGCGTTTGTCCTCGTGGCAGCCGATGCACGACAGCGATTCGCCGGGCA
>CAYUFW010000111.1:0-22501 GCA_964443915.1 uncultured Pirellulaceae bacterium
AACGCCACCGCACTTTAGAAACGAGGAAGTTAGAAACTGGAAATGGCACTAGTTCGGTCAGCCGTTCGGGATCCAGCGGCTTGAGAAGGTAGTCGAACGCGCCCAAGCGCATGGCCTCGATCGCCGTCTCCGCCGTCCCGTGCCCCGTCACGAGAATCACGGGGACCTTGGGGTCCCACTCGCGGAACTGCTGCAACACGTCGATTCCCGACATGTCCGGCAAGCGGATGTCCGTGATGACGGCGTCAGGCTGAGACTCCCGGAACCGAGTCAAGCTCTCCTGGCCCGTGACCGCGGTGACCAGCTTGATCTCGGGGTCCGTGAACGTGTAGCGAAAGCAGTCCAGAATCAGTCGCTCATCGTCGATGGCGAGCAGGGTAGGCATGGTTGGCAACACCTCCGGAAAAGGGCCGCGGCGCTCGGCGCTCAACTGCGCAGAGCGGCCTCGATCATCGACACCAGTTGTTCGCCCGTGTAGGGCTTCGGCAGAAACAGATTGGCTCCCGCCGCAAACGCGCTCTCCACCCGCGCCTCGACGGGCATTCCGCTCATGGCCACAATCGGAACACTGGCACTCAGTGCCCGCAACTCCCCCAGCGTGGCCAGACCGTCCATCACGGGCATCATCAAATCCAGGAGAATCACGTTGATTTCGCCGCCTCGCTGACGATACATGGCAACCGCCTCGCGGCCGTCGCGGGCCGTCAGGGCTCGATAACCCTGCGCCGCCAGGGTCGCCTTGGCCGTCTCCAGAATCGCCGGCTCATCGTCCACCACCAGCACTAATTCTCCCCGCCCCCGGCCCGGTTCGGCAGCGTGCTCCGTTGCCGCAAGTCTCTCGACGACGCTCAGCGCGGGAAAGAAGACGGCAAATCGC
Source organism: uncultured Pirellulaceae bacterium (assembly GCA_964443915.1). GTDB lineage: Bacteria > Planctomycetota > Planctomycetia > Pirellulales > Pirellulaceae > Anammoximicrobium. Next base: position 878 of record CAYUFW010000111.1, read on the forward strand.
GTCCCTTTGGCCGAATCGGTTTCGACGTCCACGAAACCGCCGTGTCCCTTGACGATCCCCAGCACGGTGGGCAGTCCCAGACCGGTGCCGTGCCCCAACTCCTTCGTCGTAAAGAAAGGATCGAAGATCCGCGCCAGCACGTCCGCGGGAATGCCGACTCCGGTATCCACCACGGCGACGGCCACGTAGGGCCCCGGCCTTGCGTCTCGATGTTGTCGTGCCCGGTCCTCATCCACCAGGGCATTCTCGGCCTGGATCGTCAGTGCTCCCCCGTCCGGCATCGCATCGCGAGCGTTGATGCAGAGATTCATCAGCACTTGCGAAAGCTGCGTCGCATCGCCGGCCACCTGCCAGAGCGAATCGGCGGTGGAGACCTGCAGCCGGATCGACTTGGGCAACGTGCGCACGAGGAGCGCGTGGACCTCGCGGATGACGTGTTTCAGCTGCAGCGGGCGCTTCTCGCCCTCCAACCCGCCCGCGAAGGACAACAGTTGCCGGACCATGTCCGCACCGCGTTCCGCCCCCGCCTGGATGATCGCCAGCAATCCCTGCCGCTCCGTCTCGCCGCTCTCCCTGTTCAATAATTTGACGGCCATCAGGATGGGAGTCAGCACGTTGTTCAAATCGTGAGCGATGCCGCCCGCCAGAATGCCGATGCTCTCCAAGCGTTGCGCACGTAGGAGTTGGGCGGGCGTCTGCGGCGGTGGGGCTTCGCGCCGCGTGTCCTCCCGTGTGTCCCGCCGCACACCCCGCCTGGTCTCTCGAAGGGTCAAGCCGTACAGCCCGACTGCCGCAACGCCTATGAACAGCCACTCCCCCCAGTCCCGCACGGCCGCACCGCCGCGATCGTGCTGGTCCGCACCGGAAACGAAGTATTGGCAGCTTTTCCATGCTGACGCCAGCAGCAAGAACAGTCCGACGATCCTCAGCGCAGACGCGTGCATGGCACCCCTTTCAGCTGCACATCAGGCCGGTTGGCCGAAATTCGTTCGCCGGCTGACCGAAATTCAGCCAGCGCGTCACAGACGCCACGCGATGCGGGCGGCGGATCTGCCGTTTGGATGGGCATTCCGGCCCGTCTTTTGCTCCACGACGGGCAGGAATGCCCGTCCAACACAGGAACCCCAGCCCCGGGAGCATTCTACCCGGCAACTCGTCGTTTGGCACGCCGCGTGCCGTTATCAAATTGGCCGGGACGGGTCCGGAGACACGTCCTGCGTGAGGGACTCAGCCGACAGGCCAACGCGACCCCATACGGAAAGGCCGTTGCGGATGAATGCATCTAGGAGCGAATGGTTCTGCGCGTCGGAGGGGGCACGAGTTCGGATCAACTGGCGGCGAACGGAGATGAGTTCTAACGGGGTGATCAACGCGTACCAGCAGGGCACGGGTCGGTGGTCCAAGTGCGACTGGCCGACGGCATTCGGACGGTCCGGTCTCGACTTGAACGGTTTGGAATCATCGCAAGCCACGCTGTTGGCCCGGGCGACGGCGGGGCGGGAAGCGGCGGATTGGCGAGCGGCGGCCCAGTGGCTCAGGGAGATCGAAGAAGCAGCACAGCAGGCCGAGATCGAAGCCAAGACGGCGGTCCGCCTGGCGACGGCAGGGCAACTCCCGGATGCGCTCCGCCACGCGCAGCGCGCCGTGGAACTTTGCGGGGCGTACCAGCGAGCCCGGACATGGGAGCCGTTGCGTGCCGCCATCGCCGAACGGCTTGACGCGAGACGGCAAAGAGGCAATCCAGGCAACGATCCCGAACAGCGGACTACACGAGAGGACGCGGCTCAAGCGTCAAGAGCCGCTACGCAGTAAAGGAAGAGATTGAACGGGCGGCAGAGAGAGAGGAGGTGCGACGTGTCCATGGCCACCATGCTCGTTACAGACGCCGATCGACGGCGGTTGGGAAGCTCGTTGGAAAAGGCTGCTGGCGGGCGCAGTCGCCACCGCGGCGAGTTCGTGGCGCTGGAAACGGATCTCGAGTTCGCGTCCAGCGTGTTGGCCGAAGAGGTGCCCGGCGACGTCGTCACCATGAACTCGACGGTCGAGGTCTGCGACCTGGACGGCGGTGACACCGAGAGCCTCACGCTCGCGTATCCGGAGGATGCCGACATCTCCCGAGGGCGGATGTCGGTCCTGGCCCCGCTCGGCAGAGCGGTGCTCGGCCGCCGTGTCGGCGAGGTCGTCCAGGTCGCAGTGCCGGCCGGTCCGCGGCGGATCAGAATTGAACGGTTGCGTTATCAGCCCGAGCGGGTGGGGCATTTTGATCGCTGAAGATGGTGAAGGGAGACCGAGACATGGACCGGGAAAGCGCCAGAATTTATCGGAATCGTCTGCGGGCACTCAGGGCACGTCTTCGCGACGACGTAACGCAATTGGCCTTCACGCCCGACTGCGAAATGACGATGCAGCTGTGGGCGAAAAAGGAACAAATGCTCCAGTACATCGAAGACGCGCTGGAACAAATCGAGAACGGGACCTACGGCCAATGCCGGCACTGTGGCCGGAGAATCGTCAAGGCCCGGCTGATGGCGGTCCCCTACACCGGCATGTGTACCGCCTGTGCGGCCCGCATCCCAGACACGCCGGCTGGCCGCGGACAACCCGGTGCGTCGGATCCCAGCGAGGATGACGAAGGCCGGGCCTCGGGCGGATTCGAACGGGCATCCGCTCGCGCATCCGCGCGGAGCCGGAACCCAAAAGAAGATCCGGTCTGCGGAGACGCGCTTCGTCCCGGCATGAGGGGCGCTCGCAGAGGGCAAAAAGTCGGCTGACCGCGGTCCCGTGGCGTCCCTGGGCATGCCTGCGGCCCGTCCAGGAAAACGGGCGTTTTCTGGGGCTTGGCCCCCGAGCGATGCCGTCCGATCGGTTCGATCTGCGCCATCGACGCTGTCGTGGTTGGGGCCAAGCCTGGGGGGAGGCAATGATCAAGAAAGGCTACCATGAGACGCAATCCCGGTGCGGTGTTTTACCAGTGTCCGATTTGCGGCAACGGTCTCCCGTTGGAGCCGCCGGTTCGTCGGTTTGAGGCTCCTTGTTCCGACTGTGGGTATCACTTGTGGTGCCGCCGGCGGTTTCCCAGCGGCGACACGGAACTGGAGGCCCTGCCCGAGCGGACACCGGAACCGAGCGACCTCCATCAACTGGTCGAGGCTCTCGTCCGGAAGGACGACCATGCCCGTGTTCTGGTTGACTTATCCCGATTGGACATGGTAAACAGCCGTTTCGTCGCCGGACTCGTCTCCCTGAACAAGCTGCTCCGCGCTGCTGGCGGAGAACTCGTTCTGCGGGGACTTTGCCCGCTGGTCCGGGAAGTGTTCGGGCACTTCCGGCTCGACCGAGTTCTCCAGATCGCCGAGGGCAGGCCATGCGCCAGCCGAAATCCGGCCGAAACTTCACTAAGGACATCCCTATGAATCAGCACGCTATTCTCATCTCGTCGGTGGATTACGATCGTCTGGATCCGCTGCTACGCGACAGCGTGGCCAGCGGCCTCATTCCCCGCGACCGGCTGTGCGCGTTGCGGGCCAAGCTGCAAGAGGCACAGGTGCTCCCGCCGTCGGAGATGCCGCATGACGTCATCACCATGAACTCCACGGTTCGCCTGCGCGACCTGGAAACCGAGGATGTGGAGACCTATTCCTTGGCCTATCCAGGGTTTGCCGACGGGTTGAAGAATCGGGTGTCCGTCCTCGCCTCGTTGGGGACCGCGATCCTCGGCTATCGGACCGGCGACGTGGTGACCTGGGAGGCCCCGTCCGGCCGGGTGCGGGTCAGGGTCGAAGAGGTCGCCTATCAGCCGGAGCGAGCCGGTCAGTATGACATCTGACGGGGCAACCCGCGCTTGGGAGCAAAAACGATGATCGAGTCCGATCGTCTGGACGGACCTTCCAGGACGATGCCATGCCCCGAGTGCTGATGTTCACGCTTGTCGTTCTCCAATCACCCGCTTTCGCGGCGGCAGAGAAAGCGAAACGGTGGAATGTGCTGTTGCTGTTGTCCGACGACCAACGCATGGTTCGCCGCGGTCGTTGGAAGCTGATCTGGTACCCGCGAGCGGATCGGGAGCAGTTGTTCGATCTGGAGCGCGATCCCCACGAAATGGACGATCTGTGCGAGCGGCCCGAGCAGCAAGCGACGCGGACCGAATTGCGCGGTCAACTGAAGCGCTGGCTGCGCGAGCAGGGGGATCCGCTGTTGGCCGAAGCAGCAAAACCGTAGCCACGTATCGGTCGTCAGAGACAGTCACGGAGACGGCTTGGATTCGCCATGCTGGCCGTCGTCCGCCGGGGCCGAGTCAGCGTCGGCCGGCGGTGCGGTGGACTCCGACTCATCGGCGGCGGCTTCTTCGGCCTCTTGTGCTTCCGCCGGCTTGGCCTCTTTCTCGGACCGCCAACCGCGGAACAGGCCCCAGCGGCGCTGTTTCGGGGCGGGCTTGATCTGGCCCACCTCGAAGGGCGAACTGAAGAACAGTTGGAACCCCAAATCGACTTCGGCCCAGACGTAAATGCGGCCGCCTTCCCATTGCGGGTCCAGCGGGACTTGATGACCCGTCTCCGGGTTCCACTGGGCCGCGTCGAGCGCTGCGGAGTACCAGGCGTCGACATCGTCGGGCGTGGCCTGAGGACGCGGAGGACTCTTGCAGATCGCCAGCCGGCAGCGCTGCGAAAACCGCGGCTCCGGCCAGGTCCAGACGATCTTCAGGTTTCCCTGCTCGTCGCGCGTCACAGCCTGTTCGGGATCGGCTTGGAGGCCGATCCGCGAGGCGGGCAGAATCTCGCTTTCCAGCCACTGGTAGACCAGCGGCTGATGGTGGCGGAACTGGCGGCAGATTTCGCCCACGGTGGCGGCGTCGAAGAGTTCGACAAACGTGGAACGCTGGTTGTTCAGCAGCGCGTTCACGACGGCCTGCCGCTTGGCCAGCGTCGCCTGTTGGGCCTTGGCCCGCAGTTGGCCGATCTCTTTGGCCAGTGTCGGCGGCAGGTCGCGGCCTTGCAGCGCCGGGTCGTCCAACAGCCGTTCCGCTTCGGCCTGGTCGCCGTCCTCGATCGCCTGGGCGATCCGCTTGAGGATTTCCCGGCGGCCCTTCGTGCGGAAGTACAGATCTCGCCAGGGGGCGGCTTCCGGGCAGTCGTCGAGCAATTCCGGGTTCCACACCTCCACGACGCGCCGTTCGCGTTCCGCTTCGTCGGCCATCGCGGGGATGGCCCGCAATTGTTGCAGCAACGGCAGGCGGGCCTCCGTGGCGGCGACGCGCCGCTGCAATTCGTCGGACGCCAGGACACGGCCGCGAATGCGCCCCAGCAGCTCCCACGCCCGCAAGACGTCTTCGGACGTGCCGGACTCCACTGCCTTGACCAGTTGGCGGTAGATTTGCACCCGCTTGCGGGCCTGTTCCGCGCGCCGGATCAAGCCTTCGTGGTAGGTCTTGGGCAGCCGCTTCAAGACGCCTGCGATGGCCGTCTCCGCTTCCAGCGTCCCAGTCTTCTCGAGTTCGTGGACCTGCTTGACGCAGTTCAGCCGCTCCTGCGCCGCCCGGACCTGGCGGGCCAGCGGCCCGCCAGAGTCCATGCCACGGAGCGTTTTCGGAGGGAGGACACCGGCGATTTTCTTGTCGTACGCCAGCGTCGGAGTCGACGGGGCGTGCAGCAGCAGTTCTTGCAGCTTGAGGACGCCTTGCCGCCGCTGCATAGCTTGCTCGGCCGACGTTTGGTACGGTTCGGCCAGCACGTGTCCGCCGAGTTTCTTCAAGTATTCCCAGGCCTCCACCAGAGCCGCGTCGTCGATCGGCGGCCGGGCCAGGATTTCCCGGATGCGGTCCACGGTCAACAGCTTCTGGGCTTCGCGTTCGTACGCTTTCGCACTGACGCGGTCCTTGAGCAGATGCTGGTACGAGAGCCAGGTGTGCTTCAGCTTGTCCCAGGCCTGCAGCTGCCGCGCGGCGGCCAAGACGCGGAGGACGGGGCGGACCTCGGCGGCCCGGCTGGCGGCCTCCAGCAGGTGTGCGGCTGCCGGATAATTGTGCAGCAGTCCTGTCGCGTACAGCTGTTCGACGCGTTCCTCGTTGCCCTCCGCCAACGCCTGTTCGACGGCCTGGCGGCAGGCCACGCGCTGCTGGGCCTCCTGGACAAAGGGCTGCACTTCGGGGGCGATCCGTTCGCCGGGACCCATCCGCTGGACCAGGTGTACGACCTTGTCCCATTCCTGCTGCGTGACCAAGTTCTCGATCGATTCGCACCACAGCAGGACCTCGTCGACCGGCGGCACGTCGTGTAAATCGTAGCGGGCCAGCTCGAACAGGTAATGCGCCAAGTCGCGGACTTGTTCGTCCGGCGATTGCAGCAGTTCGCGGTACAGCGGCGACGAGGCCGGCGACTCGAAGTCCTGCACGCGGAACAGCATCCGGTCGTACTCGGGCTGGTCCACGTAGGTGATCCAGAGATACGGCGCGGCGGCCAGCGCCCGCAAGGCGACGTAGATGTACAGCGCCGAAAAGTTGTCCAAGCCGGGGAACAGCAGCGTATCCGCGTTGCGGCCCGGGTGCTGGTACGGCGGCAGGCCCGTCTCCAGGTTGCGGCGGCCGATCAGCGACGGCACGCACATGCAGTCGTAATCGACCAGCTTGAAATGCCCTTCCGGCGAGACCATCACGTTGCCGTGCTGCAGATCGCCGTGGACCACGTCGTGCTGCGTCAGTTCCCGGACCAGGTGCAGCCACACGTCGGCCGCGATTTGCAGCGCCTCGACATAGCCTTCGCGGCAGCGGTCGCGCGTCCACTCGAACAGCGTGATCCCCGGCACCCAATCCATGATCAGCAACGGATACAGCTTGCCGTCCGCCGCCGAGCGGATGCCGCGTTCATCGTAGTCGAAGTGGACGATGCTGGAGAGCGCGCGGTTTTCCAGGTACTCGCTGATCGTACGGTAGTGTTCCAGCCGCTCGTCCTGGCGGCGATTGAAAATACGGATCGCGAACTCGCGGCCGTCCGGCCGATAACCGCGATAGACTGTGGCGAAATTCCCGCTGCGGGCCTTGGGCTGGCCCAAGTGATTCATCTCGACGGTACATTGCCGCAATTCCGGATCGCGAAACGCGATGTTGGGATTCTGCAGAACGCGGGCAAAGTCGGAGATCAGCGGCCAGGAAGACATCAGTGGCAAACGGCGCGTTGGAGGGCAGGTCGAGGGATCATCCACCAGATCGCTATTATTCCCTGGACGCGGCCTGGATGAAAGACGCCTGCAGGAAACCAGCGTCTTGCTCAGACAAACGTCGATCTTCCCAAGGCGAACGGTGGGCGTGAGCCCACCGGTTCCCAGCAAGTCGTTCGGTTCAGAACCGGGGGGCTCACGCCACCCCGCTCGCCAAATGGGTTGCGGGCTTCAGCCCCCGTTACGCCAAACGTGAGAAGATCAGCGACGTGTTTTGGCCGCCGAAGCCAAAATTGTTGGTCATCACGTGCCGGCAGCGGAGATCGCGGGCGGTATTGGGGACGTAGTCCAGATCGCAGTCCGGGTCAGGCCTCTCGTAGTTGATGGTGGGCGGGACCGCGTTGTGACGCAGGGCCAAGAGGCAGATCACGGCTTCCAGGGCCCCACAGGCGGTGGTCAGGTGGCCGGTCATGCTCTTGGTGCTGGAGATCGGCACTTGGTACGCGCAGCTGCCGAAAGCACGCTTGGTCGCCAACGTTTCCACACGGTCGTTGATCGCCGTGCCCGACCCGTGGGCGTTGATGTAATCGATGTCCTCGGGCATCAAGCCGGCGTCGGCCAGGGCCAAGGTCATGCAGCGTGCGGCGGCCCGGCCCTGCGGCTCCAAGTCCGTGATCCGGAAGGCATCGTGGGCCGTCCCCCAACCCACCAGTTCTGCCCAAATCTCTGCGCCTCGCTTGCGGGCATGGTCAAGCTCTTCCAGCACCAAAACGGCACCGCCCTCGCCGACCACAAAACCGTCCCGCTCGGCGTCGAACGGCCGGACGGCCCTTTCCGGCTCGTCGTTTCGCGTGCTCAACGTGGACAAACGCTGAAATCCGGTGATCCCAAACGGATGGATCATGCTGTGGGCTCCGCCACACAGCATGACGTCGGCATCCCCGCGCCGGATGACCTCGAGGCTTTCGCCGATGGCCTTGCTGCTGGAGACGCAAGCCGCCGTAAAGTTGGCGTTGGGCCCTTGGGCATCGAGTATCGCTGCAATACAGGCGGCGGCGGCGCCAGGCTCCAGGACCAGTTCGTCATCGGACTGAGCGACGCGGCGCGAATCGCCGACAAAACGCTCCCAGTCCAGCGATTTGTCATGGGAAGCAGCAACCGTCAACTGGCAGAACTGACCAAAATCAGGGAAGATCTCGCCGCAGCCCAGGAACACGCCCAGGCGCAGAGGATCGCTGGCGTCGTCCGGCAGGCCCGCCGCACGACTTGCCTGCAACGCCGCTGCGACGGCGAACTGCGTCTGCCGCGCGTGTCGGCTCCACCGGGCCGGAACTTCGCCCACCCGTTGCATACTCCAGTTGCGTACTTCCGCCGCGATTCGGACGGGGAAATTGCTGGCATCGAACAGCGTGATGGGGCCTACGCCGGACTGCCCGCGCAGAAGGCGATCCCAGGTCGCGTGGACGTCCGCGCCCAGCGGAGTGACACCGCCGATTCCCGTCACGACAACTCGGCGTTTCATGGCCTTTCCGCCCCGTTTGGCGAAGGCGCAAAGAGTTGAACAGCCTACCCAGACTGTCCCTTTTGCCTCCTTACTTCTTGGCATCAATATAATTGCTTCGCAAAAACTCCCCCTGCGAGTTGACTGTAAAACCATTTTTTCCGGATTTTCCGAAGGTTCCGAATGGCATGGCCTGCCGACAGCGGGCTGGGCAGGTGACAACCGGGGGGTGCACCGGCGGAATGATGCCCGGTTCGGAGCTACCGCCGTTCAGAGGATTCAGAGGATGTCGGAATCCGGCTCGCCGATCTTGCGAAGGTACTCGCCGAGACGACACTGGAGATCGACCAGATTCTGCCACTGGCAGGCATCCAAGCTGACTCGCTCGCCTTTCTCTTCGCGCACCGATTCGATCAGCTGCCGGATCGTAATCGACAGATACTCAATGACTTCCGACAACTGGGCGGCTTGGCCGGGACTGAGCCGTTCCGGCAAGTCCGGCGGCTGCAACTCGAAAAACATCGCCTGGATGCCCTCCTGGTCCTTCCAGGGCACGCCCGATTCTGAGGAGGGGATTTCGTCCGGGAGAGGGGACGTCTTGCGCCGTGATTTCTTGCCGCGCCCGCCGCTGCAAATGTCTTTCAGACGCTGCGAAATCTGCTCCCGCGTGCCGAAGACCATCACCGTGCGGCCGACCTGAATGACATCGCCAAATCGCAGATTCCGCAACTGGACATCCTCGCCGTTGACCTTGGTCCCGTTGGTGCTCTCCAAGTCGGTCAGGACGACGTTCTCGTGATCCGTCTGGATCTTGGCGTGGTATCGGCTGACACGTTCATCGTTCAGTTGAATCGTGTTGCCTTCCTCCCGGCCGATTGTCACCGGGGGTTCCAAGTTGAGAAAAGTGCGTCCGCGGTCGGCACCATCCAGAACGCGTAGGGTTAGCCGCGGCATGGGGGATGATCCAAAGGTGTCAAGGAACCGAATCGAGCAGACGTCCGAGGGACGCGTCACGCTCCGCCCCGCCTCTGCTTATAGCATTCCCCAGATTCCAGGGTCAAGATGCTGACGGCCTTTTCTCTCGGCGGCCACGGCGACGCTTCGTTGGGCAGCGGTAACACGTCCGCTCCCAGTATAACCAAACCGCAACCATTACGAAACCGGCCTCGCTCCCCGAATTCAAGAGCCCGGACTGCCGCTGGACTTCTTTTCGGGTCCGGAAGATGGCGGATTGGCAGCCCTTGTTACGGCCGGCAGGGTGACGTAGACTGGTATCATGAACGCTATCGTACAGGAACTGAACGCGAGACTGGATACCTTGGATGAGCGCACGGCGGCAGTGCTGGAGCGGGTAGTCCGCGACGCCATCGAACTCGCTGGCGGCGAGAAGCCGCGCCAGGCCACATGGCTTCCTCGTTTTTTCGACCGCATCCGTGAGGACTGGGGCGAGGAACCCTTCGAGCGACCGCCGCAAGGCGAACTCGAAATCCGTGAGGACTGGTAATGGCGTGGCTGCTCGACACCAATGCCTGGATTCAGATCTTGAAGCAGCCTGCGGGGAGGCTTGAGCAGGAGGTGCTGAGCCGGCCCCCATCAGAAATCGTTTTCTGTTCCATCGTCAAGGCAGAACTCTGGCACGGGGCGAACAAGTACGCTCGCCGCGACCGCCGTCTGGCGGCGTTGAACGCGCTGTTCGCGCCGTTTGTATCCTACCCGTTTGACGACCAAGCCGCACGGCACTACGCCGACATTCGCCATCGTCTCGAACAGGCCGGAATCGTCATTGGCCCCAACGACTTGAAGATCGCCGCCATTTGCCGGGCTCGCGGCCTGATCTTGGTTTCGTCGAACACGGGGGAGTTCCTGCGAGTTCCGGGTTTGCGCGTCGAAGATTGGTCATCGACTTGACGACCTTCTACGGATTGGCGCTCTGGGACCGCACCCGGCGCCGAACCAGCCTGTGTCCGTCGCGCGCCGATTGGCCTGGCTTGGCCGGGGCGCTTCAAAGCGCGCTCATTTCAGAATCGCCCGGGCGACCTCGCCGCGGAGTTGGGCTTCGCCCGGTTCCTTTTCAAACACGCCGTAGAACATCGAGCAGCAATCGAGCCAGAGCGTCAGGCGGCGGAAGTCTTCCTCGGAGAGCTTCACGTCGTGATGGCCTTTGTCCAGCATCTCGAGCAGCTTCGAGCCCCGCGCGCCGAACTGGCCGGACCGCGTCCGATAGCTGTCGCCGTAACTGGTAAACCCGTAATTCACCAGCGTGTTGTACGAGGCGTAAAACTTGTTGGCGATCGGCTCCCGGCCGAGGTGGGGCGCCTTCTTGTCCTTATTCTCCTCGTGGCACTGCACGCAGTTGCGGTCCAGCACGGGCTGCACCAGACGGGGATAGCTGAACGGATTCGAACCGTCCACGTCGGGTTCGGGCGTGGACGGGCGGCGGCGCAGGGCCAGCGGCAGCGCGGCGGGCGGCGGGCCGGCCTGCGCCTTGTGCTCGTGGCAGCCCTGGCAGACCAGCGTCTCGCCGTGCCGCGCGTGGGTCGCGGAACGCATCGAGGTGATCGCCAAGCCGCGTTCGTCGAGGGCCTGGAAAAACAGTTCGCGATAGGCGGGAACCGTGAAGTGCGCACTGCCGTCGGCTTCGACCGGCACCGTGCCCAGCACCCAGCGGCAAGGCACGATCGAATCGCCGGCCTCCGCAATCCGCTTGCCCGTTTCGTGCGGACGGAGGCCGCCGCTGGGCACCGCGCACGGCAGCAGTTGCAGGACGCGCAGCGATTTGATCCGCGTGCCCTCCGGCCAGGCTATCTGGTTGTCGTAGACGTTGATCACCGCCATCGTCGCCTGGCCCTCGTCCCCAATAGAAACCGGCTTCCCGTCGCGGACCTCCGCCAGGGGGCTGGTGGGCGCGGCGGCCAAGGGCTGGGGCCGCAAGGGGATCGGATTCATACAGCCGATGTCGGGATCGCGGAACAGCAGCTCCTTGTTGCCGAACGCATCCACCAGATAGACGCCGTAGTTTTCGCCGGGGCGGCGGAGCGGCGCGCCGTTCATGGCGGCGTCGTATACGCACAGGTGGTAATTCTCGGCCAGCGGCCAAGGCGTGCTGTACACCTGCCGGCCGCCCTGGCTCTCCGGGAAGCCGACTTCGGGTGTGAAGCGGCGGACCGGCCCCATGCCGTCGTCGTCCGGGACCTGCGGGTTGATGATCACAATCGAGCCGTAGGCTTGGCCGTGATGCGGCGCGGCGAGACCGACGTACTTGGCCGAGCCGGGAATCGCCCGCACATACAGCTCCATGTCGGGACGGCCCTGGCGCGGGGCGTAGTTGCCGTGCAGCGGGCGCGGATCGCGGCCGTCCAGCGTGGTGAGCCAGGGCATGTGGGCGATACAGCCGTGCCGGTCGGTGTAGTCCCAACGCGTCCAAACGATCCGGCCGTCGTGCGAAACGCTGGGATGCCACTCGTTGCTGTCGTGGAAGCTGAGGCAGTTGATGCCGCTGCCGTCGGCGTTCATGTCGTACAGCGTGTACAGCGGGCAAGCGCGGCCGCACCGCAGGTAGCCGCCGCGGCGCTCGCTGATGAACGCAATCCTGCCGTTGGGCAGCCAGCACGGGTCGAAGTCGTTCCAGGAACCGTCGGTCAGCTGCTCCAAGCCGCTGCCGTCCACGTGGACTTTGAACAAGTGATAACACCGCTGCGGATCCCAATGGCCGCGCGCCGGGTCTTCGTGAAAATCCTGCTCCGTGCTGCCCTTGCGCTCGACGTAGGCGAACGCGATCTGCCGGGCATCGGGCGAAAGGGCCGGTGACAGGAACGAGCCGCCCTCGGCGTCTTCGCCGCTGATCGCCTGTTGCCCGTCGTAGCGGAGGCTGGGCCGCTGGACGCTGCCGCCGCTGAGCTTCTGACCCTGCAACCGGCCCGTTTCGCAGACGCTGCCGGCCAACACGTCACGCACCGTCGGGGCTTCGCCGAAGGCCCCATGCAGCACGTACAGACCGCCGCCGGGGTTCTGGACAAGGCCGTAGAACTGATCGCACATGTGGTGGTAGAAAGCGCGATGCCGCTTGATGAAGACGATGTCCTGGAAGTCGAGCAGCGGATTGGCAAACGCGATCTGGCGGCGGATCCGGCAGATTTCGTGGTGCAGGGCACGCCGCGCGTCCGTATCGGTGACGGGCGTGTCGGCCACGGCCTGCTGCAACTTTGCCAGCGGCGTCTCGAAGGCCGCGAGTTTGTTTCCCGCCCATCCCCGCAAATCGTCCAGCAACGCCCGCGTCCGCCGCAGCACGATGTCGGCCGGGTCGCGGTCGCTTTCCAGGATCAGAGCCGAGCGGTGAAACACCTGGCTGGCGATCTCTTCGGCCGTCGAGCGTTGGGTGGGAACGTAGCTCGTGCCGTTCCAGACGCGTTCGCCCGTCGCCTGGCTGAGCACCGCGCGTTGCTGGATGTCGTATTGCAGGGACGTGAATTGATGATCCAGTTCTCCGGCCTGCACCGCACGGACGCGCAACTGGTCCCAGCACGCGTTTTCTGCCGGTGTTTTGGCCGCCACCAGTGCGGCGAGTTCCTTTTCCAACGCTGCCCGCACCTCGGCGCTGTCGAGCGTTCTCAGGCTGGCCGCGGCGTCGCGGTAGCGGCAGAGGCGGACGTACAGGTCGAGCCAGCGCGCGTCGCCGGCGCCCGCGTTGGCGGCGACAAGCGATTCGCGTTCCGCGTGCCACGGTGAATCCGGCGCGACATCGCGCAGCGCGCGGCCGATGATCTCCTGTTCCAGCGCGCCGGTCTCGCGCCGGCCGAACCAGGACGCGATGCCATCGTTGCCGGCGTCGGCCCGCAGCCAACCCGTCTGCAACGGGAAGTCGCGGGCCAAGTCCGCCCAAGAGTCCGGAAGCGGCCTGGGGGTCGAGAGCACTTTGAACCGCACCAGACCGCCCAGGCGGTCCTTGTCCTCGCCCACGAAGGCCTCGAACCGCTCGTACTTGCCGTCCAAGGCAAAGGTCAGCTCGCTGTCGGCGTGGACCCAGAACCCGAACTCGAATTGCCGGTCGCCGACGATCAGCGGGTGGTCCTTCCAATTCTTGTTCACCAGCAACTGGCCCCAGCCCACGCTGACGCTGGCGGGCGCCAGGTCGGTTAGCCTGGTGACGGCACCGTCGGGCGCGATCAGCTTCGGCTCGCCCCAGATATTGCAGTTGGCGGGACCTCTTTCGCAGATGGCGACCAACCGCAACACCTGCAGGCCCGCTACGTTGACAACCACCTGCCGCGCCGGTCCATTGCCATCCAGCGGGCCGCTGTCGAAGGGTTGGAACAGCTTGTCGCTCGCCGCGGCAGCGGCCGCCTCCGGCGACTGGAGGTAAGCGGCCCGCGCGGCCGTCATCGCCGCAGCCCAACTGGCTTCAGCGGTCTGGTCCGCCGCGTCAACCCGCAACATGGGCACCGCGCCCAGGCACGCGCCCGCAAGAACCGCACCCGCAAGAACCGCACCCGCAAGAACGTAGAGTCGTGTTTTCATCGGCTCATCCCACCTTGACTTAGATCGGGTTCTCCTGCAGTCGCCTCCGGCAGCCTCGGGTACTCGTCACCGGGCTTCTCATCGGTGATGATATTATGCTGCTGGATACTGCGGGATGCCAGACCGACTGGTTTGGTTTTCGCGGGAACGAACGAATCCGCTTCCTCCGGATATGGACAAGTTCTTAACGGATGACCGACATGAACCGCCTGTTTCTGCTCTCGTGCCTGGCAATGCCCGGAAATCTACGGAGACCCACGATGTACCGAACGCTCTTGTTATCCGTCGTCGCAGCCGCCGTCGCCTGGGGATCGCTCGCCGGGGCGGAAGAACGGAATCGGCACTATCCCACCAACCGGCCACCTCTGCAGCCCACGAAGTTCGTCGCACTGCCGCTGGGGTCGGTGAAGCCGCAAGGCTGGCTCAAGGACCAACTGACGATCCAGGCCACCGGACTGACCGGTCACCTGGACGAGTTCTGGCCGCCGCTGGTGAAGACCGGCTGGAAGGGCGGCGAGGGGGAAAGTTGGGAACGCGGGCCGTACTATCTGGACGGCCTGGTGCCGCTGGCCTACCTGCTCGACGATCCGCGGCTGATTGCCAAGACCAGGCCCTGGCTCGAAGGCATCCTGGCCAGCGGGCAGCCAGACGGCTGGTTTGGTCCGGCCAAGAACAAAGACCGCTGGCCGCTGGCCGTGGCGCTGAAGGTGCTCACCCAATACCACGAGGCGACGGGGGACCCGCGTGCGCTGCAGTTGCTCAACAACTATTTCGCCTATCTCCACAAAGCCCCGCCCGACTGGCCCAACAAGGACTGGCGGGGCGTCCGAGCGATGGAGAACGCGGTCGCGGCTTACTGGCTGTATCGGCGGACGGGAAATCGGCAGGTCGTGGAGGTCGCGGAGTCGATCCAGAAGAACAGCCGCGACTGGATCAGCTACTTCACCGACTTTCCTTGGACCACCGCAGCACTGAACTCCGGCAAGGTCCCTTACGACTGGAAAGACATCGGGATGACCGCTCACGTGGTCAACGTGGCCATGGCGACCAAGTACCCCGGCCTGTGGTGGCAGCAGTCCGGCGACCCACGGCACAGGGAGGCGGTCGACCAGGGATGGGCGAGCCTCGACGAGCACCACGGCCAGGTCGGCGGCCGGTTCTCGGGCGACGAGCACCTTTCGGGCAAACGGCCGACGCAGGGGACGGAACTGTGCGCCGTGGTCGAGTCGATGTTCTCCCTGGAGAACCTGATCGAGATCTTCGGCGATCCGGCCTTGGCAGATCGGCTGGAGATGCTGGCCTACAACGCCAATCCCGGAGCTTGCACTCCCGACTATTGGGCGCACCAGTACGACCAGCAGGCCAACCAGGTGCTGTGCTCGGTGGCCAAGCGGCAGTGGAGCACCAACAGCGACACGTCGAACCTCTACGGCCTGGAGCCGCACTTCGGTTGCTGTACGGCGAACATGCACCAAGGCTGGCCGAAATTCGTCTCTCATCTCTGGATGGCCACACACGATCAGGGCTTGGCCGCGGTGGCCTACGGTCCCAGCATCGTGCGTGCCAAGGTTGGCGCTGGGAGCGACGTGACGATCGAGGAGACGACCCATTACCCGTTCGACGAGACGATTCGGTTCAAGGTTACCACCCCCGAGCCCGTCGAGTTCTCGCTGCACCTTCGCGTCCCCGGTTGGGCCGAGGGCGCTGTGCTCACCGACGGCGACGAGTGTGTGCCCGCCAAACCGGGGCGATTCTTGGTCGTCCGGCGTCGCTGGTCGTCGGGCGACGAAGTCGCGCTCAAGCTGCCGATGAAGGTCCGGAGCGAGACCCGGTACAACGGTGCGGTAGCGATCCACCGGGGGCCCCTGGTCTATTCGCTGAAGATCGGAGAACGTCTTGAGCAGGTCAAGCGGCACCATCCGACATGGCCGGTGATTGACTGGGCCATCCACCCCACAACGCCCTGGAACTACGGCCTGCTCCTGGATCGGCAGAACCCGGAGAAGTCGATTCAAGTGCTGCGGGTCGCGGAACCCGGCCCGCAACCGTTCGCGCAGGAGACGGCCGCAGTCGTGCTGCGTGCCAAGGGACGTGTCCTCCCGGCGTGGAAGCTGGAGGCCAATTCCGCCGGGGAAACGCCGGTCAGCCCGGTGCGATCTGGCGAGCCGTTGGTGGATCTGGAGTTGGTTCCGTACGGATGCACGCGCCTGCGGATTTCGGAGTTCCCGGTGCTCGCCGAGTAGTCACACCGGAGAACTCAGGTTGGCCCGCTTGCGGTTTGCCTGCTCTCCGGGCAAACTCAAGGTCAGGCCTGAGACCCGTTCGTGAAGGTGAGGACGCGCGGGAAATAGAAACCAGGAGCCAGCGCCGTAAGACGGAACGCGGGCTGTCAATCCAAGTGACGAAAGGTCAACCGCGATGAGGATGTGGACCATGATTCTGATGTTGCTCGCCAGCTCTCCCGCTTGGGCGGGCGACGAGCACGTCGGGGCGTTCCAGCCAGCTGTCGAGAAACCGCGGATGCACTTCGCCGATACGGTTTTCGGGAAGCCCTTCTCGAAAGACCCGGCGGTGGTCAGATTTCAGGGCCGCTATTGGCTCTACTACTCCCTGCCGCCCTACGAAGGAAAACCGACGAAGGGCTGGAACATCGGCATCGCCCAGAGCCAGAATCTGGTGGATTGGGAGAAGGTCGGCGAGCTAACGAACACCGGCGAGGTGGAGCAGAACGGCTTCTGCGCCCCCGGAGCCATCGTCCTCGGCGGCAAGCTGCATCTGTTCTACCAGACCTACGGCAACAGGACACGGGACGCGATCTGCCATGCCTGGTCGGACGACGGCCTTCGCTTCACCCGCAACCCGACGAACCCTGTTTTCCGGCCGGCGGTGGCGTGGAGTTGCGGCCGAGCAATCGACGCGGATGTAATCCAGCACCAGGGGCGACTCCTCCTGTACTGGGCCACGCGGGACCCGGCGTTCAAAGTCCAGATGCAGGGCGTGGCAGCAGCCCCGCTCGATAGCGATTTCGCCAGCGACAAGTGGACCCAACTCAAGCCGGACGGCCCCATCCTCAGGCCGGAGCTTCCCTGGGAACGCCGCTGCATCGAGGCCGCGGCGATGGCCCGGCACGATGGCCGTCTCTACATGTTCTACGCTGGCGGCTACAACAACGAACCGCAGCAGATCGGGGTGGCGGTGAGCGACGACGGCGTCCGTTTTACCCGGCTGTTTCAGGAACCGTTCCTCCCCAACGGCCCGCCGGGCTCGTGGAACGTCAGCGAGTCGGGGCATCCGTACCTGTTTCAGGACGATGATGGGCAGGACTACCTGTTCTACCAGGGCAACAACGACAAGGGACGTTCCTGGTACCTCTCGGTTGTACCGATCGACTGGATGGATGGTAAGCCAGTGCTTGCGCCGCAGAAGCTGCCCGCGCCATAACAGGAACGACTTCATGCCACGCTTGCCAGGCGGTCTGCTCGGGATGCACCCTTGCCGTTCGTGAGGGGAGGATGTGGGGGAGCAATCAGCAACTGCCCGTCGGCCGAGCCTTGGCACTGTCCGTCCCCCCGGACAGCCCGTATTCGTCGAGTTCATGTTGCAGAACCCTTGAGAGGAGTCTTTGACGATGTCCCAACATCAAGCACATGCCTGCGTGTTGGTTCGCGCTAGGGCCATCGTGGTCATCGCTTGGCTCGTGCCTTCCGCGACCGCCTGGTGCGAATCCAGTGCGCCCCCGACAAACTTGGCTCGCAATCCGTCCTTCGAGCAGGCGGCGGCGAATTCGGCCCTGCCCGCCCAGTGGCACGGTGCCCCGCAGGTCTACGCGCTGGACACGACGGTGACCCGGTCGGGCAAGGCGTCGCTGAAGTACGTGAATCGAGATCCGCAGCGGTACGTTCTATGCACGCAGAAAGTCCCCGTCCAGCCCGGCTGGAAGTGTCGCGTCAGTGCCTGGATCAAAACCCAAGACATTGCGGGGGATGAATCCGGGGCGACGATCTGCCTGGAGTGGCAGGGCAAGGACGGAACATGGCTCGGCGGCGTGTATCCCACCGGGATCAAGGGGACGCGCGACTGGACCCGAGTCGAAGCCATCACCCGCTTGCCGGACGACGCCGCCTCCTGCAACGTGGCCTGCTACGTCCGGAACGAGATGACCGGCACGGCCTGGTTCGACGACGTGGAGGTGATCCGCATCGCCGATCCGCCCATGCAGACGGTGCTGCTGGCGCCGAACTATCGCGGGCGGATCACCGCTGCCGGCCCACAGGAGGCCCGGGTGCGGGTGCGTTGGAACCTGGTGGACCACGACCTGAAGCCGCAACAGATTCAAGTCCGCGCGGAACTTGGCAGCCGCGGCGGGAATGCCTTGCGGCATACGACCGGACATCCGCAAGGCGGACAGCAGGGCTGCCTGGATCTCCAGCTGCCGCTCGGCGGCCTGGAGCCGGGCCAGTACGACTTGGCGGTCCGGCTGGAAGGGCCCGAAGGCAAGGGACTCCAGGTCGATCACCATCGGCTGGTCCGCGCGCCGGAATCGCCGCCGCCCAAGTGCGTCATCGACGAGCATCGCCGGCTGCTGGTGGAGGGCAAGCCGTTCTTCCCGATCGGCACGTACTGGAGCAGCATCAACGCGAAGGACCTGGCGGTCTACGCGCAGAGCAAGTTCAACTGTCTGATGCCCTACGGCTCGCCCACGAAGCAGCAGATGGACCTGGCCCAAGAACACGGCTTGAAGGTGATCTACTCCATCAAAGACTGGTATGCCGGTTCGGCGTACTGCCCGCAGTCTATCCAATCCGAGGCGGACGAAGAGCCGCAAGTCCGCGCCCGTGTCCGCCAGTTCCGGGAACATCCGGCCCTGCTGGCCTGGTACTTGAACGACGAGTTGCCGCAGCAGTTCCTGCCTCGACTGGAATCGCATCAGCAGTGGGTCGCTGAAGAGGACCCGGATCATCCCACCTGGGTCGTGTTGTACCAGTTCCGCGAAGTCGCTGTCTACCTGAAGACGTTCGACGTGATCGGAACCGATCCCTACCCAATCGGCCGCAGTCCGGCCTCGATGGCGGCTCAGTGGACGGCGGAGACGTTTCGACAAGTCGAAAGCTCGCGGCCGATGTGGCAGGTGCCACAGCTTCACAACTGGGCCAACTACGCCAAGACGGAGTCCGAGAAGAAACGGGGGCGCACGCCCACGGTTGACGAGGTCCGCAGCATGGCCTGGCAGTGCATCTGCGAAGGTGCGACGGGCCTGGTGTTCTACTCCTGGTTCGACGTGCGGCGCAACCCCGACGTGCCCTTTGCTGTCCAGTGGGACGGGCTGAAGCGTTTGGCCGCGGAGATCGACCAACTGTCGAACGTCTTGCTGTCGGTGGAACCGGTGCCGGCGGTCACGGTCGCCGGGGCCTCTCCGGGCTGGCTCCACTGGCTGGCTCGCGTCCGAGGCGGCAAACTCTACATCATCGCGGTCAATGACGGCGATGGGGAAGGCAATGTCGTCTTCCAGCTGCCGACAACTCCTGAGGCAATCCGAGTGCTGGGAGAAGATCGGGCGATCGAACCGATGGGAGCGACGCTCCAGGTCTTGATGCCTCGGCTGGCAGTACAATGCTACGAGATCGAGCTTGCGGCCCGCTAGCCGTGGAGCAGAGCCGTTTGTGATGAAGAGAGGGATGACCATGACCTGCCGCTGGATTTTTCTCAGTCTTGCCGTGGCGCTGACCAACGTATCGCCAGCGCCAAGCAACGAACTGGCCAACCCGGGGTTCGAAGAGACCGCCGCGGACCGCTTGACTGCGTGGACGCCCTATGGCCGGGGGTATGTGTTGGACGCGACCGAGGTTCAGTCCGGAAAACTCGCGGTACGCTGTGAAACGACGGGCGACCAGGACGGAATGGGGATCGCGCAAGTGATCCGCTACGACCAGCCCGACAAGCGGCCAGTCATCGTCGGCGGATGGAGCAAGGCGGAACACGTCGGGGCCGGAGGGGATTACAGCCTGTTCCTGGACATCATCTACGACGATGACACGCCGTGGTGGGGCAAGACCGCCGCTTGGACGCGCGGCACCCATGGCTGGCAGTACACGGCGGAGGTGTTCCACCCTGAAAAACCGGTCCGCGAGATCCGGGCGTACGTCTTTCTGCGGCGCACGACGGGAAAGGCCTGGTTCGACAAGGTGTTCCTGGAACGTGGCGGCCTGCACGCAACGCAAGTCCGCGTGCTGTCCGACTTCCCACGCCGCCCACACGGGCAACGCATCCGCGCCCGACTGACCCAGGCGGCCGATTGGCGAGCTGCGCTCTTGGATTCCAACGGCCGGGAAATGACGTCTTCCCAGGGACGGGGCTCGACGATCGCTTGGGACTGGCAGGATACGGCGGAATCGCGTCCCGCTCAGCTGCGCCTCACCGGGCAGGCTGGTGATGGAGCCCGACTCGACCTGACGGTTCCCGTTACAGTCCCGGAGCGCCCGGAGAACCCGGTCCGCGAGGGCTATGTCGTCTGGGGCGAGAATTCGATGCGGAAGGTCTATCCCACCGAGTACCCGCCGGGCGGTAGACGTTCGGATCTAGCGGTTTCGCTGGCCCGCAACGAATCGGAGGGGCTGCAAGTCTCGATCACGCCGGCCGATCGCGTGACGCTCCGCAACGTGCAGGTGAGCGTCGGCTCGCTGACGAACGAACGCGGCGGCGTGTTTCCTCCCGACGCAGTCACGGCGCATCTGGTCGGCTACGTCTACGTGGACACGCCCTCCGGCCATCCGGCGGCCCCGCGCGAGGGCAACTGGTGTCCGGAGGTCTTGCTGCCGCTGCGCCCGTTCGAGGTCCTCGGCGGGCGGACTCAGACGGTGTGGATCAACTTCCATGCTACGGAGGCGGTGGCTCCCGGGACGTATCGCGGTCGGGTGGTCGTCACCGCCGCGGGTGCCCCCGCCACCGAATTGCCCGTCAGCGTGCGGGTGCGCGATTTGACGCTGCCACGCTCACCCAGGATGAAGACGGCCTTCGCCATGATGGACGGGTACACCCGAGCGGCCTACGGCGAGATCACGCCCACGCTCCGTCGCCAGTGCCTGGACCTGATGCTCTCCCATCGTCTCAACCCGGACGACATCTCGCGCACTGATCCGCCAGCCGTTGCGGATTTGCTGTACGCTCGAGATCGCGGCTTGACGGCGTTCAACATTCTGAACCTCGTACCGCGTCCCCAGGGCAAACCGCTCTGGACGTGCTACGCGGAACTGAAGGACTACCCGGCGGATTTCCGCGACGACCTGGCTCGACGGCTGGACGGCTACGTCGAGCAACTGCGCCAGCACGGGTTGTCGAAGATGGCCTACTTCTACGGCTTCGATGAACGAGGCCCGGAGTACGACGAACTGATCAAGGGAATTTGCAGGTTCCTCAAGCAGCGTTATCCGGAGGTCAGCACGTTCACGACCGCCGGCTACATG
>CAYUFW010000112.1:0-328 GCA_964443915.1 uncultured Pirellulaceae bacterium
GGAATTCACCCGCTGTTCGCCCGCCGCTCTGTCGCCGGAGCGGCAGCCGGACGGGACCCCGTCAGCGGCGAAGGCCCAGCAAATGATGGCCATGGCGCTGCGGGAGGGCTCGCATTTCTTCGAGTGGACGCATCGCCGCATCGATGGCAGCGAGTTCCCGGCCACGGTGTTGCTGACGCGGATGGAACTGGAGGGCCAGGTGCTCTTGCAGGCCACCGTCCGCGACATCACGGAGCCGAAACGCGCGGCGAAAGCGCTCCGGGCCGCGAAGGAGGCGGCGGAAGCCGCCAACCGGGCCAAGAGCGATTTCCTGGCCCGCATGAGCCAC
>CAYUFW010000112.1:394-22424 GCA_964443915.1 uncultured Pirellulaceae bacterium
GGAATTCCTGGAGATGGTGCGAGGGGCCGGCGATTCCCTGCTGTCCGTGATCAACGACATCCTGGACTTCTCCAAGATCGAGGCGGGCAAGCTGGAGCTGCACGTCCACCCGTTCCGGCTCCGGGAGGGGCTGGGCGACACGATGAAGTCGCTGGCCCTGCGGGCTCACGAGAAGGGACTCGAACTGGCCTGCCACATCGCGCCGGAAGTGCCCGACCACCTGATCGGCGATCTGGACCGCTTGCGGCAAATCGTGGTCAACCTGGTGGGCAACGCCGTCAAGTTCACGGATGCCGGGGAGATCGTGCTGGATGTGGCTCTGGAGGCGGAGGGCGACGAGCGCGTGACGCTGCGCTTCTCGGTTTCCGACACCGGCATCGGCATCCCCGCCGACAAGCGGGCGACGATCTTCGAAGCCTTCGAGCAGGCCGACCGGTTTCAGACCCGCCGCTTCGGCGGCACGGGCTTGGGGCTGGCCATCTGCTCGCGACTGGTCGAATTGCTGCACGGCCGCATTTGGGTGGAGAGCGCGGAGGGCCGAGGCAGCTGCTTCCACTTCACGACCCAACTGGATGTCGCAGCCGGGGAGTGGGCCGAGGGACCGGCAGAACTGCCACGAAATCTGGCTGGCATCCACGCGTTGATCGTCGACGACAACGCCACCAACCTCCGCATCCTGCTGGAGTTGTTGCGCAGCTGGGGCATGTTGCCGGTCGCGGCTTGCAGCGGCGCGGAAGCGCTGCCGTTGCTGCACGAACGGTCCGCGGCCGGCCAGCCCTTTGAACTGGTCCTGACGGACGTCCACATGCCGCACATGGACGGCTTCGAATTGGCCGAACAGATCCGGCACAGCCCGTCCGTGAGCGAGGTGACGATCCTGATCCTCAGCTCCGGCGATCAAGCGGGCGACGCGGCGCGCTGCGCGCAGGTGGGCGCGGCCGGCTGTCTGCTCAAACCGCTGAAGCAGCGCGAATTGCTGGAAGCCATCTGCCGGGCGTTGTTCGGCCCCGAGGCCTGGTCCGCACCCCCGCAGAAGCCGCCGGGACCGCTGCCGAAAAGACTGCCGCCGCTGCGTATCTTGCTGGCCGAGGACAGCCCGCTGAACCAGAAACTGGCCGTCGCCTTGCTGCAGAAACACGGACATCAGGTCGTGCTGGCACAGAACGGCCACGAGGCCGTGGCGGCGGCCCGCGAGAACGACTTCGATCTGATCCTGATGGACGTGCAGATGCCCGTGATGGATGGCTTTGAAGCCACGCGCCGCATCCGCGAGGGCGAGCTGGCGAGGGGCCGCCACGTCCCCATCATTGCCATGACAGCCCACGCACTCAAAGGCGACATGGAACACTGCCTGGCCGCCGGCATGGACGGCTACGTGGCCAAACCGGTTCGGGCTCAGGAGCTGTTCGAGACGATGGACCGGCTCATCCGAGAAACCGGTCGCCTGGGTTGACCCCTTGTGGCGGTATTCGAGCTTTTCTACAAGGCGGAGCTTACGCCCCGCGTCAGCATTCAGCCCGACCTGCAGTACATCGTCACGCCCTCGGGAATCCACCGCGACGCCTTGGCCGTGGGAGTGCGTTTTCAGGTGACGCTGTAGTCCACCTGGAGATCCGCAACCAACGCGGACGGCCGACGATCGCGTCCACGCTTTGAACTCAGCCGGCTGCGCCGGGACCTGAAACCCTGATCTTTCACCTAATCTCTTTCCCACTGCCTTCGAGCCGGAGGGAGATTAGGTGAAGATTAGGGCGAACCGGAGGGAACTTTTGGGGGCAATCTGCATCTGAGAGGGCGAATGGATGGCGGAAACCGGGTGACGGTTTTCGCTGACCCGAGCGTCGCCCTTGAGCCGTTGTTGCGGCGGCCTGATTTGAGGAGAAGGAGATGGCAATCCCATCGGAACCGTGCGGTCCGCATTACGATTCGCACGCGAAAAGGCCCGGAGCCGGCCGGTTCCGGAACGTGGTGCCGGGCGTTGCGCCGGCTTCCTCACCGAGGTCCGAAGGCACGCCGATTCCGGTGGCCGTTCCGATCGTGCGGGCCGCGTGGCCGGTGACCGTCGCCGCCGCCTCGCTGGCGACGCCCGCGGTGCTGGCGGTGGGATCGGCAAACACGTGCATCGCGCGTCAACGGCGGCGTTCACGATCCTCTGCCTTGGGCCTGAACGCCTGGTTCCTGCGCGGACGCTAGGCGGCGTCGGCGCTGTGCAGTAAATCGCGGAGCTGCATTCGGGCACGGTGCAGACGGCTGCGCACGGTGCCGACGTTCAGGTCGAGCACTTGCGAGATCTCCTGGTAGTTCAGGCCCTCGACGGTGCGGAGCACGAGCACGGCGCGCTGGTCCGGCGCCAACGCGGCCAGGGCCTTTTGGATCTGGGACGCGGACTCCTCACGCATCATCCGGTCGCCCGGCAAGTCGCCGTGGTCGACAGGCTCATCTGGCGAGAACTCGGCCGGTTGCCGGAACGGGATCCGCGCCCGGCGGCGGTGCTCGCCGATGGCCAGGTTCAGGGCGATGCGGGTCAGCCAGGTGAAAAACGCGCTGCGGCCCGCGAAGGTGCGCAGGTGGACGAAGGCCCGCAGGAACGTCTCCTGAACGACGTCCTCGGCATCGGCGCGGTCTTGCACCACGTGATACACGGTGGTCATCAGGCGGTCCTGGTACTTTCGCACCAGTTGCCCGTAGGCGTCGCGATTCCCCTGGACGGCCGCCGCCACCAGTCCGGGTTCCGTTTCTTGCTGGATCATGGTTTGTCCTCCGCACCTAACGCGACGTCCGCTGCCCGGACCCGCAGGGGAAAACAGGAAGAAAAGCTGCAGATTGCCGGGCGGACCGATTTCCAGTATGCTGTCCCCGTTTCATGCCTCTTGCCGCATGACGGTACGGGGGGAGTCCGATTCATGTCCGACGCTCAGCTGGCGCGCACGACAAGTCTGGTCCGCACGGTCGCCGAGGGAGACCGCCTGGCCGCCGATCAGTTAATGACGGAGCTGTACGGCGAGTTTCGTTCGCTGGCGCGGCGCTACCTGGACCGCGAACCGTCGGGGCACACGCTGCAGCCCACCGCCCTGGTCAACGAGGTCTACCTGAAGCTGGTCGACCAGACGCAGGTGGACTGGAAAGGCCGCACGCATTTCTTCGCCATCGGGGCCCAGGTGATGCGACGGGTGCTGGTCGATCATGCGCGGCGCAAGGGGCGGTTGAAGCGCGGCGGGGACCTGCGGCGGGCGGAGGTGGATGTCTCGTTGATCTCGGCTCGCAGCGCGGCCGACGTGCTGGCCGTCCACGAGGCGATCGAGGACCTGGAAAAGCTGGACCCGCGGCAAGCGCGGATCGTCGAACTGCGGTTCTTCGGCGGCCTGAGCGTGGCGGAGGTCGCCGAAGTGCTCGGCCTCTCCCGGCGCACCATCG
The DNA here is from genome assembly GCA_964443915.1 of uncultured Pirellulaceae bacterium. Lineage (GTDB taxonomy): Bacteria > Planctomycetota > Planctomycetia > Pirellulales > Pirellulaceae > Anammoximicrobium. Next base: position 3,809 of record CAYUFW010000112.1, read on the forward strand.
AGGCGGAGTGGACCATGATCCGCGCCTGGCTCCGGCGCCGCCTGAGCGACGAGGAAGGCGCGTGATGTCGGAGTTGCACGAACGGGCCAAGGCGGTGTTCCTGGAGGCGGTCGCCCTGCCACCCGCGCAGCGTGGGGCATTTGCCGCCCGGGCGTGCGCGGAGGACGAAGCCCTGCGGCGGGAGGTCGAGTCGCTGCTGGCGCACCATGACCCGCAGACGCTGCTGCTGGAAACGACCGCCGGTTCCAACGTTTGGGCCGACGGGCCGCCGCCCGGTCCGAGCCGCGCCGCGGCCGCGGGGAACGCGGTCGGGCGGAAGTCCGAACGGATCTCGGGCCTGATCTTCGCCCAGCTGTTCGGCAACCTCCGCCGCAGGTACGCGGCCGTGCTCGCCGCTTCCGGCTTCCTGCTCGTCCTGGGAATCCTCGTTTACAGCCAAGTCCAGCGGGCCATGAAGGTCAAGCTGGAGCAAGAGCTGACGACGCTGCTGGCCGCCGACGTCGAAGCCCTGCGGATCTGGATGACGTTCCAGGAGGCGACCGCCGCGGCGATTGCCGCCGACCCCGACGTCCGCCGCCTGGCCGCCCAGCTGACTCAGTCGAGCGACGGCAATCCGCCTGCCGCGCCGTCACGAATGGCGGACGAATTGCGTCAATTGCGGTCTCAGCTGCAGCCCCTGTTGGAGATGCACGGCTACGAAGGTTTCCTGCTGGCTGATCGTCAGGGCCGGATTGTGGCGGCCAACGCCGACTGGCTGCTTGGAGACGTCCGGCTGGCGGCCGATGATCCGTTGCTGGACCAGTTATTCGGGGACGCGGCCAAGCCGACGCTGCTGTTGCCCCGCCCCAGCCTCACCGCGTTGCACGACCAAGACGGCGAGTACCGGGCGGGGGTGCCCGTCATGTTCGCCATCGCCCCCGTCCGGAATGAGGGACGGGCCGCCGTGGCGGGGTTGGGGCTGCGCATCCAGCCGGAACGGGCGTTCACCCGCATTCTGAGCGTGGCTCGCGCCGGGCGGACGGGCGACACGTACGCCTTCGACCGGAGCGGCCGGCTGCTGTCGGAAAGCCGATTCGACGACCAGTTGCGGGCCACCGGACTCATTCCCGATCAACCGCAATCGCGTTCGATCCTGAACGTGGAACTGCGCGATCCGGGCGCCGACCTGACACGGGGGCGGCGGCCGGTCCGGCGGCGGTCCGAACTGCCGCTGACGCGCATGGCGGCTGCGGCGGTCGCCGGGCAGGACGGCGTGGACGTCCGCGGCTATCGCGACTACCGGGGCGTGATGGTCGTCGGCGCGTGGACCTGGCTGGACGACTACCAGTTCGGCGTGGCCACGGAGATCGCCGCCCAGGAGGCGTTTGAGCCCCTGCGGTACCTGAACCTGATCTTCGGGGGTTTGTTCTTGGTGATCGCAGCGGCGGTGGGCGCCGGGTTGGCGTCGTCCTTCGCAGCGGCCCGCTTGCACCGCGAAGTGAGCCACGCCCGGCAGGTAGGACAGTACACGCTCCAGAAGCCGATCGGCGCGGGCGGCATGGGGCAGGTGTACCTGGCCCGGCACGCGTTGCTCAAGCGGCCCACGGCCATCAAGCTGCTGAGACCGGATCAGGCGTCGCCGAAGACCATCGCCCGCTTCGAACGCGAGGTGCAGTTGACGAGCCAACTGACGCACCCCAATACGATCGAGATCTTCGACTTTGGACGCACGCCGGAGGGCCTGTTCTACTACGCCATGGAGTACCTGCCCGGGCTGACTTTGGCCGAGTTGGTCCGACAGGCGGGACCGTTGCCCGCCGAGCGCGCCGTCCACATCCTGCGGCAGGTCTGCGGTTCCCTCCGCGAAGCCCACGGGATCGGACTGATCCACCGCGACATCAAGCCGCAGAACATCATGCTCTGCGAACGCGGCGGGCTGTGGGATTTCGTCAAGGTGCTGGACTTCGGCCTGGTCAAGCAAGTGTCCGGCGCGGACGCCGCGCAACTCACCGCGGACCAACAGGTCAGCGGCACGCCCTTGTACATCGCGCCGGAGGTCTGGTCCCAACCGCACCAGGCCGATGCGCGGGCCGACATCTATGCGCTGGGGGTCGTGGGCTTCTACCTGCTGACGGGCCGCGATCCGTTCGAAGCGGAGACGCTCGCCGAGCTGTTCCACCTGGTCACGACCTGCGATCCGCCGTTGCCGTCGAGCCGAAGCGACGCGCGGATTCCAGCCCCCCTGGACGCTTTGATTCGGGCCTGCATGGCCAAGGACCCCGGCCGCCGGCCGGCCACGATCGACGCGGTCCTGACCGTGCTGGAAGGCGACCTGGGTCTGCCGCGCTGGACGCCCGGGCAGGCCCAGGCGTGGTGGGCTCAACGGCATCCGGCAGCACCGCAGCCAGCAGACTGACGGCCGCCGATCGCGTCAGGGCTCTTGAGTTGCACGGATTATTCGCGCTCGTCGAACGGGTCGTACGCCAGGGCGGCCTGGAAGTCGGCCTGGGCGGCGAAGTACTCCGCCTGGGCTTCCCGGCACTGCAGCGGCACTTCGCCGTAAACGCCGGCTTCGAGTTGGAACGGGTTCTTCGAACGATTCGGGAAGGCCGCCGATCCGACGTCTTGGGAGCCTTCCAGGACCGCATCCAATTTGGGCAAGAGCGAGTTCTGCGCTTGAGCCAGTTCGACGCACGTTTGCTGGGTGAGCAAGTCTAGTTCGACCAGTTCCGGCCGCGCCGCCAAAGCCGCCTGGATATCCTGCTGTATCCCTTCGACGTCCGGCGGCGTGTGGCCGGGAAAGCGGTCCGGCAAGAGCGTCGGATCGGGCAACAGCGGCTGGCCGTCCGGCGTGCGCAGAAACAGCGACAGCTTGATCGCGGCCATCTGCAGCTTGCGCTGGGCATCGATCACTTTCGTTTCCCGCGAGGCGATCAGCCGCTGGTTGTCGATCCGGGCGATGCGTTCCAGATCGCCGCCCGGTCTTTCAAGAGGGGCACGCCGATGCCCGCGGAGAACTCGCCGCCGCGGTTGGTCTCCTCTTCGTACGCATACGGATGCCGGAGACCCACAACTCGACCGCCCGCTCGGCGCTCTCCGGTACGATCGTAAACAAGTCGTCGCCCTCCTTGACCATCTGGCCGCGCTCGAAGACCGGCAGGCGGAAGATCGTGCCGTCGCGGGGGGCGTGGATCGCCAGTCGGTCCGGTTCGCCGAGCCTGATCTCGACGTCCCGCATTTCCTTCTGCGTCGTCGCGGCCTGGCCGGCCGCATCCTCGCGCATGGCCCGCGCGTAGTCGACTTTCGTCTCCGCCTCGCGGCGCTTCCGCTCCAGTTCGTGCTTCTTGGCTGCCAACTCTTTTTCGGCGGCCACCACTTCCCGCCGCACGCCCTCCAATTCCGCCTTGGCGACGTCCCATTCCGACTTGAGTTTCTCGATTTCCTTTTCGGGCTTGAGTCGCTTTTCAAACAGGCCCCGTTGCCGCTCGTAGTTTACGCGGGTCTGCCATTCCTTCGCCTCGTAGCCGGGCGCGACGCCTTGTTTGGCCTGCAATTTGGCCTCGGCGCCCTCGGCCATCTCCTGGGCCGCCTTGACCGCAAGGTCGCGGGCCGCGCCGAAGTCCTCGATGTTCTGTTCGTAGACCTCCACTTTCGCTTCGGCCGTGGCTAGTTTGGCCTTCAAGTCCTGCAGTTGAGCGTTCAGCTGTTCGACCAGGTTCGCCGCCGTGGGTTGAATTTCCAGGATGAAGTCGCCTTTCTTTACTTTCGCCCCCTCGACCAGCCCCTCGCCCACGCGGGCCACCACGCCCTTGGTGGGCGAAGTGACCGTCTGCTGGCGCTCCTGCGGGACATACGCCACCACCTTGCCCGTGCCTCGGGCCGATTGCTGCCAGGGCAACAGCGCCGCCGCGCAAACCGCCAGCACGAGCAGGACCACCAGCCCATTGGCCAGCCGCCGCGCGGTCAGCGAGGATTGCACCAGCTTCAACGCTGGCAGCGATGTCGACGTGCTGCTAGTGAACCGCCCGCTTGTCATCCGAACTTACCTCCTCTATTCATCGTGTCCGCGCGCCGCGATCGTTAAATCTTTTGTAAACGACGACGGCCAGAGGCCGTGGCTTTAGGAAGCCCCGCAAAGCGGGGCGACCGACGTAGGGAAGGCCCCGTTGGGGCCACTGTAATCACGCCGCCGCTCCAAGGGCGAGCGTCGGTTTTGTTGGTGCCTCGGGCGAAGCCAGCGTCGTCCGAACGCGGGTCGCACGTCTGGCCAGTGCCTCTTAGCCGAACCATTATTCTGCCAACCGGCCCCTAAAGAGGCACGCCGGATCGGCAGAGCCTTTCAGCGTCGCACGGCCACAGGCCGTGGGTTTATGACGTACTAAGGCTTCGACGGCGATCGGCGTGGCCAGCAGCAAGACCCCGTCGATGATCGAGAAGACCACGATCACCCACAGGTCTCTCCGTTCGGGCAACATCAGGCCCCAGAGACGGCTCAGCGGCGAAACGGAATGCGCATCGCCGTGGTTGTGCGAAGGGCCGGAGGCGAGTTCGCAAGCCAGAGCAGGCTGGCCCACCAGCCACGGCCGCCGATCAGCGGGGGCCACTCCGCCCAGACGCCGCCGCAAGGCACGTTGCGAAACCCACGTGTCGGACGCCCCCGCCTCGAACGCGCCGAGCCGGACCCGCCGCCCGCGCACTTCGCAGACCACCATCCACTGTAGCGATCCATCCGGCTGCTCGACGGCCGTCGCCACGGGCATCCCCTGCCGAACGAACGCCAAGGCATCCGGCAGCGTACATTCCAGCGATTGCACCCGGAGATCCATGCTCTCGCCGACCTCGACCAGCCGCCGGGCCCAGGTCCTCACGCCGTCGCCGGGGATCGCCCGCCCCCCTTCGGCCAGGGCTCGGCCCGCCAGAATCCGGTCAAACGGGTGTTGGGCGCCCTGCGAGAACTCCTCCAAAATCCGAAGGACGTCGCCGGCCTGCTGCTGCCGTTGCGGCGTGTGCGGTGTCGGAGCGGCCATCGGGGGCATCCGGCTGCGGGGTTCTCGATCTCGTCGTACGACATCGATAGTATAAGCTAAGGATCAAGTCCCGCAGAAACCGAATCTTCCGCACCGTCGGACAAAGAGGTGCGGACAGTCACGGATTTGCCGATAAAGTGGGGTAAGCATCCTGCTTGCCACGGTCCTGCTCGCCAAGGTGTTGACACGATCCATCGCAGGCTGGAAGCTTACGCCACAACAACGCCAACCCCAAGAATTGAGGTTTGACAAAGCACACACTAGGCCAGAGCGTACCGGGGGCGCTTAGACCGTCGCCGCTTGGCGTTTCTTGACTGGCGTCCGGCGCGTCTTGGAGGGGGGCGCGGGGGGCGCGACGCGCGCCGCGACGGACTCGCAAAGTGCGGCCTCCGGACGATCCGGCACCGCCGCATTCCGTTCGTAGAACGTCGCGGGCTCATAAGTCCAGCCGGCGGCCAGGCGGCGAGCTTCCTGCCGCAGCCGCCGCAGGAGGAATCGGCCTCCCAGCGCCGAAGCCAGCCGCGACTTCCAACCGAACTCGGCGTGCAGTTCGCCCAGCAACTCCGTCATCTGAGCCTGTAACGCCGGATCGTGGCGGTAATACAGCCGCGTCGCGCCGACCAGCGCCGAGTAGCTGGTCGCCAACGAGCGGGCCTCCCAGGCGTAACGGTCCCGGATGCACGGATCGGGATGGTTCCGGTACCGCTTCCAACCCGCCAACGTGGTCCGCACGATGCGCGCGGTGCTGGGACCGTTGCGCTGAAAGTCGCGGTCGAAAGCCTGCCGCACGAACTCGCCCGCCTGCTCGTCCGTCAAGTGTGGGTGCCGGTAGTTGAACATCAATTGCCCGTGGATGTCGGCGACGTCAAATTCCGCTTCGTCCTTCATCAGGCCGCGGGCCGTCAGGTCCGCGTGCAGCGCGGTGCCGGGCAAGGGCGTGTAGAGCATGAACTGGTGGAAGTCGGTGTTGTGGCGGGCGGCGTATTCGATCGCGTCGCCGATGTTCTCCGGCGTGTGCTCCTCCAGACCGATAATCGTCGAACCCAACACGCGGATCCCGTGCGACTGCAGTTCCCGGATCAATTCAAAGGTGTCGATTCCGTGGAGCTTCGCGTACTGGCTCTCACGGCCTTCGATGCCCATCCAGACCCAGGAGATGCCCAGACGGACCAACTGCTCCAGCCGATACGACCGCAGCACGTTGGCCGACGAGAACACGTACAGCGACCAGGCCTTCCGCTGCTGTTCCATCAGTTCCAGCAGTCGCAGCGCCCGCTGGCGGTGCAGCAGGAAGTTCTCGTCCATGATGAAGAACGAACGGATGTGCATCGCTTGCTCCAATTGAGACATCACGTCGAACAATTCGTCGCCCGACGGATAGAAGTGAATCGCGTGTCCCTTGCCGCCGAACATGGCGGACGTGGAGCAGAAGTTGCAGCCCAGCGGACAGCCGACGGACGGCAGGAGCGTCGCCGCTACGTCGCCCGGCTGGTCTTTCAGCGTGATCCCGGCGTTGCGCGTCCCGAAGCCGGAGGTGATCAGCGGATGCCGGATGGGCTGCTGCTCGTCCTCGCCCAAGAACCGCCGGAACCAGCGCACGCCGTCGCCGCGCACGACGTGATTGGCGTCGATCCGCTCGTGCAAGTCCGGGACGTTCGCAATGTGCCCGCCGACGACGATCTGGGCCTGCGGCTGATACTGCCGGATTAACTCGCACATCTTCTTCACTTTCCCCACGTTGGAGATAATGGAGGTGATGCCGATGACGTCGTAGGTGTGTGCCCGCAGTTCCTCGATGAAGCGGTCGAGCGTGGGGAAATCCAGGACGACGCAAGGAGCTTTGATGTTCCCTTGGATCAGCATCAACCCCCAGCTGCGGTGAAACATCCGCAACGAAAACGGACCTTGCGTGCGCGTCACCTGGTTGTGGTACAGCTCCATCGGATTCATCACCCGGCTACCGTACTCGTCGTCCTGGGCATAGGGCCCGAACACGCTGGTCAAGAGCACGCGAGTCGAGGACCGCGTGGGCTGGACGACGGGGAGGCATGAGCGGGCTGGGCGGGGTTCTGATTGGTCCGTGTGGTGCATCATAGGGGGAAACTGCCTGGACAAAAGGAAGGTAACTTTGGTGTCAAACGGCTGCCAACGGCACCGCTCGGGCGTGCCGCGCGTATTGTATGCCCTATCGTCGCCGCGCCGTTGGCCGCCGTGTATGCGTTGTGTAATAGCTGCGTAAGAATTGGGTGTCCGCCGCCGGACGACGCTGGCACGCGCGGCAATTCGACTCGCCTCTGGGGGGCATGGTTTACGTTCCGAAACGGTGATCGCTACAATAGCGGAGCAGTCGAATGCGAAGCCGATTAAGGAGACCGTCATGGCCGCAACGAAGACAGCTGCTCCGAACGACGCCGCGGCGGCCGCCGCTCCACCAGCCCTCGGTGCCGCCTGGGCAGCTTATCAGCCGGACGCCCGGCGGCCTTGGGATCTCCGTCGGGCGGCGCATTTGTACCGCCGCGCTGCTTTCGGCGGCACGTGGGGCGATCTGCAACAGGCGTTGAAGGACGGGCCGGCGGGCGCGATCGAACGCTTGGTGCGTCCGCCGGGCGACATGTCCGCGTTCCAAAAATCGTTCGACGTCTACGACCAGGCCGCCGGCCCCTCGGGCACCGACGACGCCGCGCGGGCCTGGTGGCTGCGGCGGATGATCGAGACGCCGCATCCGCTGCTGGAGAAGATGACGCTGTTCTGGCACAGCCATTTCGGCATCAGCCGGGCGCGGGTGGTCAAGGGGACGATGACGGTAAGCCTCGTCCACTTGCTGCGCCGGCACGCGCTGGGCAGCTATGCCGACATGCTGGCCGCCGCGCTGCGCGAACCGGCGGTCGTCGTGGGGCTGGACGCGGACGGCAACCGCCGGAGCGTGCCGAGCCCGAATCTCGCGCGGCAAGTGCTGGCGCAATATGGACCGGGGCCCGGCGCGTTCGACGAGCAGGACGTCCGCGAGACAACTCGCGCGCTGACCGGCTGGCTGATGTTGCGGGACGATTTGCGGTTCGTGGAGCGGGAATTCGACCCTGGCGCCAAACGCATCCTGGGCCAGACCGGCAACTGGAAAGCCGACGACGCGGTGCGGATCGTGCTGGAGCAACCGGCGACGGCGCGGAACGTCGTGCGCAGCATGTATCGTTGGCTGATCTCGGAGACCGACGAGCCGGACGCGAAGCTGCTGGAGCCGCTGGCCGCATCGTTCCACAAAGACTACGATATCGGGCGCCTGGTCGAAACGATGCTGCGCTCGAATTGGTTTTTCTCGGAAGCCGCGTATCGGCAGCGGGTACGAAGCCCGGTCGAGTTGGCGTTGGGCATGATCCGGCCGCTGGAGGGCTCCGTGGCAACGCTGCGGTTGGGCGGCGATCTGGCCGGCCTGGGGCAGGATCTGCTCCGGCCGCCCACGGCCAAGGGCTGGCTGGGCGGCCAGTACTGGCTGAACCCGACCGCGATGATGAGACGCGTGAGCCTGGCGGCGGCCTTGTTGACGCCGGGCGGCGCGTACGGCGCGGGGCTCGACCCACATGCAGTCGCCCAGCGGCACGGACAATCAGACCCGGCCGCCGTGGCGAGTTTCTTGGCGGAGTTGTTGCTCGGTGGCGATGTTCCGTCGCAGGTCCGGGAGCGACTCGCTGAACGCGCGGCGCGAGGCGGCACAAGCGACCTGCCGGGACGGCTGCGCGAAGTGACACAGGATATCTGCACGTTGTCGGAGTTTCAGTTGGCCTGACCGAACTGCTCCGAAAATCCAGCGCTGCTCAGGAGTTGCCCTTCGAGCCGGGCAGCGGAGCCGGGAGCGGAGTTGGCGGCGACGCCATGTAGGGCAAACCCCTGTGAGGCAGAGACATTGGTTCTGTACGCTCTGTCAGGGGTTCTTTATGGCTCTGTCAGGCATGATTTCGGCCCGCTTGCCACAGGTTCGTCTGGGCCGAGAAAAACTCCCCACGCCAAGCCGTCCAGCGGTTGTCAAACGGTAGCGATTAGGTAAACTTTGCCGCCAACTGGACCGCGCGCCTGATTCGGTGTGCCGGTGAGACACGTCGTTGGATGGATCGTTGGCCGAAGAAGAGGCGCGTCATGCACGGAGCCCGGATTCGGGACGAGCCGTTGGCTGAAAGGAGAACGGATTGATGATGCGGATGGCGATGGCAGTGTTGTTGGTGGTGCTGTGCGTCTCGAACGCGGATGCGTGGCCGCGGCGGTCGAAGTCGAGCCGGTCGTCCGGCACGAAAACGGTTTTCACGGGCGGTCCCCAGGCGGTCGCGGAAGCCAAGGCGGCGCGAGCGGCGGCCCAGCGGATCAAGGGCCATCTCGGCGGCGGATTCGGGGGCGGCAACGCGGAAGGCGTCGCCTTCAGCACCTACTCGGCACAGGACGCTTTGAACAAGTGTTGCTTCACCGGGCAACGCCCCGTGGCCGGATCAGCCGTCGTGCGCGGTTCCGACGGCTGGTATGCCGTGAAAATCTACTTCTAACCCCCCTTGGCGAGTTCCGCAAGCATTTGGAGCAGTTGGTCGCTGATGATGACGGAGGCGTCTTCCTGGACTCGGTTGGTGCCGAGCCAGGTTTCGTAGCCGCCGAGTTTGTGCTGCTCGGGCGTGGGCAGGTAGCCATTGGTGCCGTTGGCGATGCCCAGGACCATGGTCCGCGGGAAGGGGCTGCGGCGTTTGAGGTCCAGACCGATCTCGGCGAAGGCCTCAAACGGAATGGCACACACGCCCAGGTCGCCGATTCTCACGGCCTGCAACGGCACGGTTAGCGTTTCGTCCGCCTGGGCGAGGGACAGCGCCCGCCGCGCGTAGGCATCGGCCAATCGGGGCAACTTGGCGAGTTCGGCTTCGTCTTTCACGGCTAGGACCGCCTTGGCACGTTCGATTTGCTCTGCAGTCGGACGCCGCACGCGCAGCGTGATTTCGCGCTGGATCATCCCCAGGCGTGCGTCCGCGCGGTGAGCGCCGATGCCGGACCAGGCGAACCACGCCGCGTCCGCCGCTCTCTGGGCCACGATACGGATCTGTTCGAACGGCTCGCGTGGCGGCCGGGTGACCAGGAAGGGGATGTTGTTGATATCGCCCGAGGTGCCGTTGGACATCATGGCGACGAATTCTTCGCCCCCGCGCAGCCGGGAAGGCATCAGCCGCGCGAACTCGCCATAGTAATCGGCCGACACCATCGCTCGGGGCGTGCCGCCGACGTAGTGCAAGGAGTAGTTGGCCAGCAGCGCGAGGGGCTTGCGGGACTTGGCCTCCTGGACGGAAAGGATGGTGATGTCCGGGTCCGTGGGCCCGGCGGGGCGGTCGAGCACGTCGGGGCTCGTGCCCGGATTCATCTTCACTTGGTCCATTTCGCCGAACGGATTGGGCGGCATCTTGCCGGGCTTCAGGTACCAGCGGCGGCAGAACACCTCCTCCGGCAACGGCTGCGCGGCATGTCCGACCGCAGCAGGGCGAAGGGCTTGGTGCGCGCGGACAATCGCTTCCGCAATGCCCTCGATCAGGATCTTGCGGTAGGCCACGGCGGGGGCAGGTCCTTCCTTGACGTTCGACGCCGGCGCGCTGTGGGTGTGGGTTGCGGCCACGAGGATCTTCTCCGGGGCAATCCCGCAACGCTCCTTGGCCAGCGCTCGGGCTTCATCCGCTGCTTCGCGGGGCACGCCCAAGTTGTCCACCACGACCAGGGCCAGCGTCGTGGCGCCGTCGTCCAGCACCAAAGCCCGGGCGTGCAGCGGATCGTGTACACTTTCGGCCATGTTCGCGCTAAAGCCGCCCGGCATATTGATCGGAAACTCCCGCGGCGAAATCTCCACCGCGGCGGCGCCGGCCCGCAGCGCCGGGGCTTCCGCCGCCAGGGTTGTGTAGCCGCACGCGAGGGTTAGGAGGATGGCAAAGCCGAACGGGGCACGGCCGACACGATGCGACACGAGCTGGGAAAGCAGTTGCATGGTTGGGTTCCTTGTGTGGGTCGTAGCATGGCTCTCCGAGCCGTGCGGAACATCGCGAAACATTGTGGAAATCAGCACGGCTCAGGAGATCCATGCTGCGGGAAAGCGAAAGATTCGCGGCCTCTGTATGGCGGGATGGTCAGCCAACATTTCTCTGTCACCCCATCTTTCTGTCAGCTTCTCCGACCTTTCTGAGAAGTATGCTAAAGTGGCGAGCCAGCGACTGCGATCTCTTGGCGTAGTCCCAGATGTCGCGCAGGCTTGCCTCACTGCACGGCTTCGCATTCCGCGACCTTGCGGCCGTAGAACTCGTCGGTCAACAGCCACTCATCGTACAGCGCCTTGAGCTGCCTCAGCCGTCCGGCGACTTGGCTCTTGGTGAACTTCGGGGCGTCCTTCGCGGGCTTGGCGGCGGGGGCCGCAGGCTGGTTCTCGACCGGGGCTTTCGCCTCGGCCGCGGGCGGCGTGTAGACCCGTTTCGGCGGGGGCACGTAGGACGGGTCGTAGACCAGGGCCTTGAGTTCCTGGGCGGGAACGAGATGCCGCCACAGGAAGGCTTGCATCCGGTCTTCGGCGGGCACCGCCTCGTGGGCGACGCCCCGGTCCCCGATCTTGGCGCGGCCTTCGACGACCAGAGTCACCGGCTCTTTCGTCTCCGTCAGGTTGGTCTTCACCGCAAACCTGACCACTTCCTGTTTCGCCGTCATGGTCAGGGGAACAGACGAGAACCCATCCGGCGGGTCCTTCAAGCTCAACTTGATGTCGCCGGTGAACCCGTCCTTCCGGATGGCGTAGACGCTGACCGCGCTGGAGCCTCTGGCCCGCATGGAGACGCTCGACGGCACCAACCGCAAGGCGAAGTCACGCTGCGGCGGGCCGATCCGCAGACGGTAGGCGTATTCTTCACCGCCTTTACGTGCCGTGTCACCGACGTGGACCCGGTACGTTCCGTCGGCGGGCAGTGTAAGCATCACGTAGGAATCCGCGTGGTGCGTGTTCAGCCCTGACCCGACGTCCAGATGATCGTCGTTGAACGCCAACACGTTGCCGGCCGCATCGGTGACTTTCAGCATCGAGTCCAGAGGGGAGTCGAGCCGCCGCGCCGAGACTTCCGCCACGATCGCCTCGCCGGCACGGCCTTGGAACTGGAACACATCCCAGTCATCCGGCCGATCGATGCGCCCATTCATGATGATGGGTAGCCTGACCTTCTGGGCGGCAGCCGGGGCGTTGTTGGTTTCCTCGTCAAAACCTTCCGGCAGCGTATCCAGAGCGAACGGCACGCCGTTGGAGACGAAGCTCTCGCGGCGTGCGGCCAGCGAATAGACGCCTGGCCCGGAGCCGGATTCAGGCGGCGTCAACTCGGCGGTCTCCAGATTCCAGCCCTTCATCGCCATGGTGACGGGTGACCCGACTCGGCCGCCCAGCGGGAAGATGCTCGTCACGAACGGCACTTCGCCGATCGTCACGCGGTAAACGAAATCCTCTCGGCCGCGGTAGATCGCGTCCGTAATCGTCAACGCGTACTCGCCGTCTTGGGGTACTTCAAAGAAGATCGTCGGATCGGGTTTGAACCGGTAATCGTCGTTGTACGCCAATTCGTTCCCCCGGGCGTCGTAAATCGCCAGGACGGGCTGAAACCAGCCTGGCACCGCGTCGGCAAGGTAAGGGATCAACTGCCGGGCCACGGTGGAGATCACCAGCCGCTGACCCTTGCGGGCTTCAAAGCGATACCAGTTCACCTCGCCGGAAGCGACCTGACCATTCATGGTGCAGGGCACGGTGATCCGCTGCTCGACCTCCTCGGGCGGCCGCTTGCGAAGGGCCTGTTCCTCCTTGCCGAGCACCTGGAAATTGGCGGTGCGCATGGGCTTGCGGGACACTTCAGGCAGTTGACCGACGTAGAAAACGAGCGGGTTCGACACGCCGCGCGGCGTTACCAGCCGCAGCTCTCGCGGGCCCGGTTCGGCATCGGGGGCCATCGTGACTTCGACAAAGACGAGGCTGGAGATCGAGACGCAGGCCGGCCGGTTGACGTATTCGGCCATTCTCTGTTCGATCTTGGCGATCACGCTCTTGGTCGCCTCTTCCTTTTCCTCCGAGTTGCCCGCCTCCTGCAGTTCCCGCTTCAGTTCGTTCAACTGCTCCCTCAGCAGCGTCATCTCCTGAGGGCCAAATTTCCGATGGTATTCGACCACCTTGGCGGACACGCCCTCGCCGCTGACCAGCACCTGGTTAACACCGTCCAGCCCCTGTCCGCCCAGCTTCACGGCGAACGTCGTGCCCTGCTGGCCGCCCGCGGGATAGACATAGCCGATGTACGGCCTAGTCTGCCCGGACGCGGCGGATACCATTGCCAGCAACCCGGCCAAACCCCAGACCGGCAGCCACAGAACCTTGCTCATGACCCGCTCCCTTGTCTGCACCGTGGATTCCGTCCTCGTTCCGCGTCTTCGTAGGTTGGGACTCCATCCCGATCCGGTCGAGACGGAGTCCCAACCTACTCTGATTGCTACATGATTTCCGTCAACAGTCCCGCCGACTTCACCTTGTCGGATACGTCCGGCAGCACTTGGGCGTCCAATCCCATGGGGTGCGGCAGCTTGGCCTTGGCGTCGATGCCGGCCAACTGATAGATGCTGCCGAGCAAGTCCACCGGATACACGGGCCGATCCTTGACTTCCGCGCCGGTTTCGTCCGAGGACCCGACCACGCACCCGCCCTTGAATCCGCCGCCGGCGACCAGCACGGTGAAGACGTTGCCGTAATGGTGTCGTCCCCCGTTCCAAGGCGGCTGCCAGTCCACCTTGGGACCGCGCCCGAACTCGCCGCAACACCACACGATCGTGCTCTTGAGCAGACCGCGATCGTGCAAATCCTGCAGCAACATCGCCAGCCCCTGGTCCAATTGCGGGCACTGGCGGCGCATGGTCTCGAAATGCCGGCTGTGCGTGTCCCAGCCGCCGGGGTAATTGATCACGACGTAGGGCACGCCCGTCTCAACCAGCCGCCGCGCCACGAGGCATTCCTGCCCGAACGTATGGCGGCCGTAACGGTCCCGCAACGCCGAGTCCTCTTTGGACAGATCGAAGACTTCCTTGCCCGCGCCCAGGATCAGTTCGTACGCCTGTTTCTTGGCATCCTCCGCCGCCGCGACTTGTGGGCTTTCTGCCATCAGTTCGCCCATCGTGTTCATCTTGCTGAGCAAATCGCGGCGGGCCTTTTGCCGGTCGTCGGTGATGCTGCGGGCGACGACGCCTTCCACCTCGAAGCGCGGCGCGCTCGGGTCGCCACCCGTGGCAAAGGGCTTGTACTTCGGTCCCAGAAAGCCCTCTTCGGAAAACCGCCCCTGAGCCCGCGTCAGCACCACGTACGGCGGAATCAGTCCCTTGTATCCGGGGCTCTTGAACAGCGCAAACACGGCCCCCACGCTCGGATACGCCAGCCGCTCGCCGGGCGTGTGCCCCGTCTGCATCAGGTAGGCCGCCGTTTCATGGCCGTTGTTGCGATGGGTCATGCTGCGGATCAGGGAGTACTTGTCGGCTTGCTTGGCTAGTTCGGGAAACAGCGCCCCGACCCGGATGCCGTCCACATTCGTGGGGACCACGGACATGAACTCGCCCATGTAATCGCGGCCCGCCTCGGGTTTCGGATCCCATGTGTCGTTGTGCGACATGCCGCCCCACAAGAAGATCTGAATGACCGACTTGGCCTTGACTTGAGTTGAGGCCGGCTTCGGCGCCGGGGCCGACGTGGCCTCGGCCGCCAGCGCAGCCGAGCCCAAGCCGTCGGTCAGCATCAAGCCTGCCGCCCCGGCGAGGCCCAGCCGCAAGGTCTCGCGCCGAGAGATTCCGCCGTCGCTGTCTGAAACGTGTCTTGTGGTCATGGGTTCCGCTTCCACTCTTTGAGAAACGTTCGTGAGAACATGCCGCCGTCGAAAGTGCTTTCTTGTTCAACCGCGACCAAATGGGAGCGCGTCGGTCGGCCGCCCACGACACGCTTCCCGTTGGGGCGCGGTTAAACGACTCAACGTGCGGCTGCAAGCCGCCTCGTGGTCAATGCCGATAAAGGAATTCCGTGCTGTTAATCAAAGCCCAGGTGATGTCCAACCAGTCTTCTCGCCTTCTTGTGGTTCTGAACCTGCTTGTCTTCCCGGACTTGCCTGCCTTGCCGGACTTGGTAGCCTGACTTGCCTGGCTCCTCACGCCGGCCGCGCCATACGCTTCCGCGGTCCTGACCTCGTCATCCGTCGGAAAGCGGGAAAGAACCGTCAGATAGAGTTCGTCCAAGATCTCGCGCGGCTTGCGGCCGGAATCGAAGATCGCTCTCAGCCTCGGACCTTGTTCGAGCTTCTGCTGGATGTGGCTCGAATTCAGCATGTGCAGCGACTGGGCGGGGACGGGCTTGTTGTCGCGTTCGTTTTCCATCCCGGTGGCCCGCGCGGAACGGCCGAACAGCGTCAGGAAGGTGCTCGTGATGCTGCCATCGGCAATCGCAATGGCGGGCAGATCTTTCGGAATGTAGGTAAACGGCTCCGGGATGGGGCTAGTGTACAGGTCGGATGTGCCGGTGATCTTGTTCACCGCGTCGATCAGCACTTCGGCATCCAAGCGGCGCAGGGGGTAGCCGGCAAAATTGGCCTCGGCCGCGGGGCTCTTGAATCGGGGCATCGAGGAAAGCTGATACGTGCTGGAATTCAGGATCAACCGGTAGAGACGCTTCAGATCGTAACCGCCTGCGACCATTTCCTTTTCCAGGTAGGCCAGCAACTTGGGATTGCTTGGCGGATTGTCCTCCCGAATGTCGTCCGGCTCGTGGATGATCCCGCGTCCCAGGAACCAAGCCCAGACGCGATTCACGATGCTGCGCGTGAACCAGCGGTTCTTCGGGGTAATCAGCCAATCGGCGAAAACTTCCCGCGGATCCCGGTCCGGCTGCAAGCGGACCTTGGTTCCGTCCGGGAAGACCGCCGTGAGCGGCTCGCTGCCGAGGGGTGGCGTGGCAGACGTCGCATCAACGGGCGCCGCATCAACGGGCGCCGCATCTGTCGGCGGTGCGTCGCTGGCCGGCTTGGGGGAAACGCGGATGGCGTCCTGCCCTGGGGCCGTGTTGCCGGGCGCGAGGCTGGCTTTGAGCGGATCCCAAAAGACGTTCTCCTCCTTCCACTCGTTGGTCGGCTTGTAGCCAATCTGCGAGAAGAAGGCAGCCATGCCCGCCAATCGCTCTTTGGGCCAGGAGTCGGTTCGCGTACCCATGAACGTCAAGGCCACGGCGCCGGCGATCCCTTCCGGAGTCCGGTTCTGGACGGCGCGGTAGAAGTTGACTTGGCCGACGCGGAAATTGCTGCCGCTGGAGGTCAGCATCTCCCGCACGAACTTGTCGTACGGCTTGTTCTCGGCGATCGACTGCCGCACCCAGCGATGATACGCCTGCGCCGCGTTGGGCCAAAGATTGACGGGGAATTCGGCTTTGATCCTCAGAATGTCGCCCCATTTCATCGACCAGTAATCCGCGAACTCCTTCCGCTCCAGCAGGCGATCGATCAAGAGCCGCCGTTTGTCCTTGGCGTCCTGATCCTGGATGAACTCGCGGGCCTCGTCCGCCGTGGGCAGCGTGCCGATCACGTCCAGATAGACGCGGCGGACAAAGACCGCGTCGGAGCACAAAACCGGCTGGACGCCCAACGACGACAACTTGGCGAAAACAAGTCGGTCAAGTTCGCCGGCAGCCGCCGGTGGTTGGGAGCTTTCGAACACGTTCGGCGCCGTCTCGGCCGCGGCAACTCCGCCCGTGAACGCCAGCAGGACGAAGGCCAAAAGGAAGGAGGTTCTCATGCTTTTCAGCTCCCTGCAAAGGGCACCTTGCTGCGTCCGGCGACCGTGGGAGGCGGCGGCAGTCGCTGCCGTGTTTTCGTTCGCCCTGAGGCCGCGGCCGGATGGGGTCCAGAACCGTCATTATGCTATCACAACACGCTGCATTTTGGCAAATCGTTCCGCCGGTGTCTAACGCCCGGTCGTTTTTCCGGCATCTGGGGCGATCGCAACGTGCACGTGCGAAGGCAAAAAAAGCCCGGCTTTTCGAAAAAACCGGGCTTCTGCGAAGGGCTCGTGCCATGGGGTTCCCCGATGCCTCGGGGTACTTACTGAATCACTCGGGCTTCGATGTTCGCGATCTGGCGGTTGGCGAACTCGTCGGTCAGTAGCCAACTCTGGTACAGCCGCTCGATCTCGTTCAAGGCACCGGTGACTTGGCCCTTTGTCAGCGTGCGCTGCACGCCCTGCGGTCTTTGGTCATCACGGATCTCCGGGCGGATGCGATCGGCAGGTGGCCGGTAGGATGGATTGACAACCAGCGCCGGGAGGGTTTCCGCGGGCAACAGATGACGCCACAGGAAAGCCTGCATCGTGTCCTCGGCCGGCACGGCCTCGTTGACGATTTCCCGGTCCCCCACCGTTGCCCTGCCAAGGACCGTCAGGTTGACCGGCTTTTCCATCTCTTCCAAGGTGCTCTTGAGCGGCAACGCTACCGCCTCGCCATTGGCCGGCAGCGTGGCGCCGGCCGATTCGAGCCCCTGCGGCAGGTCTTTGAAGCTCAGCTTGATCGGTCCGTTAAAGCCGTCCTTGCGGATGGCGAAGACCGTCACGTTGGCGGCCGACTTGCCGCGGATCACGATTTTGGAAGGAACCACACGCAACTCGAAGTCGGGCTGCGACTGACTGATCCGCAGCCGGTAGGCAAACGCCTTGCCGGCTTGTCGCCGCGTGTCGCCGAGATGAATGAAGTACTTCCCGTCGGCAGGCAGCTTGACCATAAGATAGGAATCGGCGTGGTCGGTGTTCAACCCCGAACCCGCGTCGAAATGATCGTCGTTCAGCGCGATGATCTTGCCGTCCGCGCCGGTGACTTTGACGAAGGAATCGAACGGGGAACCGAGTCGGCGGGCATGGACTTCCGCGACGATCGTCTCCCCGGCCTTCCCTGCCACCTCGAAAACGTCCCAATCACCCGAGCGGTCTGCACGCCCGTTGACGATGATGGGCAGCGTGACCTTCTGCGCCTTGGACGGCTCATCGTTGGGTTCCTGGTCCAGGCATTCGGGCAGCGTGTCGAGCGCGAACGGCACGTAGTTGGAGAACTGGTTGCCATTGGCGGCGGCGGCGACCAGATAGCGTCCCGGTTTGGCGTCTTTGGGGGGGGCGGAGAGCGTGGTGTTTTCCAGATTCCAGCCGTCCGCCTCGATCTTGACCGACTCGCCCACGCGGCCACCCAGCGGGAAGATGCTGGTCACAAACGGCACCTCGCCGACGGTGATCCGATACACGAAACTCTCCCGGCCTCGAAAGAGCGCTTCATTGATCGTGAGGACATAATCACCGTCTTCGGGGACCTCAAAATAGATGACCGGATCGGGGTGGAAGAAGAAATCGTCGCAGTAGGCCACCTCCTTGCCGTTGGCGTCGTGGAGCCGGAGTACGGCCTGGAGCCAACCGGGAACGCCGTCGGGGACGTAGGGGATCAACTCCCGGGCCATGGCAGCGATGACCAAACGCTGGCCCTTTGTCGCCGAAAAACGGTAGCGGTTCATTTCGCCCGCGGCGATCTGGCCGTTCATCGTGCA
>CAYUFW010000113.1:0-22415 GCA_964443915.1 uncultured Pirellulaceae bacterium
GATGTTCGTCGAAACGATGTAGAACTCGCCGGATTCGATCAGCCCAGGCGTGACAGTGCGACGCTCGCGGACCAGGACGATCCCGCTGCCGCTGTAGATGTGGACGGCGCCGCCCGAGGTCCGCCACCAGATGTTTCGCCGCAGGAGGAGGTTTTCGGCGCCGTTGGAAACGTAGATCCCGTGGTCCCCTTGGCCCACGCCGGGGTTGTAAATGACGCAGTCCTCGATCGTGTTGAACCGCGATTCGTTACTCGTCAGCCCATGCCCCGTCATGTCGCGGATCAGGCAATTCCGCACGATGTTGAAGCAGCCGAAGGCGTTGTGGCCCAGTCCGGAGACGTCCAGCACGTGCCCTGCGGGCCGGTAGACGTGGATTTGCCGGCCGGCCACGTGGATGCCGACCAGTCCGCGACGAATAACAAGACCGTCGAAGACGTTGAACGCGCCGGCCACGTCGACTAGGGTCCCGTCCACCGCGAAGACCTCCCGCGGCGCGGCGTTCTCCCAATTGTGCAAACGCACGACGAAGCTCTTGTCCGCCTGCTCCTGGACGGCGAACATGCCCTCGTCGAGCGTCGCCCGGCCATCGCCGTCGTTCGTACCGCTGGGAGATACGTAGTACTGAGCGCCCTGGGACCACGACGTGGCGAATACGGGCAGTAACAGGCCAACCGTCCACGCGCAGGGCTATCGTCGGTCTTTTCGCGACATTTGGTTGATCTCCGTGATGAACTGACATTCGATATCCTCGCCATGATGTACATCGAATTCCGGTGGGCCGCCGCTGCCCCCGTCGCCATTCCGGCTCGGTCTTTCATGGTGAACATATCGACGATTCCGTGCCCGGTGACGGTAGTCCGTTCTGGGCCATCACGTGAGCGGGCGAACTGGCCTGCGGACACGATCGTGCAACTGGCGGAACATAACCCCGGGTCGCCCGCGACCGGACGACGACACGATTGCGACCATTTAATACCACAGTCGGAGAGACCGCTCCCGGGCACGGCCGATCCAGTAATCGTTCCCAGCGGCTCGGCGAGCAATGGTCTGTACCAGCCGATGACGCTTGACTCATCTCCAACTGCAAATGTCTGGCCATCGGGTGCCCAAGTGAGCGGTGACAAGGCACGGCACTCCAAATTACTCGATCAGTTCCTCACGCAAGCGGCTGAGCACGCGGCTCTTGGCGGTGTAGACCGAGCTGACGCTGATGCCCAATTCGGCTGCCACGGCGGAGGCTGGTTGATGATCGACGGCCGTCCGCCAGAAGGCCTGCCAAGTCACCTCCTCGAAATCGCTCTGCAGTAGGCTCAGCGCCCGCCGAGCCAGCGCCTTGGTCTCCGCCGACGTGTCGGCCGCTGACGGGGGTGCTGCCAGCTGTTCGAGCTGCAGTTGGAAGCTCGTTCCGCCCCGGGCGACCGGTTCCACGGCGCGCCGGCGGTTCCAGTCGTTCAGCTTGTTGCGTGCGATCGTCCATAGCCAGGCTGGAAACGACTCGCGACGCTCGCGGCGAAAAGCGTCGATGTGCTGTGCCACGGCTTGGAACACTTCCTGGGCCAGATCGGAAGCATCGCCGTGCTGCAGCCCGGCCCGCCGCGCCCAACCGTAGACGGAGGGGCCGTAGATCCTTGTCAACCGCCGCCAAGCGTCCGGATCACGAGCCCGCAACTGGGTGATCAGGCTGGAAGCGCTGGAGCTGGAACTCTCCTCAGCGGTCGCACCCGCGGCGGCTTGCACCCGATTCCAAGCCGCCGTGACGAGGTCGGCCAAGGCCGGAAAACGAGCTTGATACGCTTCGACGGCGGGCGGCACCGGCTCCCTATTCCGATATTCCAACTCGACCAGGAGCAGCTCCCATAGCAGGCGCGGGCTTTCCGTTTCCGGGACCCGCGGCACGTAGTCTTCGATTTGCGGCGGGCGGCCTTGAGCCCACTCCCGCTCGAACTCGCAGGCGATGGCGTCGATGCGCTGCAGGGCGTCCACGGGCAGGGAGTCGTCGGGCGCAGGAACTCCATCACTCATGGACATGCTCCCAGATCTTCCGGACCAA
Source organism: uncultured Pirellulaceae bacterium (assembly GCA_964443915.1). Lineage (GTDB taxonomy): Bacteria > Planctomycetota > Planctomycetia > Pirellulales > Pirellulaceae > Anammoximicrobium. The sequence continues at coordinate 2,051 of CAYUFW010000113.1, forward strand.
CTGCAGGCGGCGTTCGACCATGCGGAGCGAGCAGCCGAGCCGTTGAGCGATTTCCCGGTTCGTGGCCCCGTCCAACTTCTCGCGGACGATCCGCCGGCAGTCCTCGTCGGTCAGCAAGTCGAACAGGTGCTGCCACCATTCCTCGGCAGCAGCGCAGGCCGACGGCGTGGGCGAATCGCCGAGAATCTGGATGCTGCCGTCGCTGTCGTCCGTCGCGGTGGAGCGGGGAAATCCCGAATCACCGCGAACCTTGCCGCCACCGCGTTTTTCCGCCCCTTCGGCACGCAACCAGTCGACCGCCTTGTGGGCCACCATTTTCATCAGAACCGTTCCAAGCTTTGCGGATCGTCCAACGCGTCGAACCGGCCTTCTTGCAGCCCGCCGAAAAAGCTGCGGATCGCGCTTTGGGCGAGATCTTCTTCGTCTTTCGCGCCGCGGGGACGCCCCTCCAGTTTCCGCGCAGCCTGCCGAACCAGACGGCTGTCAACGACAGCGGCGAGGGCAGCCTGCGGCAAGCCATCCTCTAACGAAGCCGATTTCGATCCCGACCCGGCGGCGACCGTCTTGCGCCGCGGCAACAACGATAGCTACGACGCATTCGTACTCAAGCTCGATTCGTCCCTGAACTACGCTTGGGTGGCCACGCTGGGCAGCTATGCCTTTGACGCGGGACTGGGTGTGGCGATCGACGCCTTCGACAATGTGCTGGTGGGCGGGTACTTCCAGGCCACCGTGGATTTCGATCCTTCCGACGACGGCGTTCATCAGCTCGCGAGCCCGTATACGTCCGGCATTCGCGACGGTTTTGTCCTGGGCCTGAGCCCAGCCGGGGACTTCCAATGGGCCACGGGATTGTGCTGCGCGGCGATGGCAACCTGGTGGAGGACAACTACGTCGGCGTGGATGCGGCCGGCGTCCAGGGGCTCGGGAATTCTCGGAGCGGCATTTGGCTCGGCGACGGCGCACGCTCCAATCGGATCGCGGGAAACGTGATCTCGGGCAACGCAGAGAATGGAATCGCCATTCACAGCAGTTTCTTTGGGCCCATGCATGAATGGCAAACGGCCGATGGAGGCAACGGTCATCTCTACGTTACCCTTCGCGGGATCTCGTGGTTCGATGCCGAGACACTTGCCGTTGAATTGAGCGGGCACCTGGCCAGCATCACCAGTCCGGCTGAGCAGGACTTCATCCATAGCCACATCTTGGACGGGGACGACGCTGCCTCCACGTTTTGGATCGGGTTGACCGATGAGGCAAGCGAAGGGACATTCATTTGGACGTCCGGAGAACCGGTCAGTTACACAGGCTGGGATGCCGGGGAACCGAACAATTCCGGCAACGAAGACTGGGTACACATCAACTACTTCGCAACCCCCCGAGGTCGCATCGGCACTTGGAACGACTCCGCTCGCGGCGCAGATAACGCCATTCTCGAATTCGATGCTGGGGCGGCAGAACGTCTTGCGGACGCCATAACCGGGAACAACACGATCGCGGGGAATTTCATCGGCACCGATTTCAGCGGCGCGGTGGCTGTGCCGAACTCGATCAACGGTGTATCCATCCAGGGCGGTTCCGACAACGCAATCGGCGGCTCTATCCCGGAAATGCGGAATGTGATTTCAGGCAACAGCGGCGACGGGGTCAGGATCACGGACAGCCGAAACAACCGTGTTCAGGGGAATGCCATTGGCACCGACGTCAACGGCAGAGCGGGCTTGGGCAATGGCCGTCAGGGCGTCCGTGTTTTCGGGGATGACAACGTCGTGGGCGGCGCGTTCGCCGGTTCCGGCAATCTCGTGTCTGGAAATGGCGGCGACGGAATCTGCTTGGAGGCCACTGCGTCGCACAATACCGTGCAAGGCAACCTTGTGGGATCGGACCTGACCGGCACGCTGCCGATTTCCAATTTCTTCAGTGGTATCGTGGTCCGCGGGTACGACAACACGGTCGGTGGAGACACGCCGGAAGCCCGCAATGTGGTTTCCGGGAACGGAACGAACGGGGTGTACATCTGGGGCGAGAATGCCCATGACAACGTCGTTACGGGCAACTACGTCGGCACCGATATGACCGGAACGGCGGCCTTGGGCAATGGCCAACGGAACGATCCCACGAGAGCCGCAACCGCGAGAGCGACTGGCCGGCACAGACGCCGTGTTCACAGAATTCGGCACGGTTCAGAGTGAACGCAAGATTCCGTTCCTTTTCCAGCGGCCAAGTGAAGATCGACCGTGAGGATGGAGGCGTCGTCGTGGTACCATTGGATCGACTCTGCCCAGATGACCAGAATTATATCCGCAGGCTCCGCAGGTAGACTGGTTCATCATAGGATCGGTTCTGGATCCAGATCGCGGCGAGTTTTCAAGCACCGCTGGATGCGCCGCGGTGCCGCGAATTCGGACCACACTTGGCGACGGGCACGCGCCGGAGGTTATTCCTGTGGCGTGCCTCCGGCGTGCGGAAAACGTTTGGAGCCGCCCTGGCCGGTGGTGTCGCTGCGTTCGACCACCGGCCGAACTCCGGGACCCCTCCGTGTTACAGGTGCCGCGTTCGACCGCGAGGTTGGACACTTCGAAGTCATGGCAGGATGCCCGCGTCAAGCTTCGGCCAACAGCCGGCGACCGTGGTCGCGGAGCGCGTCCAAGAGTTGATCCAGATGATCCGGCGTGGTCAACGGGTTGATGATCGTCACGCGCAACGCGCCGACTCGCTCGATGTTCGTCGAAACGATGTAGAACTCGCCGGACTCGATCAGCCGTCGGCGAAGGTCCATCTGGAACCGGCCGAGCCGCTCGGGCGTCGCGTCGCGGAGCGCTTCGGGCACGTGGCGAAAAACGACGATGTTGCACTGCGGTTGGTGGACGGGCTCGAAATCGGGGGCCGCCTGGAGTTTCAGGTACAGCAGTTGTCCGAGTTCGAACGTCACGTCCACCAGGTCCGCGAACAACTCCGGTCCGAACAGCGCCCACACGCCCCACAGGCCGAAGGCGGCGGCGCGCTTGGTACACTCGACGGCCCGCAGGCCGCTGTCGTATTCGGCCAGGCCGGGCGCCGTGGGGTCGAACAGGTAGGGCGCGGATTGCCGGAACGTCTCGAAGCGGTGCGATTTGTCCCGATAGAACACGAACGCGCACAGCGCGGGCATGAACAGCATCTTGTGCGCGTCCCAGATGAGGCTGTCGGCCCGATCCAGACCCGCGACGAGCTGCCGGTGCCGCGCGCTGAGACAGGCGGCCCCGCCGTGGGCGGCGTCCACGTGCAGCCAGACCTCGTGCCGGCGGCACACGTCGGCGATGTCGGGCAGGGGGTCGAACGCGCCGATGGGCGTGGAGCAGGAGCAGGCGACCGCGGCCACGACGGGCTGTCCGGCCGCCCGCAACGCTTGAAGCATCTCGTCCAGTTGGTTCGGATCCATGCGGCGGCGAGCATCCAGCGGGACTCGCAGCACGTGGTCCGTGCCCAGCCCCAACATGCCGGCGGAGCGGGAAACGCAGTAATGGGCGTCGGCGTGAACGACCATCACGGGCGGCGGCCCGCCGCGGGAGATGCCGCGCTGCCAGACATCGCCCAGGGCGACGTTCCGCGCGGTTAGCAAGGCCGTGAAGTTCGCCAAGGAACCGCCGTGCGTGACCAGTCCGGAGAACTGGCCCGGCGGCCAGCCGATCGCGCGGCCCAGTTCCCGCACCATGGCCCACTCCGCAGCCGTCGCCCACGGCCCCATCTCGTAGATGGCCATGCACTGGTTGGTCACCGAACCGACGGCGTCGAACAGACCGGCGATCGGCACCGGGGCCGGCACCTGATGCCCGATGTAGCGGGGATGGTGCAGGCGGTTGCCACGGCGGAGCATCTCCGTCACCAATTCGGCGAAACGCTCCCGCAGCGATTCAGCGGGGGCCGCCGCGCCGGGGCCGGACGCGATCATCTGGCAGGCGTGTTCCACGTTGTCCGGCGGCAGGTGCCAAGGGAGCACCTGGCCTTCGCCGGACTCGGCCGCCGTCAGGTACTGGGCCAGGAGTTCGGCGAGCCGGTGTCCGGCGTCGCGCAGCAGGCCGGGGTCGTAGGCGGCTTGAATTCGGCGACGGGCTTCTTCCCAGGGAGTTGGCTCAGGCATCGGCTTGTATTCCAGCCACGAAGGCGTCATAGTAAGGGGATAGAGGCACTCCTCAGCGGCAGCGTTCTGCGGCTGCGTGCCGTACAAGGTAAGTTGGTTTGTCGGCCTCGACAAGGTGCAACCGGTTCTCGTCCATAGAAAGGGCAGCGCTATGAACCTGGAACTGACGGACATCGAACGGGAATTCCTGCTGTCGCTCCTTCAAGATCGCCTGGGCGAATTGAAAGAAGAAATCCACCACTCGCGAGTGGCCGATTTCACCGCCCGGTTGAAAACGACGGAGCAGTGCGTGCGCGGTCTGATCGCCAAGTTGGGTGCCGACGCGAATGCGTAGGCGGCACGCCGGAACCCCTCCGTGAGGAACCGTCGCGGTTACCGGTCATGGGGCCGGCCGGGGGGGTTGCGCCTATGCTCCAACGACGTTCCGCGGAACGCATCGCCGCCAGGAGACATCGTCGATGCACGACCGACACGGATGGGCTCGGCTGGGAAGGTCGGTTATCCTTTTGTGGCTGGCGCTTGGCGGTTCGGCCCCACCGGCGCCTGCGCAGGACCCGAGCAATCCCTCCGGCCGCACGGGTCCGTCTGAGGAACTTCCCCGGCCGGCACCGGGCAGCGACTGGCCGGCGTTTCTCGGCCCGACCGGCGACAGCAAGTCCACGGAACGGGGCCTTTTCCTTAATTGGCCCGCGTCTGGCCCGCGAGTCGTCTGGGAGAAAAAACTGGGGGCGAGCTACGGAATCTGCAGCATCCGCCGCGGCCGGCTGTACCAGTTCGACCGGTTCGGAGACAACGCCCGGCTGACCTGCGCGGACGCGCTGACGGGCAACGAAGTCTGGAGGTTTGAATCGCCGACCGACTACTCCGACATGTACGGCTACAACGGCGGACCGCGATGCTCGCCGCTGGTGGACGGCGACCGCGTCTACCTGTTCGGCGCGGACGGGATGCTGCAGTGCCTGAGCACCGCCGACGGCAAGCCGCTATGGCGGGTCGACACGCGGAAGAAATTTGGCGTGGTACAGAACTTCTTCGGCGTCGCCAGCAATCCGGTGGTCGAGGGCCGGTTATTGATCGTGATGGTCGGCGGCAGCCCGGCCGCGTCCCAGAGCATGCCGCTGGGCCAACTGGACGAGGTCGTCGGCAATGGCAGCGGCATCGTCGCGTTCGACAAAGGGACGGGCGAGGTGGTGTATGCGATTACCGATGAATTGGCCAGCTGCGCCTCGCTCCAACTGGCCACGATCGTCGGCCGCCGCTGGTGCTTTGCGTTTGCCCGCGGCGGGTTGGTGGGCTTCGAGCCGGCAACGGGCAAGGTCGACTTCCACTACCCTTGGCGGGCGAAGTTGCTGGAAAGCGTCAATGCCAGTGTGCCGGTCGTGGCGGGCGACGAGGTGTTCATCTCCGAAACCTACGGTCCCGGCAGTTCGCTCTTGAAGGTTCGTCCGGGCGGCTACGACGTCGTCTGGCGCGACGAGCCCCGCAGCCGCGACAAGGCCATGCAGACCCACTGGAACACGCCCATCCATCACGAGGGCTATCTGTACGGGAGCAGCGGCCGGCACATCCAGAATGCGGATCTGCGGTGCGTGGAATGGAAGACCGGCAAAGTGATGTGGACCGTGGAGCGGACCACGCGCACATCGCTGCTGTACGCGGACGGCCATTTCATCAGCCTCGGCGAGTTCGGACAGTTGCTCGTTTTCAAGGCGAATCCCAATCGATTTGAGCTGGTGGCGGCCGTCGAAGAAGGCGCGATCCGATCCGAAGTCGGCGAACCGTTGCTGTCCTATCCCTGTTGGGCGGCGCCGATCCTGTCCCACGGCCTGTTGTACGTCCGTGGCAACGACCGCCTGGTTTGCCTGGACCTGCGAACCAAGTCCCGCCCTTAGCGCCCAGCGGACGGTTCGCTAAACTACTTACCCAATTCGCTCTGACCGCGATGCGTTCGGAACGATCCGTTTCATGCCTGCTTCGAGGAACCCCGTGCAAGGAGTGCAAGCCATGTCCGTTGCCGATCTGATCCGTCAGCGAGGCACGTCCGTCGTCCCGATTTCTCCCCAGGAGTTGGTCGCACGGTATCAGCGGCTGCGCGCCGTGTCCAAGAATCTGAACAGCGCGATGGTCCAGCGACTGGCGCGAGACGCTGTCCACGAGGGCGGGCGGAAGCTGGGAATCATGCAAGGCGACACGCTCATGTTCGCCAACGAGAGCGACATGGCCGTCTTGATGGACTACTGTCTGTATCACGTGCGCCGGAACGGCCGCACCACCGTGGAGCAGTACTGCTGCGATCATCCGCCGGTGGCCGAGACCGACGAGGCGGCCTGCCTGCGCGCCATGCAGAACGCGATCTATTCGCTGTTCCGCGTGGATGCGGCCGAACCGGGCGTCGGGCTGGCCGTGACCGACATGGCGACCGACGAGCAGTATCTCTTGGTGGATATGGGACTTTCGGAAACGGCCAAGCCGGGTGTCGTGTTCTTGTCGCGGCTGCTGTTGTTCGAGGACTTCGCCGCGACCGGCGGAGCGGCCATTGCCCTGGGTTGGCTTCCGAAAGAAAAGCTGGCTTCGTTTTGCGACGGCTGGAAGCGTATTTGGGATGGCGGACCCGCGAACTTCGACCCGGCCCCCCTAATCCGAGATTGCCTGCGACAGGGTGTGACGGACCATACGCGGTATTTGGATACGCCGAGTGCTCCCCTTCGCCAGCCGCAGATGGCTCGTGTCCCCCGCAAGCAGCGGGCCGCATTGCTCAAGCTTTCCGGCAAGTCCGACCCCACCCGCCGCTGTCCCTGCGGCAGCGGCAAGATGTTCAAGAACTGCTGCATGAAGAAACCTCGCTGACCGGCGCGGGAACGGCCGCAGAGCCCGCTCGGCGTGTCGTCCGATTCACCTGTCGCTTGTCGTGACGGGCGAGAATCTCACGTTGTCCAGGTAGAACGCCGTGTCCGCCGCGGCGGTGCTGCTGAAACCGAGCCAGTGCAGTTCGCGGAAGTCGCTTCCCGAGATCGGCAAATCGCGGAAGGTCTGCCGCTCGCCGCCCGCTGCTTGGAGCGTTAGCCGAAACGTGCGCGGTGCGTCTTTGCCGAGGGTCGCTTCGATCTCGACGTGCAACCAGGTTTCCCCCGACGTCTGGGTCAGCACTTTGCCGGCGACGCTGATCCGGCCGCTGCCGTCGAAACCGACACTGGGTCCGACGTTCTGCGGGTAGTCGGCGGTGTCCCGCCACTCGGTGAAGAACTGGGCGTTGCGGTCGAACCAAACGTCAAAGCTGTGGCGGATGACGCCTTCCCGCAGATGAGGTTCGTAGTAGAAGTGCGGTTCCCAGACAGGTCGCGCATCCTTTGCGTCGGTGACCTTGAGGCTCTGCTTGCCCGAGGCGGCGCGCTGGTCGCTGATACGGATCGACGCCCCGTTCGTCTCGCCGCTGACACGGGCGCGCGCCGGTGCAGCGCCGACCGGCGTTTTCTCGAAGTCGTCGTCCAAGGTCAACGGCGGCGGGGGCGGGGGAGGCGGCGGAAGCGGACGCCGCGGGCAATTCGCGTGACACGCTTCGCCGGCCCAGGCGGGATCGCCGTACAGCCCCACGCGGCTGATGTCCAGCGGCTGGAACCCCAGTTCCAGGACAGGCGAATCGGGTTGCAGAGCGAAGTCATGGGCCCCCACATCGACGAAACGCGGATCGGCGATGCGCGAGTTACGGTCCAGTCCCAGAGCCTGCCACTCGGCCAACGAGCGGCGGTAGAAGCGGAGCCGGTCGCCGCCCTCCGAGTGCCAGTACACGTTTTCGTCCCATGTGCCCAGCGGTTCCTTGGCCGCCAACCGCTCGTTCAACGAGCGTTCCCCGTGAGGGATCAACAACTGGCCCTGGGTGAGATACACAATGTTGCGCCGAAACGTGCTGGGACGTTTTTCGCTGTACGGCCAGAGCGCGTGGTTGGCGAAAAGGGCGAAGATGTTGTTCTGAATCACGTGCTGGTGGCCGCCGTTGTTGAACATCAGCCCGCCGCTGAGCGTGTTGTAGACCAGATTGTTCTCCACCGTGTAGCTTCCGCATTGGGCGTCCAGGTAGATGCCCCAGCCCAGCGGCGGTGCCGAGTAGGGCCAGAGGTCGTGAAAGACGTTGTGGCGGATGACGCTGCCGGGCGACACGCCCAGGCAGTAGATCAGTCCCGCGTCGCTGAGCACGCCGTGGACGAGGTCGTGAACGTGGTTGAATTCGACCACGTTGTGGTGCGTGCGGTTGGGTTCCAAGCCCCAGTTCCACCCGATGCTGATGCCGGAGTACAGCAGGTCGTGGATGTCGTTGTGGGAAATCTGGTTCTCGCTGCTCTGCGCCACCCAGACGCCGACGCCGGCCGCATACACGTGCCCGCCGTCGAAGATGTGATTGTTGTCCACCAGGATGCGGCTCGATTCGGCCGCGTCCGTCGCCGCCATCTTCGCTTCCCCGACCCGGACGCCGCCGGCGCCCAGGTCGCGGAGGCGGTTCTGCTGGATGCGGCAGTCCTTGCAGCCGCGGCGGAACCAGATGCCGTACGTGCCGACGTGCGCCACTTCGCAGCCTTCGATCGCACAGTTCCCGGCCCCGTCGGCCATCACCGCGGCGGGCACTTCGACCGCCGCCTGCGTGCTGCTGTTGCCTTGCGGCGCGAGCACCCAGTCGGCGTGCTGAAACGCCAAGCCGCGCAACGTCACGTGTTCCACGAACTGGCCTTCGTCCGCATTGCCGGCCAGCCGCAGCAGTTCGGGCAGCACGGGCGCGATCACCTCGATCGTCTCCATTTGCTCGCCTGGCAAGGGCCAGTAACTGAGCACGCCTGTGGCGCGGTTCAAGTACCATTCGCCCGGCTGGTCCAGCAGTTCGAAGGCGTTCTCGACGTAGTAACGCTGAGCGTCTTCCCAGTAGCCGATGCTCCACCATTCCTTCATCGGCGCGGCGAACTGGACCGTGTTCGACGCCGTGTCCACGGACTTGAGCGGATGGATCGAGGTCTCCCACGAGTGCATGAGCACCACGTTCACGTCGTTCAGTTGGTCCCAGGGCTGGAGGTCGCCGGGAGCGAAAACGAACTTGTCCCGGGCGACGGGCTTGGCATTGGGGATCGGCGGACCGGGAATCAGCGCCTCGATGCGGTGGTAGCCGGTGTTGGGCGAGCGGGCCCGTTGGCGGCGCTGGCCGCCGACGAACAGCTGGCGGAAGTACCAGGCCCCGGAACGCACCTCCGGCAATTCGACCTGCCATAGGTTTCCTGTTCGCTTCTGCCAGCCCGCAATCCGCCGTCCGCCGCTGAAAACCGGCCGCTCGCCGGGATAAGCCGCATACACCACCGGCCGCTCGCGCGAGCCCGAATCCTGCGGCTGGAGCACCAGCGGTTGCTGCAGGAAGTAGGTCCCGCCGCGGACCAGCACCGTCACCGCGTCGGCCGCCTTCAACCGGCGGGCCTCGGCCTGAGCCCGCGCGAGCGTGGCGAACGGCCCGTCGGTGCCAGCGGGGTTCGCTTCCGCCAGCCGCCCCGACCAGGCGTCGTTGCCGTTGGGTGCGACGTACAAGTCCACGGCGCCGGCGGCCGCGGCCCAAATCATTGTGATGAAGGTCAATGTGAATCGCTGGAACATTGGCTGGTCCTCGTTTCTCGAATCCAGTTCTACCATCGGAATCATCGGATGCCTTTTCGGCTGGGACGATTTTAGGGCTTCGAGCGTCTGGCGGCCACATGGGGCCGACCCGGACAGACCGCCCAGTCGCGATTCGATTCTGATCCTTGGCCGGTTTTGTCGGCTGCCCCTGTAGCAGTTCCCGGCCGGCCGCGGTAAAAAACGATCTGACCGTTTGTCGCTTTGAAAGGCAACCTGCAAACAAACACGTTCTTCAACGGGGAGGAAACTCATGCACGACCGACACAACTCACTGACTCGTCGCAGTTTCTTGGCGGCCGGGGCGGCTTCGGTGGCCGTGCCGGCCGCGATCCGCACGGGCATGCTCGCCGCTGCGGACGCCGCCGCGCCGGTCGTGACGCCGCCGGCGGGCAAACGCATCCTGCTGTCGTGCAAGCTGGGGATGATCGCCAAGGAGGTTGACGGCAAGAAGCTGTCGTTGGCGGAACGGTTGAGCCTCGCCGCCCAGGCGGGCTTCGACGGCGTGGACCTGGATCTGGCCGGCGAGTGCACGCCGGAGCAAGCCCGCGACGCCGTGCGGGAATCGGGGGTGTTCGTCCACAACGCGATCAATCACGCGCATTGGGCCCAGCGGTTGACCAGCGCCAAGGACGAAGAACGGGCCCGCGGCCGGGCCAACATCGAGCATTGCTTGCGCGTGTCGCACGCCGCCGGCGGCAGCGGCGTGCTGATCGTCGTCGGACGCGGCGACGACGGCCCGGCGGATGTGATCGCGGAACGCTGCCGGCAGGAAATCAAGCAACTCATTCCGCTGGCGGCGGCGCTCGGCCAGCCGATCCTGGTGGAAAACGTGTGGAACCAGATGTTCTACGACCACAACGCACCGCCGGAACAGACGGCCGAGAAGTTCGTCAAGTTCATCGACAGCTTCAACAGCCCCTGGGTCGGCATGTACTACGACATCGGCAACCACTGGAAATACGGCCAGCCCGGCGACTGGATCCGCGCGTTCGGCTACCGGTGCGTCAAACTGGATGTGAAGGGCTTCAGCCGGGCGGAGAACAAGTTCACCGACATCACCGAGGGCGACTTGCCCTGGGAGCAGGTCCGCAAGGCGCTGGACGACATCGGCTTCGCCGGTTGGGCCACGGCCGAAGTGGGCGGCGGCGGGCTGGAACGGCTGACGCTGGTCCGCCAGCAAATGCAGAAGGCGTTCGGGCTGTAACGGCGGCCGCACGTAGGCACAGGTAGGCCGGAACAAGTCCGCGCAGTTCCGGCATCGCCAATCGTGAAAACCATGGCGGATCTGCCGGAACTGCGCGGACTTGTTCCGGCCTACTTTTGACTTGTTCCGGCCTGCTTGGCTCATTCACCGGAGGTACTGCCGATGTTCGTTCGCCCCGTTCGATCGCTTGCTTCGTTTGTTTGCTTGTCCTGGCTGTTGGTGTCGACCCTCTTCGCGGCCGAAACTGGGCCGTATGAAGTCTCGCGGCAGCACAACGTCATGGTGCCGATGCGGGACGGCGTGCGTCTGGCGGCCGACGTGTATCTGCCCGCCCAGGACGGCCAGCCGCTGGCCGAGCGCCGGCCGACGATCCTGATGCGCAGCCCGTACAGCAAAGGGTCGGCGGAGAAAGGCCATTCGGATGCGCACTACTTTGCCCGCCACGGTTACGCCGTCGTGTTTCAGGACACACGAGGGCGGTACGATTCCGAGGGCACGTGGCACATGCTGCTGGACGACGGGCCGGACGGCTATGACACGGTCGAGTGGATCGCCAAACAAAGCTGGTCCGATGGCAAGGTCGGCACGATCGGCACGTCGTACATCGGCGGCACGCAGCACGCGCTGGCGATGTCCGGCAGCCCCCATCTGACCACGGTGATCCCCGTCGACGCGATGTCCAACCTGGGCTACGCGAGTATGCGAAACGGCGGCGCCTTCGAGTTGCGGTTCTGGAACTGGATCATGCTCAACGCCGGGCGCGGCAGCCAGTACCAGCGGGATGCGGGGACGGCGGAGGCGCTGCGCGAGATGGCGGACCAGCGGAAACACTACCTGCTGAACCTGCCGTTGCGGGCCGGCACGACGCCGCTGAAACTGGCCCCGGCTTACGAGCAGTGGCTGGTCGAGGCGATGGGGCACGGGATCAACGACGACTTCTGGCGGCAGAACAACATCATCGATCACGCGCAGGAGTACAAGGACATCCCCGTGTACCTGGTCGGCGGCTGGTACGATTCCTGGGCCAGCAACACGACGGCGAATTTCGTGGCCCTGACCAAGGCGATCCGCGGCCCCGTGTATCTGATTATGGGCCCCTGGATTCACGGCGCGCAGGGGCGGTCGTCGCACGGCCACGTCAGTTTCGGTGCGGCGGCGGCCATCCCCGATCCGCTGGCTTGGCGGCGCGAATGGTACGACCACTGGCTGAAGGGCATCGACAACAGCGTCGGTAAGGCCGATCCGTTCCGGACCAAGGTACGGATCTTTGTGATGGGTTCGGGCGACGGCTCGAAAGACGCGAACTGGATGTTGGTACACGGCGGTTTCTGGCGGTACGAGCAGGAATGGCCGCTGGCTCGCGCCCGCGCGGCCAACTACTATCTGTGGCCCAATGGCTCGCTACGCGATCAGCCGCCGCCGGGCGATGCCGGCAGCACGAGTCTGCAGTTCGACCCGCGGCGTCCGGTGCCCACCATCGGCGGGAACATCTCCTCGAACAACGACATCATGCTGCAAGGGGCCTGGGACCAGCGGGGTGGGCCACACATCTGGAACGGCCAGGAACCGCTGCCACTGTCGGCGCGCAACGACGTGCTGGTCTTCCAGACCGAGCCGTTGCCCGCGGACATCGAGGTGACCGGCGAGTTGGCCGTGCGGCTGTGGGTCTCGACCTCGGCCGCCGACACCGATTTCACGGCCAAACTGATCGACGTCTATCCCCCCAGCCCCAGCTGGCCCGGCGGATTCGATCTGAACATCGGCGACGGGATCCAGCGGCTGCGGTTCCGCGATTCGCTGCAGAAGGAGACGCTCGTCGCACCGGGGAAGATCTACCCGATCACGATCAAGCTGTATCCCACGTCGAACATCTTCAAGAAAGGTCACCGCATTCGCGTGGACGTGTCCAGCAGCAATTTCCCGCGTTTCGACGTGAACCCGAACACGGGCGAACTGCTGAACAACAACCGCCGGCAAGTGGTGGCCGTCAACACGGTGCATCACGACGCGGACCATCCGTCGCACATCATCTTGCCGGTGATTTCTCCGTGAGCGTTCTCTCGAACACTTTGTCCTGGCAGATCGCCGCGAACTCCTCCGAGAAATCGGGCGGCGGATCGGCCGGCGGCCAGAAGTGTTTCGCCCGAATGCCTCTGACGACTTGGCGCGCGACTTCATCGGCAGCCGCCAAGTCCGCTTCGGTCCACTGGGCTGTGCAAAACTCGGTCTTCTCGACGTCTTTCGGCAACAGCACGTAGCCCAGCTGGACCGGCCCTTCGATGCCCTGGCTGCGGGCCAGGTGCCGGTACAGGGGCAACTGCAAGTCGACCCACTCTCCGTTTCGCTGGTGGGCCTTCTCCGGCGTCTTCGCCGTGTCCGAGGACTTGTAATCCAGGATCGCCCGCTGGTTCGTCTCGCGATGCACGTCGATGCGGTCGATGCGGCCGCGGAGGACCATCGGCTCGCCGTCGACGTCCAAGACCGCGTCGGTGTGCTCCCGCTCCTGGCCCTCCGTGCTTTCAATCGTCCAGCCGGCCGCCGCCCGCTCCGCCTGCTTCTCCGCAAACGCGTCCAGCCGCAGCCGCAACTGCTCCACTTGAACTTGCACCGACGCCAACACGTGCCGTCCGAATTGGTTGACCGTCCCACGCTCCAACAGCTCGCGCAGATATTGGCGGATCTCCGCCGCGTCCGTCGAATCCCGGCACGGACCGGCGCCGAACTGTCGCAAGACATCATGCACCAGTGAACCGAACAGCCCGCCGTCCAATTCCTCGGCGGCATCGCTGCTGGTCTGCAGCTTCAAGACGCGGCGCAAGTAGAAACGATACGGACAGGCCAGGTACTCCCGAAAGGCCGTCACCGGCAACTCGCGGATCGGCTCCGCCAGCGGCTGCGGGGGCGGCACGACAAACCCCGATTCCGCTCCGCCCGGCGTCAAGCGACCCGCCAGCGGCGGCAATTCGTGTCGCGGCGGCGGTGCCGAAAAGAAACGCACCGCCCGCCGTGCGATCTGCTCCCGATCGGTGGCGAACAGCAACCGGCTGGGGGTCAACGGGTCGCCTTGGCTGTCGTGCCGGGCCACAATCAAGTCCAGTCGCTGGCGGCTGGCCAACAGCACGCTCAGCGCGTAAGCGTCGCGCGCATACCGGCGAGCATTGTCCTGCAGCCCCAAACGGCTGCGGAGCGCGTTGGGCAGAAAGGCATCGGCGTTGACCGAGGACGGGACGTGGCCCTCGTTGAAGCTGCACACGACCAGCGCCGGAGCATCGTCCAACGGCAGTTCCAGCCACCCCAGCAACTCGATTGCCTCCGGGTCAAACCGCGAAGAAACCGTGGCCGCTTGCAGCTGCCGCAGGGTCAACTGGATCGCCGTCGCCGCGTCGACCGCCGGCATCAGCGCCGCGGGGATCTTGGTTCCGGGCAACGGCAGCGCGTCGTTGATCTGTCCGAAGGCCTCCAAGTAGACTCGATCCGTCTCCTGCTCGCGGTCCCACGCTCGTTCGCCGTACACCTGCAGCAGCAGTTGCCGCACGGGTTCATTCCACTGATCCCAGGGCCGGCTGGAACCGCGAAACGGCTCCAGCAGTCGCTCGACTCGCTGGTACACCTGCCGCACAGTCCGGGCCCCCGCGTCGTCGCCGAGCCAGTCGCCGCTCAGCCGCGCCTGCAGATGGCGGCTGTAGTAGTCATCCAGACGCTCCAGCCAGTTGGCCGGAACCTGGCCGCGCTCGACCCAGGCGGACATGTCCGGATGACGCACGAGCGCGGCGAATTCGGCGTATCGGCCGGCCCGCAAGTAGGCTTCTACGGCCGACAGAAGCCGCAACGGCGCGGTTTCCGAACTGGCCGTGCCGACCGCAGATCGCGCGGCGATCCCGCATTCCTTCATCTGCCGCAGAACATACGGCGTGATCTTCTCGTCGGCCAATCCGATCGTGATCTCGTCGGCCCGGTACCGGCCGTCGAACTCGGCCAGGCACCGCGCCAGCATATCGGCCGTTTCCGCAGGGCCGTCTGCCAATCGCAGCTGATCGGCGTCCAGGGGAATGCGGGCCGTCGCCCAAGCCTCCGGCAGCAGGCAGCCATCGTCATCGAACCGATCGGCCCAGGCCGGAGGCGCGTGTACCAGCACCGTCACCCGCCCGGCGACCTGCGCGAGCATCTGCCGGAGCGTGAGCGTCATGTCCACGGCGCCCAGGACAATCACATCTCGATCCGTCTGGCACTCGTGCCGCTGGATCGCCACCAACCGCGCGGTCTGGACGTCCCACAAGTTCAGCGAATCCAGGGCGGCGAGATACGCGGTCTGCAGCTGGCGCAGCGTGGCCCACCGCTCCGCCTCGGCGAACGTCTCCAGTTCCTGGCCGCGTTCGGCCACGTCGCGAAAATCCAGACCGTCCGCTGCCAGTTCGGTGTGGAGCTGCCAGACCAATTGTGCCAGGTCGAGCCAGCCGACGAGATCGTCCGTTGCGCTCGGTGCCGCCACGACGCGGAGCAGTCGGTTGCGGTCCGCGTCTCGCAGCACTCGCGCCCACGCCAGTTGCTGCGTCTGGTCGCTGGCAAAAGGGCGTTTGGCGCGATACAGGTGCTCCGGCAATCGGCCCACGGTTTCCAGCGTCGGCGGGGACAGCAGCAGCCCGTTGCGTTCCGCCTGCTCGACCAGAATCTCCAACAGCCGTCGCGCCGCTCGCCGCCCTGGCAGGACGACAATTGCGTGCCGCATGTCGGCTGCACGGCCACGCTGATAGCGCTCGATCAAGAAATCTGCCGCTGACAACAGGGCAGGTTCGGAAACATCGAGAAAATGACGGGAGAGAGACATTTTTTGGAAAGAACCAGATCAGCCTTGGAAAGAATTTCAAGTCCCGTTGCGAGCGAACGCGGAAGCCAGTTTTGTGCGAAAGCCGGAACTCCTTTAGCGATCGCATGTTGCGGCGATGGCGGCGACGATCAAGACCGTTTGGCACATCGTCTGCGTTGATCTTGACACGACACGCAGGCCGGAACAGGCAATCGAAACGACTGCCGGAAGTTCGGTCGCTTGTCGTGCCGCTTGAGACGTTCCGGCGCGACCTTGCGCGACCTCGTTCGGGCCTGCAGATACGGATGCCAGCCTCGACAACTTGATGCAAAGGAGTGTGCCATGCTCGTCTTGACTCGCAAGCTGCAGGAAAAAATCCACATCGGCGAAAACATCACGATCACCGTCGTGAAGATAAAAGGTAACACAGTGCGGGTGGGGATTGAAGCACCCGGCGACGTGCGCGTGGTTCGCGCCGAGGTGGCGGCCAGGGACGAGGTGGTCCTGACCGGTGATCTCCCCACGGATGACGACACCCAGACGGCTCCGCCTCCTGCGGGTCAGCCGTGTCGCGCCGTCGCCGCGTCCTGCTCCGCCAACGTCTGCAACTCGCGCGTGGCACCCCGCCGCCCCGCTCCGTTGGCACACGTGGCGTCCAACAGGCCGCGTCTGCGTCTGGCTTTGGCCGACGTCCGAACGGACAGCCCCGCCGCAATGCGAGAACCCTCCGACGCAGCAGATCTCCCCCCGGCGCTGACGTGCTGATATACTGGCTGCGGCGGCGAGTGTCCTTGTCCGACCCGGAACACCGGAGGGCGAATCAAGGCCCGGATCCGCTAGCTCCCGGAAGCGACGGAAGACGACCATGTTGACGGCAGAAACGCGGAATCGGGATTTCCCCTCACTCGAAGGCATGACTTACCTGAACACGGCTGCGGAGGGCATCCCCCCGCTGTGCGTGCGCGAGGCGCTGCAGCAATACTACGCCGACAAACAGGCCGGCATGGACGGCCGCGAGCCGCATTTCCGGCAGTTGGACGCGGCGAAGGCGCTCGCGGCCGAATTCTACGGATTGACGGCTGGCGAGGTAGCCATTTGCTCGTGCTCTTCCGAAGCTTACAACTTGGCGGCCCTGGCGCTGCAGTTGCAGCCGGGTGACGAGGTCGTTGTCAACGATCTCGACTTCCCCGCCGGAGTCACGCCCTGGCTACAGCCCAGTTGTCGAGCCACGGTGCGGGTGTGGCGAGCCGTGGGCGGGGCACTGCGCGTGGAAGACCTGATCCCCTTGCTGTCGCCCCAGACCCGCTTGGTGACAACCTCGTTGGTCAGCTTCTACAACGGCTTCGTGTTGCCGCTGGCCGAGACGATCGCGGCCGTCCGCCGGCACTCACCCGCCCTGCTCGCGGTGGACGTGACGCAAGCCTTGGGCCGTATGCCGCTGGACCTGGCCGACGTCGATCTGATCGTCAGCAGCAGCCACAAGTGGATTCTGGCGACGCACGGCGGGGGCCTGGTCGGTGTGCCGCAACGGCTCGCCGATCGCTGGACCGTTCCGGCCGGCGGCTGGTTCCACCTGCACGACGCTTTCGGGGCCGACCGATTCGAACGCGCAGTCAGCCAACCGGGAGCGCCCAGTTTCGCCGTGGGGATGCCGAATTTCGCGGCCATCTATGCCATCCGCGCGGCCTTGGAGTACCTGCGCGGGATCGGTGTCGCACAAATCCACGCCGCGGCCCAGCCACTGGTCGAGGAATCCCGCCGCGAACTGCAACGGCTCCCGATCGAGATGTTGACACCGCCGAGCGGGCCGATCGCGGGAATTCTCGCTTTCCGCCATCCTCAAGCTGCCGCGATTCATCAGTATTTGCACCAGCGGAACATCCACCTCATGTCCCACGCCGGCCGCCTGCGCATCGCCATTCACGGATACAACACAGCCGCCGACGTGGACACGCTACTCCGTGAACTGCGAGCAGCATTGGACAAGGTCTGATGCCCTTTCGCCGTGGCAACGGCGGTCGGTGCCATGCTCTGCGTGGTGTCCGGGAATGGTTGGTGGCTCGCCAAGACTTGGCCCACCTCAGCACCGTTCCAGAAACAACTGTCCGGTCTTTCCGTGGCGTAAGCTTCCAGCTTGCGGAACATAGTGGCATCGCAAGCTGGAAGCTTACGCCACTTGTTTCTCAAACGGTGCTCGCGTCACGGCACGGTCGCCTGCTTCGCCGGTGCCGGCTTCTTCGTCTTTCCCGCTTCCTTCTTCTTGTCCAATTGCGGAATCAGCACCAGCCGGACTTTGGTGTCCAGCGGCGGGATGCGTTCCGTAAAGGCGGCGAACAGCAGGCTTTCGTTGGCTTGGGTGCTCTGGATGGGCAGGTCGAGCATGGCCGTCGGGAAATTCGAGACGCAGATAAAATCGCCTCCGTCGGCCTGGTAGAACCGCTCGCCGGTCGAGTCGTCGGTCCAGAAGCCGCTGCCGGTAAAGACCCAAGGGTGTGCCATGGCTTTCTCGGTCTTCAATTCCTTGACCCATTCCTGGGCCCGCACTCGGTTCTTGTTGCCGGCGGCGTCTTGCCACAGCACGTACACCTCCACCACCGTTCCGCTGGCGGGACGATACACCGGGTCAAAGCTGACGGGCTTTCCGGGTTGCGCTCCGACCGCCATCAAGGCCGCGTGGACGAATTGAGCTTTGCAGTTCACCGACACGATCGATTCGTGCTCCTTGGTTCCCTTGGGGCAGGCGAACATCTCCAACTGCCCTTCCCGCAGACAGACGCGGCCGTCCAAGATGACCATCTTCCGCTTGGGATCGATCCACAAGTCGTAGTCTTTCGTCACCCGCACGATCCCCGAAGCCTCATCGTCCTTGGACGAGGCCGTCGCGGCGGGAGCATCCGCTTGCGGGCTTTCCGCCGGTTTCGCCGCCTCGGCCGCCCAGGTCAATCCGGTCCAGCAGGCGCACAGGATCGTGGTCACAATCGCCCAGGTTCGCTGACGGTCACGCATTTGGACATCTCCTTGGCTGTTGGGGCGTGGCGGCTCCGCCAGCCGCTGTTGTGGCGGTCGCCGCAAGTGGTTTCATTATATTGCGGTTGCGACGTGCCCGCTACGGGCCGTTTTTCCGTCCGCGCCTGTCCGGCCTCGAAACGATTGGTGCAATGGGGCACGACAGGCTGTGCGGAAAACGGGAGGCGGCGATGAGGCATTCTCCCGGCTCGTCAAAGCCGTGCTGGCCGAGATCCACCGGCCAGGCATCCAGGTTGTGTTCTCGATCGAGTACGAACACAACTGAGACAACTCCGTCCCGGAAATCGCCCAATGCGTCGCGTCCTTCGACAAAGTGGTTGCCGAGCTGGCGGGCTGACGGAGAGGATCGGCAGTGAACCAACGCGGCCTTCGGGCGCAACCGAACGGATTCAAATCATTGAACAGGAGGAAACAGAGGGAACGGAGTGGCGGCTCTTTCTCTGTTGCCTCCGTTACCTCCTGTTCAAAATTCGCGCAGGAAAACAAAAAATCGGGCAATCGTAGTACAAAGGTGTAAGCGTCCGGCAACCGACTGCAGAGTGCGGACTGCCGGACGCGACCCAGGCGTACGTCACGCTTGCCAGCCTCGTCGCTCAGGCTGGAAAGCCTGACGTACAGCGCGCCCACGTGGCGGCAAAGACGTCTTCCGCAATGTCTGCCAGAACGTCGTCGAGCGCAAGGCTCGTGAGCGCATCGTCCGAAGCCGATTCAGACCGCGCCGCCGCGTGGAATTCCGCACTGCGGCCGGGACGGGCTGGCATTGTCGTTGCCGGGACCGGATCGGAACGTCGCGGAGACTTGAGCGGGCCGAGGTTCGGCTGCGATCCCACGGTCTCATCTCCGACGCGTTCCCTCGGCCCTACGGGCCAGCGGCAGCTCTCGGCCGCGGCCAGTAATGCGTCCGCCGCGGACTCCGCTTCGTCGGCGGCCGCCGAGTGCGAGTTGATGTGATTGATCACCGCCAGGACGTCGGCTGCCTCGATGACGTTATTGGGCGCCGCGTCGAAGCAGAACGCGGGAATCGCCGGGGGCGGCACCGGCAGCGGGCGGATGCCCCGCGCGTTGATCTCGTTGATCACGATCAACACGTCCACCGCCTGCACCATCCCGTTGCCGTCCACGTCGCGGGGCAGCACGGGACTCCAGGGGAAATCGTTCTTCAGCACGGTCAGCGTCAGGGTCCACGTCAGGCTCAGGCCGCCGTCATCCGTGGCCGTCACCTCGACGCCCAGCCCCGCGTCTACCACTTCGTCGAGACTCACGCCCGACTTTAGCTTTAGCTTTCCGTCCGTCACCTCGAAGCGGCTGTCCGCCACAAAGACCGTGTGCGTGTCATCGGCGTCTTCGTCCACCACCGTCAGATTCCCGATCACGTCTCCCGGCCGGTTCTCCTTCACCTCCGTGTTGTCCAGCACGATGTCCGCCGGCCGATGATTGATCTCGGCGACGAGGGTGCCCGTGTTGCCGGTCTGGTTCATGTTGACGGCCGCCAGCATCTGCGAGCATTCCAATTGCCCACAGAAGCGATGATTTGACGACCGCGGTGAAAACACGCGGCCACAGCCCT
>CAYUFW010000114.1:0-8021 GCA_964443915.1 uncultured Pirellulaceae bacterium
GCTAGCACTTACAGTCGTCAAGAAGGGAAGTTAGAAACTGGAAACGGCACTAGTTTGCCGTCAGCGACCAGGTCTTTGGCCAGGCGGACAGCGGGCATGAAGCGGTAGTTGAACGTACACATCGCCTTGCCCCGCGCCGCAGCCGCCGCGTCGCGCATCCGCCGAGCATCTTCCACGCGCACGGCCATCGGCTTCTCGCAGATCACGTGCTTGCCGTGCTCCAAGGCCGCGATGCTGGGCTCGACGTGGACCGGGTCCGGTCCACAGTTGTCGAACACGTCGACGCGCGGATCCGCAACCACGTCGTGCCAGTCCGTGCAGCACTCGTCGTAGCCGTAACGAACGGCTTCACGCTGGACCAGATCGGCCTTCTGGTCGCACAGGATCAGCAGCCGCGGCTTGACGCCCGCGGCCGGATAGATGTACGGGATCTTGCGGTAGGCGTTGGTATGACACTTGCCCATGAAACCGCAGCCAAGCATCCCCAAGCGGAGTTCTGGGCGGGTGTCGGTGGAAGTCTTGTTGGTGCCCATGTTCTTGTTCCCTCGATCGTTTTTCAACATCAAGAGGATCTCCGGGTGATCATAAGACGGCTCTCCCGCGAACCAAAGGCCGCGTTTCTGCGATTCCCACGGCTCTCCGATCACGGCTAGCCCACGATCCCGCCGATGTCGATCAGGTAGATCTGACGTCCGCCCTGGTGCGGCGAGTCGATCGTCACACTGCGACCGTCGCGGCTGAACCGCGGATGCAGGTCGCAACGCCATTCGCCCGTGTACTCCTTCGGCAAGTGGAAGTGTCCCAGCGGCACCACGCGGTCGCTGGCTATGTGGTACAAGTACGGGTTCTGGTTGCGATTGCGGTCGGGATAGCTGTCGCACAGCACCCACTGGTTGCCCGGCAAGTAGTTGCAGTGCCCGTCGCCGGTGGGCATGCCCGGCCCCACGAGTTCGACCTTTCCGCCCTGCTTGTCCTCGAACACGTAGAACCCCGGCTTCGCCTGCTTGGACCAAGCCAGGATGTGCTGCGGATCGCGCCAGATGAAATGCGACGTCACGCCGTTGGTGTCGATGACCCGCACGTCGGATCCGTCCGGGGCGGCGGTGAACATCCGAGTGACGTGCGAGCGGGCGCCCGGCTCCTTGAAACGGTGCAGGAACTCGAACCGCGTGCCGTCGGGATTGACCAGCAGGTGGTTGAACCAGTGCTTGGCCTGGCTCAGATCGCGGCCGGGAAACGGGATCTTGGCGGCGTCGGCCAGACTGATCAATAAGTCCTGCCGCCCGGTGTCCAGGTCCACTCGCCAAATGCCGGCGTCCTTGGGGGCCAGCACCTCCTGGTTGGGATCGGGGATGCCGTTGTAGCCGTAGCCCGGCCGCGTGTCCGCCAAGCGGCGCAAGTCTGTGGCCACGGCCCAGCGGCCGTCGGGGCTGACGGCGTAGATCGGGTGCGGCACCGTCCGCTTGGCGCGGGTCTGGACGTTCAGGATCTGGCACACGTAGCGGTCGCCCTGGCGATCGTTGAACAGAATCTCATCCGCCGAGCCGGGCCGCCACTGCAGCATACATCCTTGCTGCCAACACCAGGCCGTCGATTGGCCTAATTCGATCCAGCGATCGCCATCCGCCAGATCGACCATCCCGATCTTGACAACATCCTCAGCCGTCGGCGAGCGGTGCTCGAATTCGACCTCCATGCCCAAGGCATAGCGGTTGGTGGGATCGAACTGGAGTTTGTCGTAGTAGGCGAACCAATGGAACTTGGGGCCTCGCGTGATGGCCCGTACCGGAGGCAGCGTCTCGTCCGCGGCCCGCAAGCCGCCGGCCGCGTACCGTCCCGTTGCCCAAGCCGCCGCCGAAGCCGTCAGGAAATCTCGTCGCGTCAGGTGCATGGTGGGTCCCCCTTCTTTCCCGCGGCAACAGGGCCGCGCTGCGATGGTTCTTGCTCTCGCCCGGACACGTTGCACGTGGCAACCGTCCCCACCTTAACAGAAACGTGCCAATCTTGGGTACTCCCTATAGCCACCCATATCCAGGATTGGTTATCCTTCAGCCTGGATTCAGGTACGCACATCAAGGAGGCTTTCCCGCATGAGACGGAACTTGACATATCTCGTCGCCGTAGCAGCAATGCTATCAGTCGCGACCGGCTGGTCTTTCCTGCAGGAGTCGCCGACGGGCATCAGCGTGATCCAGCGTGCGAAAGCCTTCGTGGCGACGCTGTCGGCGGACCAGAAGGCGATCACCGTGTTGCCAGCCGGTTCACCGCAGCGCGTCGATTGGCATGTCATCCCCAAGGCCCAGCGGAAGGGCTTGCAGATCAAACACATGAACGACGCCCAGCGGCAAGCCGCGTTGGCCCTGCTGCGAAGCGTGCTGAGCCAGACCGGTTACGACAAGGCCGTGAAGGTCATGGCCCTGGAAGAAACGATTGGCCAGTTGGAGAAAGTCCGCGGCGGCACGGCCATCCGCGATCCGGACCGCTACTACTTCACGTTGTTCGGCGAGCCCAGCGAGGTGGGCCGCTGGGGGCTGAGCATCGAAGGGCACCATCTGTCCCTGAACTTGTTGGTCGACGGCGGCCGCGTGATCGCGGCGACGCCCATGTTCTTTGCCGCCAATCCCAACGTGGTTCTCGAAGGCATGCCCGGCCGCGTGGGCCAGGGCACGCGCGTGCTGGCCGACGAAGAGCTGCTCGCGTTCCAGTTGCTGGAATCCCTGTCCGCGGAGCAGCGGAAGGTCGTGGTCCTGGACGCCAAGGCTCCGCGCGATATCCGCGGGGCCGGCCAGCCGCAGCCGCCCGCGTATGCACCGGAAGGACTCTCGCTGACCGGGATGAACGAGACGCAGCAAAAGCTGCTCAAGCAGTTGATCGCCACCTACCTGGGCAATCTGCCGTCGGACCTGGCATCGGCCCGCCTGAACGCGATCGACGAAGCCGGCTGGGACAAAGTGTATTTTGCCTGGGCCGGCGCCGACCGGCCCGGCATCGGTCACTACTACCGGATTCAGGGCCCCACGCTTCTGATCGAATTCGTGAATACCCAGTCGGACGCGGCCGGCAATCCCGCCTGCCACATCCACAGCGTCTTGCGCGATCCCCGGGGCGATTTCGACATCCCGGCCAAACGAGATTGACCGGGACGTTCGCATCGTTCGAGAGATAAGAGATACCTGTCCGGGGTCTCCGTGGCGTAAGCTTCCAGCTTGCGGAAGAACATAGCATCGCAAGCTGGAAGCTTACGCCACTTGTTTCTCGACTCGTGCCTGATGACGCCGCCGCCGGAACTACTGTCCGAGGACCGTCACGACGATCTCGCGCCGCCGCGGTTTGATGTCGCACTCGATGTGGAACAGCTGCTGCCAGGTGCCCAGCACCAGGCGGCCTTCGGCCAGCGGAACGGTGATGGAGGGGCCGAGCAGCGTCGCTTGCAGGTGCGAATGGCCGTTGCCGTCGTGCCAAGCCTGCTCGTGGCCGTAACTGCGGCTGGGCGGGATCAACCGATCCAGCAGTTCCGGCAGGTCCTCCTGCAATCCGGGTTCGAACTCGATAGCGCCGACGGCGGCGGTGCTGCCGACGTTGAAGACCTGCACCAGGCCGGTGCGCAAGCCGCTCCGCCGCACGATCGCGGCGACTTGCTCCGTGATGTCGTGCAAGTCGCGATGACCGTGGGTGGCGAGCGAGAACCGTTCTTGAAAAACCATAGGCTCAGCGCAACTCCGGTTCGGACAGGGCCGTGACGCGTTCTGCAACAAGACGCGGCGATGCTAGAGTCTCCGTCTATCGGATGGGCGCGCGCATCCCGGTAGGTTGGGCCTCCGTCCCGACCGGGTCGGGTCGGAGACCCAACCTACCTGGTTACGTCGCAAGCCGGGTTAGCGCCGCGGCCGGCCGCCCCCGGACCGCCGCGACCGCCCGCGGTCCCGGTCGCGATCATGATCTCGGTCCCGGTCGCGATCTCGGTCGCGGTCCCGGTCCCGATCGCGTTCGCGATCCCGCTCCGGCCCTTCGCCGCCCTCGCCCGCCGGCCGGGCCAATTCGTCCTTCAACCCCAACTCCTCCAACGCCCGGCGGCGGCTGAGCTTGACGCGGTCGTGCTCGTCGATGTCGATCACCAGCACCTTCATGTCGTCGCCGATGGCACAGATGTCCGACACGCGGCTCACGAAGCCGTCGGACAGTTCGCTGATGTGGCACAGGCCGTCGCGGCCCGGCAGGATTTCCACGAAAGCGCCGAAGTCCTTGATGCTGATCACCCGCCCGTCGTAGATCCGGCCGATCTGGACCGTCGCCGTGCAGGCCTCGATCTGCGCCACCGCCGACTTGGACGCTTCCGCGTCGTTGCTGGCCACGATGACGGTGCCGTCGTCTTCGACCTCGATGATCGTGCCCGTCGTCTCCTGGATCATGCGGATGTTCTTGCCGCCCGGGCCGATCAAGGCGCCGATCTTGTCGGGATCGATCTTCAAGCGGATCAGGCGGGGGGCAAACGGAGACAAATCGGCGCGGGGGCGCGAGATGGTCGTCAGCATCTTGCGGAGGATCTCGATCCGCGCCTCGCGCGACTGGGCCATCGTGGCCCGGATGATCTCTTCGCTGATCCCGGCGATCTTCAGGTCCAGCTGGATGCCGGTAATGCCGTTCTGGGTGCCGGAGATTTTGAAGTCCATGTCGCCGAAATGGTCCTCGTCACCGATGATGTCGGTCAACAAGACCCACTGCTCGTCGGATTCCTTGACCAGACCGACCGAGATGCCCGCCACCGGGTTGCTGATGGGAACGCCGGCGGCCATCAGGCCCAGCGTGGCACCGCAGACGGAAGCCATCGACGACGAGCCGTTGGATTCCAGGATGTCGGAGATGACGCGGATCGTATAGGGGAACTCCTCCGGATCCGGCAGCACCGACTTGATGCTGCGTTCGGCCAGCGCCCCGTGCCCGATTTCCCGCCGGCCGGGGCCGCGGATCGGCCGGCACTCGCCCACGGAAAAAGGCGGGAAGTTGTAGTCGAGCATGAATTTCTTGGAGTATTCGTCGATCAATTCTTCGACCCGCTGCTCGTCGCGCGGCGTTCCGAGCGTCACCGTGATCATGGCCTGGGTTTCGCCGCGCTGGAACAACGCGGAGCCGTGCGTCCGCGGCAGCACGTCGACGCTGCAGTCGATCTGCCGCAACGTCTTCAGGTCGCGGCCGTCGGCACGCGTGCCGGCCAGGATCAAGTCCCGGACGATGCGCGACTCCAGCTCGTGCCAGGCCCGCGAGAACGCCGCCGGAGTGATGGCTCCTTCGGCGGCCGGATCCGGGATCATCTCAGACTGAACCCGTTGCTTGAGGGCCGTCACCGCCTCGCTACGAGCCTGCTTGCCCGAGGTCTGCTTGACCACCCGGAATTCGTCGTAGTACTTCTCCCGCAACTGCTGGTACACCGCGTCCGGCGGCGGGGCCTCGAACGGAACCTTCGTCACGCCCACCTTGTCGTACAAGTCGCGCTGCAGGGCGCAGATTTCCCGGATCACGCCGTGGGCGAAGTTGATCGCCGCCAGCATGTCGTCCTCGGGCATTTCACGAGCGAACCCCTCGATCATCGTCACGGCCTGCTCGGTGCCGGCCACGATCAGATCCAGGTCGCTGTTGTCCAGCTGGTCCCGTCCGGGGAAGGGGATGAACTGGCCATCGACGCGTCCCACGCGGACGGCCCCGACGGGCATCGTGATCGGCAGCGGCGAAATGAACAGCGCCGCCGCCACGCCGTTCATCGCCACCACGTCGCTGTCGTGCTGGCGGTCGCTGGAAAACACGATGCACTGACACTGGACCTCCTGCCGGAGCCCGTCCGGAAACAGGGGGCGGATGGGGCGGTCGATCAGCCGCGACGTCAGGGTGTCTTTCATCGACGGGCGGCCTTCCCGCTTGATGAAGCCGCCCGGAAATTTGCCGGCCGCGGCGGTGCGTTCCCGATAGTCGCACGTCAGCGGGAAGAAATCTTGGTCGGAATCGAAGGGCTCGCTGGTGACGGCGTTCAAGACCATCGTGTCACCGTAACGCGCGACAACGGCGGCAGACGCCTGCTTCGCGAGTTCTCCAGTTTCTAAGACGAGCGAAGACTCTCCAAACTGTTTTTCTACACTAACTTTCACTTTCTGGTCCCTGCTGTTGTTCACCCGATGGAGGACGGTAGGGGTGAGAAATGCGAGCGCGCAGGGGAGAACGTCCGGAATGGGGAAACCGCACCCTCGACGCGAGAGAACGCCGCGGGAGCTTCCCACGGCGGCACATTGCGGATCGGTGGCTAACTTAATCCGACCGCGTGAGGCCCATGCGCACTACTTGCGGATGCCCAGCCGTCCGATGATGTCGAGGTAGCACTTCGCGTCGACTCGCCGCAGGTAGTCCAGCAAGCGGCGGCGGCGGCTGACCATCGCCAGCAGCCCGCGCCGCGTGGCGTAATCTTTCTTGTGCGCCCTCAAGTGCTCCGTCAGGGCGTTAATCCGCGTGGTCAGAATGGCAACCTGTACTTCCGGCGAGCCAGTATCGCGTTCGTCGCGCCTGAAATCCCGCACCAACTCTTGCTTTCGCTCTCTGGTGATCGTCATAGGCTCTTGTGTTTCCCTCGGCCGTGACGAGCCCTGCCATGGCTCGACCTCGTCCCTACACAATCCCTCCATCGTGCCGCAACCAGCCGCAAAAGCCAGCTGCAGCGGATCCTACTTTTGACACAAACACACACTATCAGGCAATAAATGTATCGTGGGAGATTTGTTTTGCAACCGCAAATTGACTTGCCGGGCCCGTCCCTCGTTCGACAAGCCCCCACCGAGTACAATACGGGCGTGGCAGGAACCGAAAAATGGCCAAGAAAACGCAACAAAGCAACCAAAAATCCGGCAAGCCCGAGCCCCGGCTTATCTCGGAAAACCGCAAGGCGCGGCACAAATTCGAGGTGCTCCATACGTTGGAGTGCGGGCTGGCATTGGTCGGCAGCGAAGTGAAAAGCTTGCGTGCAGGTCGCATTTCACTGGACGAAGCCTTCGGCCGGGTCCGCGAAGGGGAGGTTTGGCTGATCGGCTGTGATATTCCGGAGTATCCGCAGGCCACGATCTGGAACCACGAGCCGAAAAGGCCCCGAAAACTCCTGCTGCACCGCCGCGAAGTCCGCAAATTTGCCGACCAAGCCCATGAAAAGGGCCTGACGCTGGTGCCGCTGAAACTGTACTTCAACGAACGCGGCGTCGCCAAAGTCCTGCTCGGCCTGTGCCGGGGCAAGCAGCTCCACGACAAACGCGAAGCGATGAAGAAGGCCGACGTCCAACGCGATCTGGCCCGCGTGATGCGGGGACGGAAATGACCGGACGCGGATCAATGGGGCGTAAGGGCTGGTCTTCGAGAAGCCAGTTGCGGAGTACGAGACACGAGAGTCTGCAACTGTTTCGCAGACGCCGGATACCGCATTTGCCTCGCGTGCCCAGAGGATACCGATCGAGCAACGCCCGCCCGCGGGCCATCACTGCGGTAGTAAAGATGCAGTGGGCACCGCGGTAGAAGGAAGCATAGTGCAGGTCGGCCCCTTGGCTCGTTTCGTCAGTCACGGCGTCGGACACGTGTTCCCAGTGCGCAAAGTACTCCTGCACCGGCGCCGCCTTGCCGACGACTAACCGTAGGACAGATTGGCAATTCGTCCGGAAAGACAGGGACGGATTGCCAATCCGTCCCACTTTGGTTGCGGTCGGCGGTTGCGTTAGGCTGTCTTGAAACGCAACTGCGTGAACTCGCGGACGCGGCCGGAAATGGCGGGTTCCACCGGCAGACGTTCCATGCTGCTGGCCCCATAAAAGCCGACGATGCCTTCGGTGTGGTCCAGAATGTACTGAGCGTCGGCGGGCTCGGCGATCGGGCCGCCGTGGCAGAGCACCAGCACGTCGCGGTTGACGCGCTTGGCGGCGTCGTGCATGGCCTGCACGCTGCGGGCCGATTCCTCCAGCGTCAACGCCGTCTCGGCGCCGATCAGGCCCTTGGTCGTCAAG
>CAYUFW010000114.1:8177-22415 GCA_964443915.1 uncultured Pirellulaceae bacterium
GGTGGTCAGCAAGTTCATCTCGTGGGCCGTGCGGATCATGTCCACCTCGAGCCCGAAGCCCATCCCGGTCTCTTCCAGGTTCTGCCGCATCTTGCCGTCGAACAAGCCGACCGTGGGAAAATTCTGGACGCCGGAGAAGCCGGCGGCGTCCACGTCGCGGAGGAACAGCTTCATGAGCCGGAACGGGTCCGTGCCGCAGACGCCGGCCAGGACGGGCGTGCGATCGACCACGGGAATGACTTCGCGGGCCATCTCCATCACGATCGCGTTGGCGTCGCCGTACGGGAGCAGCCCGGACAGCGACCCACGGCCGGCCATTCTGAAGCGGCCGGAATTGTAGATCACCAGCAAGTCGATGCCGCCCGCCTCGGACATCTTGGCACTGATCCCCGTGCCGGCCCCGCCGCCGACAATCGGCTTTCCCGCCGCCACCTTGGCACGCAGTCTTTCGAGAATCGATGGACGCGAAAACAGAGCCATGTTGTTTCTCCTTCCCATTCCTTACCGCTTCATGAGTTCGATCAGTTTGTGCGCCGCCGTTTCCGCGAACTGGGCGTCGTTGATGTGCAGCTCCAGATCCAGCAGTTCGATCTGGCCGCAATGGCGGCGCACGGCATCCAGCAACGCTCGCCGGGCGGCGGGATCGTCGAACGCTTCGCCCGCGCGGTCGATCGCCGACACGCCGCGTTGCGGCAAGAGGATGGCGGCGGGTCCGCGCGACGCGGCCACTTTGCGGCCGATCTCCTCGCCCAGCCGCGCGTTTTCTTCGACGGTGGTCCGCATCAGCGTCACGGTCGGATTGTGCTGGTAGAATTTCCGCTCCCGAAACCGCTCGGGGACCGTGTCGGGCGGGCCGAAGTTGACCATGTCGGCCGCGCCTACCGACACCACTTGCGGTACCCCGCGCCGGGCCGCCGCGGTCAGACGATCCGGACCGGCGGACAGGATGCCGCCCACCAACTCGTCAGCCAGCTCGGTGGTCGTGATATCCAGTACACCCGCGATGATGCCCTCGGCAATCAGTGACTCCATGGCCTGCCCGCCGTTGCCGGTGGCGTGAAACACCAATACCTCGTAGCCGGCCGCCTCCAGGACGGCCCGCGCCCGCTGGACGCACGGCGTCGTCACGCCGAACATCGTGGCGGCGACCAAAGGGCGATCGTCCTCACAATCCGCGGCCCGATCCAGCACCATTCCCGCCATGGCCGAGGCCGCGTTGTTCAGGACGCTGCGGCTGATGCGGTTGATCCCGGCGATGTCGACGACGGAATTGAACATCAGAATGTCCTTGTCGCCGACGTACTGGCGGACTTGGCCCGAGCCCAAGGTGCTGACCATCAGCTTGGGAACGCCCAGGGGCAGCGCGCGCATGGCCGACGTGCCGATCGTGGTGCCGGCCGAGCCGCCCAGGGCCAGCACGCCGTCGACGCGGCCTTGGTCGAACGCCGTCCGGACCAGCGCGGCTGCCCCGGCCGCCGCCTGAGTCACGGCGGCTCCGCGGTCCCGCCGCTGGCGCAGCGATTTCAGCGATGCGCCGGCGGCGGCGAACACTTGTTCCCGCGTGACGTCACCGGAATACGCCGCTTCGCCGATGCAGCCGGTGTCGACGACGGTCACGTCCACACCCAGCGCGCGGAGCCGGTCCCGGACCAAGGCCGCTTCCGCCGCTTTCGTATCCAACGTCGCCAGCAGGTAGACGCTCATGGGACCCTCGCTTCGTGAAGTGCGACGGGAAAAATGGTAAGGTCCCCGGCGACGCAGGTCAATCTTGGCAGCGCCGTGCCCATCGCCGCAGCACGCGAGCCTTGGACTGCGGTGCCTTGTCACCGCTTTTGACATGGGTCGGGAGCATTGCGACGGATTGGGTTCGGGATACAGAGCAGGGCACCGGAACCCAAAGCGGCGGCTGTTGCGCCGGCATCGAGCCAAAGCGGCGACAAGACGCCGCACTCCAGAAGGCGCACAAGAAAACGAATTGTGCCTACTCGCTGGCGCTTCGGGTTTCCCCGGCGCCGGACCGCGCTCACTTGACCTTCACGGGCTGATATTCGTGGTCGCGTTTCCGCAGCACTTTAGCCTCGACGATGCGGTCGGGGTCGGGCTTGCGGCCGGCGGCCGACGGGTCGATGCGTTGGAGTTTGGCCAGCACGTCCAATCCTTCCACGACACGGCCAAACACCGTGTGCCGCCCGTCCAAGTGCGGTGTTCGTCGGAAGGTGAGAAAGAATTGCGAGCCGCCGGTATCGCGGCCGGCGTGGGCCATGCTCAGGGTGCCGCGAAAGTGATTGCGGTGGTTGGGGGCGTAGCACTCGCAGTAGATCTCGTAGCCCGGCCCGCCGCCGCCGTCACCCCGCGGGCAACCGCCTTGGGCCATGAAGCCGGGCAGGACGCGATGAAACGACAAGTCGTTGTAGAAGCCTCTTTCGACCAGGTAGACGAAATTGCCGACCGTCTGCGGCGCTTCGTTCTCGTACAGTTCGACGATCATGTCGCCCTTGGTCGTTTTCAGGAGCACGCGGGGCAAGTCGTTGGCCGCGGCCTCCTGTCGGCGGATGTGCTGCTCCTTGCCCCAGAGCTTCTTGGCAAAGGCCACGTCGGTCAGGCAGACGGAGCCGTCGTCATCAAGGACGTTGGCGTCTTTGGCTGCCGTCAGGTACTGCTGAGCGGTGTCGAAGTCGTCGGCCGCATAGGCGGCGACCCCGGCCGGCCCGAAGACGGCCTTCTCCGGACAGCCGCTGTCGATCAACAGCCGCGCCAGTGGCAAGGCGCCGTCGCAGCGGTCGCGGCGCACGTCGTTGGCGACGATCCCGATCAGCAGTTCGAGCAGCTCCCGGTCCTCGTTTGGGGCGGCCTTGTAGGCGGCGATGCCGGCCTCGCGCAGCTGCGGCAGCAAGGCGTCCGCCTGGGCAACGCCTTCCGCGTACTGGGCGCGGATAGCTTCGCGCTCCGTCGCCTGGGCCGTGCGAAAACGATCGGCCAGGCCGTTCAGCTTCGCATTGACAGCGTCCCATTCGGCCCGGACTCTTGCATACGTTGGCGGCGCCGCACCCGACTCCGCCGCCAAGGCGTCTGCCTGTCCGCCGCACCACACCGTCCACGCCAAAAGCGCCCACAGCAGATTGGTCCGCACCGTTCAACCCCTTCGTCACCTTGGAGTGCGGCGACTCGCCGCCGCTTTCGTTTTTCCTTGTCCACCGCCGGACGGACGACCCCAAAAAAGGAAAGCGGCGACGAGTCGCCGCAGTCCAGAATCGCCGCAGTCTAGAATGGTCCCCCGCTGCTTCGCTTACTGCACCTTGTGCGGCTCGTACTTGTGATCCCGTTTGCGGATCACCTCGACCTTGACCATCTTGTCCGGGTCCGGCTTGCTGCCCTTGTCCTCGGGATCGATCCGCTGCAACTTGGCCAGCACGTCCATGCCTTCGATCACGCGGCCGAACACCGTGTGTTTGCCGTTCAGGGACGGCGTGGGCAGGAAGGTGAGGAAGAATTGCGAGCCGCCCGTGTCCTTGCCTGCGTGGGCCATGCTCAAGCTGCCCCGGAAGTGCTTGCGATGGTTGTCCTTGTAGCATTCGCAGTAGATGTTGTAGCCGGGGCCGCCCGTTCCGTCGCCCGCCGGGCAGCCGCCCTGGGCCATGAAACCGGCGAGCACGCGATGGAACGTCAGGCCGTCGTAGAACTTGTTCTCGACCAGGCTGATGAAATTGGCGACCGTTTCGGGGGCCTCGTTCTCGAACAACTCGGCCACGATCTCGCCCTTGGACGTGACGATGCGGACGCGCGGCAGGTCGTTGGCCGCCGCCTCTTTTTTGCGGAGTTCCTGCTCTGTCTGCCAGAACTTCTTGTAGTCGGCCAGATCGCCCATGATCTTCTTCGAGGCGTCACTGAGCTTGTTTTCAGTTTGGGCCCGCTTCAGTTCCTTCTCGGCCAATTCAAAGTCGTTGGTGGAGAAGGCCGCGAGGCCGGCCGGATCGCTGAGTTCCACCTTGGTGCAACCGTTGTCCAGGAGGGCCTTGGCGACCTCGGCCGCCGGCTCGTAGTCGTCCCGCTTCACATCGTCCGCGACGATCTTGACCAGGAAGTCGACCAGCGCAGCGTCCGAGTTCGGCGCGGCCAGGTAGGCGGACTTGCCAGCTTCGCGCAACGGACCGATCATCGCGTCGGCCTTGGCGATCGCCTCGTTCCACTTGGTCTGAATCTCGGCCGTCTGGTCCGGCGTGGCCGTCTTATAGTCCGCGCGCAGCTTGCGCAATTCCTTCAGCACTTCCTTCCATTCGGCGAGCTTGGCGGCAAACACCGTGGCGGGGGCGGGAGCATCCTTGGCCGCCTCGGGTTTCGCGGGCGGTTTCGCTTCGCTGGCCCCCGCAGGCTTGGGTGCCGCTTCGGGCTTGGAGGCTTCCTTCGCCTCCGGCTTGGGTTGCGGTGCCTCTTTGGCTTCCGCCGCTGCGGCTGCGGGCTTCGCCTCGGCTGCTGGCGGGGGCGCGTCGGGTTTGGGTGCGGCAGCCTCGGCGGGGTCCGCTGGTTGGGGGGCTTCCTGGTCGGCAGCGATCGCAGCCGCCGTCAGGCACACCGCAAAAACGAAGAGCAAGGGCTGTACAAACCGAAGCCAATGTCGCAACATCGAACAGACCTCCGGAAGATCAACAAGTGGCAACTTCAGTCAGAAAACGCGGGGATTCACGGCGTCGGCGGGCGGAAACCAGGGACGGCATCCGGCCCATCGCCGCATGCCCGATCGCTCGCCGGGCGCCGCAACTCCCGGAAAGCTAAAAGGTTACCAAAGTCCGCCGCAGTGAAAAGGTGCCTTGACTGCAGGAAGCAAAGTGCGCCAATGGGTCTGCGACGGGGATCCTTCGATTCCTCCTCTCGATTCATAATACGATGACTCAACGAAAAGGTTCGCGCCGTCAGCCGTTACGTCACGCCGAGGAGGCCGGGTCCGTGGCCAAGCCGCCGAGGATCATTGGCGGCACGCTGCGCGGCCGGACGATCCTGTACAGCGGCGATCAGCGGACCCGGCCCATGAAAGACCGGCTTCGCGAGGCCGTATTCGACGTGTTGGCCACGGCGGTCAAAGGCAAGCACGCCATCGACTTGTTCGCCGGAACCGGGGCCCTGGGGTTGGAGGCGCTCAGCCGCGGAGCGGCCCGCGTCACGTTGATCGAACGGCATTTTCCCACGGCGCGGCTGATCGAACGGACGATCGCGTCCCTGGGCGTCGCCGACCGCGCGTCCGTGTATGCCGGAGATGCGTTCCTCTGGCCGCGGCAACGTCTCGATTGGACGGAGATGGCCCAGCAGCCGTGGCTGGTGCTGTGCTCGCCGCCGTGGGCCTTCTTCGCCGACCGGACAGCGGACATGGTGGGCCTGATCACCGCCCTGCACCAGCGGGCGCCCGCCGAGAGCCGGTTCGTGGTCGAAGCGGACGGCCCGTTCGATTTCGGACTACTGGCCGCCCTGGGCGAGTGGGACATCCGTCCGTACCCGCCGGCCGTGATTGGGTTTCACAGGGTTGGAACGGGGAGACAAGCCTCGTAACTGCGACGTCTCGATTTGTGCATGCGCGGCTATAGGGTCCAGCCTTGACGAAATTCCCGGCTCAGATACTTTTCGGCGTCGGGCGATTTGGGGATTTTCACGTTCGCCGCGTCCCATTCGATTCGTTTCCCGCTGCGGATCTTCGCCCAGTGCATCCCCTTGATGTTATGGGCCGGCCCGTAGGGCGACCGTCACGGCGCCGGGATGCCCAAGTCACGACAGATTTTCCGTGCCAATGGATCCGGAATTTCGGTATGCCGCGGGACCGCCGACCGCTGGTTATTCACCGGGTTGCCCCACCATGAGTGCCGGCGCCCCTCGCGCACGAGCACGCATCCATGATCCTGAAGGTGAGCAATCAGTTCACGCCGTTTCATGCCGGGATGCTCACTTCCTCGAACACACCGCCTACGGCCGCGCGGGCGTCAGCCCGATTCATCTCTAACGCCTCTTCCAAGGCGTCCTGCAGGTTCTCCAGCAATTCTTCGCGGGTCCGGCCCTGCGAATTGACGCCCGGGACTTCCTCGATCCATCCGATCCACCAATCCCCGTGCTGCTGAATGACGGCGCTGTACTTGGCTCCCATCAATATGCCTCCCGGAAACGGACGCCACCACTGTTCTGTTTTCCCGATCAGTCTACGCATCCTAACCGTCGAAAGCAACGGGGATCGACATCGATGGTCAAAGTCATGGGAACCTCCGATCACTCGTGATGCCAGTATTCGGCCTGCAAACCCTGTACGGGCCCACCGCAGTGATCTCCGTCTGCTGGTCGCCGCCAAGCCGTTGCCGGTCGCCCACGCGCCGACCTGTCCCGATTGCGGCGCCGAGATGACTTACATGGGGTTCGTGGCCGCGCCGGAGGGCCGCTTCGATATCGGCTAAGCCGATGCAACCGGAACGCACTCAGACCGCCGCCGAGGCCCCCTGGCGACGCGCCGGAGACACGCTTTCAGCGACTCTCCACGCGTCCTGCGCTGACGGTCCGCGCCGCCGCTCAACATCGACGCTCTCCGCCACGTTCCCGCGTCACCCGAGCCCCAAGATGCAGCCACGATCCAGGCGTCCACCCTGCCCCGTACCCAACGGCGCGACGGTCTCCGTCCTTCCCACGCCGGAAAACGGCGGCCCGAATCAGCCGGCAGAAATGCAAAACCCTCTGGCGAGCCCCATGCCAAACGCGGCACTTCTCTCGCACTGCCCGCCGCGGGCTACTTGAACCAGGGTTCAGGTGACAAGTTTTCCGCTTGAGTTCACGGCGAGAAAGGCAGGGTGACCGATGAACGCACTGGACCTGCTACGTCAGATCGAGAAGGCGCTGTCGGAATTACGGCGGCTGGCTCAGGCCGGCGACAAACCCGCCAGGGCCCGGCTGGCCACCGAGTACGCCCTGCTTGCTGGCGACCGCCTCTTGCTCGCCGCGAAGGCCGGCGCGATACGGGACCGCCAACTACGCGCCCACCTGGACGTCCACCATCCCGACGAGCAGGCAAGGTGCGTCTACGCTTTCCATCTCGCCGTCCATATGTGGTTGCCGACGATCTCGCCGGACCATCGGCCGGACCCGCACAATGTAGCCCGCCGCTATGCTGACGACCTGACAGCGCTGGCGACTGCAATCGACGCCAAGGGCCACAAGGCCGGTTACTTGGGGCTGAGCCTGGACGAGGATAACCGCCGCGTAAGTCGGAACGGCAAAACCGCCGACTTTGCGGGGCAAGAAATCCCGTGGCGGTTGCTCTCGCACATGCACCGCCGCAAGGACTCCTACGCGAGTCAGCAAGACCTACTCCGGGCGGGATGGTCCGAGGAGGACGTCGTCACCCCTGAAACCGTTCAGCGGCACATCAGCACGATCCGCAGCCTCTTGCGGCGGCTTGCCGTCGAAGTCCAAACCCAACGCAACGTCGGCTACCGGCTGACGGCACAATCAATTGCTATGCCCGTCTGCGCCCCGATCATCCGCGGCCGAACGCTGGCAAGTACGAGGCCCCGCAAGGCATCGGAAACCGTGCTTACTTCTCGCTCGCAGCCATCGAGGCAATCAGGACCCCGGGGGCCAGGATCGGCGGCACCGAGGGGGAAAAAAAGCCCTGTGCTGCTGTCAGGCGGGAATCCCTTGCATCGCCTTGGCCGGCGTCTGGGCGTGGCAGAAACCGCGACCGAAGGACTCCAAGGGCCGGGGGCAGGGTGAGCGACTGTTGATTGACGATCTCGACCAGATCGACTGGACGGGGCGAGAAGTGCCAATCATGTTCGACACGGATCCCCGTCATAATCCCCTCGTGGCGCAGGCACAATCCGAACTATTCCGCGTGCTGTCGGAGCGGGGCGCGAAACCCATCATTATCACGCTGCCGACGGGCCCTGTTGGTGAGGATGGCATCCCCGGCAAAATGGCACTGGACGATTACGTCGTCGCCTACGGTGACGACGCCTTTCGTCGGCTCGTGGAATCGCAGATTGCCGGAAGTGAGACCCGAAGCCTTGCCGAGTACCGAGACGAAATGCTCCGAAATCGCGTCTCCTCTGTCGGCAATCCGGGCCTGTTCGTGGACACATCCCCCACCGGCTCCGGCAAGTCGTCTGCGAACACTCCAGCAGTCGCGAAAGCAGGAACTTCGCTCTCGCTTCTCCCATCGCACAAAATCTGCGAGCAGGTGGAGACCGACTATCAGCGGGCCCGACTGATCGCTGTCGCCTATCCGCAGTTGAATGATGCGACCTGTGAGAATCTCGCCCAAGCCGAGCGGGTTCTACAAGTAGGACTGAGCCCCACCGATGCGGTTTGTCCATCGTGTCAGTTTTTCGTCGACTGCG
Organism: uncultured Pirellulaceae bacterium; assembly: GCA_964443915.1. GTDB lineage: Bacteria > Planctomycetota > Planctomycetia > Pirellulales > Pirellulaceae > Anammoximicrobium. The sequence continues at coordinate 16,538 of CAYUFW010000114.1, forward strand.
AATATCACGGAACGCTGAAGGACGCGGAAAATTCACAGCATCGAATTGCGACCCACAAGCGTGCTGAGTTTTCGTTCTCCCATCTGGCAGAGGGACGCAGCCTCATCATCATCGAGGAGGAATGCGCCGGAATCCTCAAGCCCACGCTGACCATCGCAAGGGGCCTAGGGTACCGTGATTCTGATTCGGAGTCACATCCAGGAGGGTCTGACCGCTGCCTTCTTCCATCTGCCAGCACCCCACCAGGTTCGTCTCGTTGCCCGTCAACTGGGCTACCATGTCCGCCCGAATTTCTTCCGGCGTCCGGCTGCTACTCCAAATGTGGACGTCGTCGATGTGGCCCGGAAAGGAATCACTGGTGCCGTTGGAAATCGAACCGATGGTCAGTGGCAGGTTTGAGGTCCAAAGCGTCTTCGTCACGGAGACTTGATTGTTGAGTTCCCCGTTCACGTAGATCTTCGCGACACTCCCGTCGTACGTTGCCGCCAAGTGATACCACGTGTCGGCAAGCCATTGGATTCCCTTGGTGTTTGGCCCGTGCCATTCCCACAGATCGAAGAAAAACTGATCGGCATCGGAAGCGCCGTCTCCCGCAGGAGAATACCATAGGCGCCACGCCTCGCGTTTGTCCACGACAAAAAGCCAACGCCCACTAATCGTCGACGGGTCCACTGCGAACTTGATCCACGCCTCAATTGTGACGCGCTGAGTCAAGTCCAGGCTGTTCGAGTCGGGAATGCTCACATAGTCGTCCGTGCCGTCGAAGGACAGTCCTCGCGTCGCGATCGGATTTCCCACCACGGTCACCTGGTAAACATCGGGAACCAAGTCGTGCCCAGTGAGGTCCAGCGTGATTTCCATCGGCTGGGTCAGTATGACTGCGGCGGGAACAATGGGCGTGTCGTTGCCGTTTCCAAAAACGCCGTCGCCGCCGCTGCCGACTAAGCGGACGGTCTGAGTTGTGACCGTGGCAGGGTCGATCGCTCCATTGAACGTTACCACAATCGTCGCGGGGGAGGCCTGAATCACCGCGCCCGGCTCGGGCGACATGTCCACGACCTGCACCAACCCCTGATTACCGAACTTGGCGTCGTGGATCACTTGTCCAGCGGACAGCGGCACGGTGTAGGTGCGGGCCGGTAGCGGCCATGTCAGCGTCCATCCGGACGGAAGCACCTCGGCCACCGTGTAGGTGTTCGGCGTCGCGAGGTGAAGGAATTGATAGCTGCCGTCGGTCCCTGTCGTAGTCGACAACTCCGTCGGACCGACCTGCCCGTCCCCATCGGTGTCCAGGAAGACGGTCCGGTTGGCCAGGCCGGATTCGTTTGCGTCGATCAGCCCGTCCCCATTCAGATCGTTCCATACGATGCCGTGGATCTCGCCGTTGGCGGCGAAGTTGGCTTCGAAGGCGCCGATGTCCACGGTCGCCGCGCCATCGGTGTTGCCGTCGACAAAACGCGGAAAACCAGCGCCTCGCTGGTCCGCGGTTGAGCCTGCATCCGTGGCACGGGCGTTGCTGCCGGCGTCGAGGGCCGGGCTGTGCGGGAGCAGGGCGTGGGTCCACGTCGGGCCGCCGTTGTCGGCTAGCGGGCCAAGCCCCGGGTCCAGCGGCGCCGCGACGGTGCCGATCAGGTTGCCGTTGCCGTGGACCAGGCCCGTGTTTCCGTCGTCGACACCGATCAAGTTGTGGCTGCTTTCAGAGTCAACCATGGGAAGGGGGCCCCAGATATCGCTGGTGACGGTTCCATCGGCCGCAAAGCTTCCAGCGACGATTGTGTTATGAAGAATCAGCGGCTCAATCCCCAATAACACGCCGGCGGCCGTAGAGGCGCGGTTGGCCGTGACCGTCACGTTGGTGAGCCGGAGTGGAGAAGTCGGCGAGCGATGACTGATCCCGCCGCCAACGGGCGCGACGTTTTCCGAAATGGTCGAGTCTTGGATACTGATCGCCCCCCCAATTATAGATCCCGCCACCACTGCCCCCGAAGGCTTGGTTACCGTACACTGCGCAGCGTAGTAGTTCCACGGTTCCAGAGGCCATGAGGCCGCCACCCAACTGGCCAGCCGTGTTGTCTGCCACCGTGACGTCCGTCCAAAAGGCGGTTGAGTCACGGTCGAGGTACAGCCCTCCGCCGTAGGGGTCGGCCGCGTTGTTCGAGATGACGGCGCCGGCGAGGGTCACTGTGGCTCCAACGCCGATGTTGATGCCCCCTCCAGATGCGGTCCCCGCTTGACCGCCAGTGATGGTCAGTCCGCTGATCTTGGCGGTAATCCCGGCCATCGTATTCAACACCCGCGAGTTTCCGGCGGCGTCGACCGTCAATTGGTCCGCGCCGAGGCCTTGGATGTCCACGTTGCTGTCGATCGCCAATTCGCCCAGCGCGGCGTCCAGGACAATCTTGCCCCCGCGCAGCGTTTCCTTGAACGTAATCACGTCATTGCCCGGCTGCTGGGAGGCCAGCCACAACGCCTCGCGAAGGCTCAGGTCCCCGTCGCTGTAGTCGCCATCGTGTTCATCGTCGAGCGTGGAGACTATGAACGCGAAAGTTTGATTGCCGAAATCGACGCCGCCGACCGTTAGGCCGGAGGAAACGCTCACCCGCTGTGGAGCGGACGCCACCGGAGATGTCTGCACCCATCCTGCATGCGGCAGTTGAGCCACGTCCCAGTCGCCGGGCTGGACCTGAGACAGCGTGTAGCTTCCGTCGCTGTCGGCGACGGCAGATGGCTCGATGTCTTCATCCCACTGCTGGTTGCCGTTGTAGTCCACGTACACCGTCCATCCGGCAAGTTCCGGCTCGCCCGGATCGCGACTGCCGTTGCCGTTGCGGTCGTCCCAGACGGTCCCCTCGATTTGGCCGGGGGACGCGGTCGAAACGGTCAGAGACCAGTTGTCGTATAGTTGCGTGAACGGGTCGCTTATACGATTGCCAATCAAGAAACCAAACGCGATTTCTGCGCCTTCGGCAGAGAAATCGGGATGGTGCGTGTCGTCCCACTGTCGCTCGTCAGGCTCGGTAACCGCACGGAAAGATGCCTCGGAAAACGTGTCGGACTGTATCGAGTGCCAAGACGTCACGGCTCCGGTGCCTGGGACAACTGCCCCGTACAACTGACCACTCTGCTCGACGAGAATTGCCTTGGCCTGTCCGTCCCCCCAACCCGTCACAGACTTCTCATCGATCGTCATTTGAACGGTATCAATCGAACCATCGGTCGCGGGCCGCCATGAAGTCTCGGGGTTTATGGCCTTTACCCAAGCCGTCTCACCGGTAACGGTTGTTACATCGAGACAAGCACCTGGATTCCCTCCACTGGCAAGGAGGGTTACGGTTGCCGAACTGCCCGGACTCGCAAGGCTGCTGAAGGTCCAGTCTGCAAAGTCGCCATCGGTGAATATGGCCAGCAGTCGCCTGTCCTCCAAGCATTCACAGCTGAGCCGGCAGTGGTGCATCCGCCGGTGCGCAGATCTGACCGCTCGCCCTCCACGATGACTTCTGCTGTCGCATCGCCCCCGCCGCCTTCGCAATCAGCGAATCCAAGATGAATTCACGGACATGGGCACCTCCTACGGTCTGATACCGCTTTTCGCTTCGAACGACCGAAAACCGTGTTCCCGTTTCATGTCCACGCCGAAACGTGACGTCGCCCTGTCCTGAACGCGAACCGCCGTTGACACCTGACGCGACCGGCCGGTCAGGCCGAGACGTACCCACATGAAGTTCGCGCTTCCGTGGCCATCGTACGGCCGGCGAAGACAAGATAGAGCTTAATAGGTCCGGATCGTCCCCGCAAGCAACGGGGACGTCGGAATCCCCGTCCAAGCGGGTCTTGTGTCACGACGAGATGTCGAGCATGATCGTTGTTTTCCCTGTGGCCGCCATCCCGCGGCTGCCGCGAAGAGCCGTGGACTTCACGGAACCCCCAATTCATGGAGGCATCGATGAACTCGATCTACGGAACCCTGCCGTTGCTGACCGCCTGTCTCGCGCTGCTGGCGACCTCGCCGGCTTCGGCCGCCGATGCGGCGGCTCGGCCCAACATCGTGTACATCCTGTGTGACGACCTGGGTTACGGGGACGTCAAGTGCCTGAATCCCGACGGCAAGATTCCCACGCCGAACATGGATCGGCTGGCCGCGGCGGGCATGACGTTCACCGACGCGCACTCCGGCTCCAGCGTCTGCTCGCCGACACGGTACGGCGTCATCACGGGCCGCTACAGCTGGCGCTCGCGGCTGAAGCACGGCGTGCTGGACGGCCTCAGTCCGCGGCTGATCGAACCGGACCGGCTGACGGTCGCCGCGTTTCTCCGCCGGCACGGCTACCACACGGCGGCCGTCGGAAAATGGCACTTGGGCATGGATTGGGTCAAACTCGAGGGCCGCGACGTCGCGGAACTGAACATCGAATCCGCCCAGCAAGTACGGAACGTCGACTTCTCCAAACCGATCGTGAACGGCCCGAACAGCGTCGGTTTCGATTACTACTTCGGGATCAGCGCGTCGCTGGACATGGTGCCGTACACGTTCATCGAAAACGATCGCGTCACCGCCCTGCCCACGGAAGACGCCGACTTTGCGATGATGCCCGGCAAGCCGGGCCGCACGCGGCGCGGGCCGCGGGCGCCGGATTTCGACGCGATCGACGTGCTGCCGCGACTGACGGAGAAAGCCGTCGAGTACATCTCGCAACGCGCCGAGCAGGCCAAGCAGGGCCGGCCGTTCTTTCTGTATCTGCCGCTCAACTCGCCGCACACGCCGACGCTGCCGACCCCCGAGTGGCAGGGCAAGAGCGGCCTGAACGCCTACGGCGATTTCGTCATGCAGACCGACGCCACCGTGGGACGCGTGCTGGAGGCGCTGGACCGGCAGGCTCTGGCGGACAACACGCTGGTCTTCTTCACCAGCGACAACGGCTGTTCGCCGCAGGCCGATTTCGAGACGCTGGCCCAGCACGGCCATCATCCCAGCTACCGCTTCCGCGGCCACAAAGCCGACATCTTCGACGGCGGCCATCGGATTCCGTTCCTGGTCCGCTGGCCCGGCAAGGTCCGGCCCGGCACGAGCTGCGACCAACTGATCTGCCTCACCGATTTGTTGGCCACGTGCGCCGATATCCTGGCCGTTCCGCTTCCGGGCAACGCCAGCGAGGACAGCGTCAGCATTCTGCCCGCGCTGCTGGGCACGGCCCAGAAGCCGCTCCGCGAGGCGGTCGTCCACCACTCGATCAACGGCTCGTTCGCGGTCCGGCAAGGGCCGTGGAAGCTCGAACTGTGCCCCGGATCCGGCGGTTGGAGCGCTCCGCGGCCCGGCAGCCCAGCCGAACGCGGCCTGCCGCCGGTGCAACTGTACAACCTGCAAAGCGATATCGGCGAGACGACCAACGTCCAGGACCGGCACCCGGAGATCGTGCAGCGTCTGACCGCCTTGCTGGAAAAGTACGTCGCCGCGGGCCGCAGCACGCCGGGCCCCCAGCAGCCCAACACCACGCCGGTGGAGATTCGCAAAGCCAGCGCACCGGGCAAGCCCAAGGCGAAGGCGAAGCGACCTGCGTAGAACAACGCGGTCTTCGGCCGCAACCAAAGTGGGACGGATTGCCAATCCGTCCGGAATGTGTCAATGGGTTTGAGACAGTGACCTCGGGAGTTTAGTGTGGTTCTGGGTGTGTGGTACGGTCATGGGCAGTTCCCAGTCGGGCCCCAGACCCCCCAGGGTTTTTTGAGGGATGGCATGGGTGACCAAATGGCGTTGAATTGGGTTAGGCGTTGGATTAGGGTGGATGTTGCTCGGTGAAACGGAGTCCGGCTCTGCTGGGGAGCAACCCGACGAGGGATAACCGAGTCGTGGGTGCATCAAAGGTGCATTGGGCTCCTGGGG
>CAYUFW010000115.1:0-7597 GCA_964443915.1 uncultured Pirellulaceae bacterium
CGATTTTCGTGCGCGGCAGGCTGGCGGGCTGCTTCTACGTGGACCACCGCGACGTCAGCGGGTTGTTCGGCGAGGATGAAGAACGGCTGGCCGAGTTCATCGCCACCATCGCCGGGGCCGCCCTGGAAAATGCCGAAGGGTTTGCCGAGCTGCAACGGCTGAACGAGACCTTGGAACAGCGCGTCGCGGAACGGACGGCAGCGGCAGAGGCCCGGGCGCGGGAATTGGCGCTTTCCAACGCGGAATTGGAGCGGACGGCCGCCGAGTTGCGCCGCAGCGAAGACGAACTGCGGGTGGCCAAGGAAGCCGCCGAAAAGGCGAACCGGGCCAAGAGCGATTTCCTGGCCAACATGAGCCACGAAATCCGCACGCCGATGAACGGCGTCATGGGCATGACCGAACTGGCCCTGCAGACCACGCTCACGGACCAGCAGCGCGAGTACCTGAACATGGTCATGCAGTCGGCCGACTCGCTGCTCCGGCTGCTGAACGACATTCTCGACTTCTCCAAGGTGGAAGCCGGAAAGCTGGAGTTGGAGACGATCGAATTCTCGCTCCGCGACCTCCTGGGGGACGCCATGCTGACCTTCGGTTTGCGGGCGGACGAAAAGGGAGTGGAGCTAACCTACCTCGTGCCCCCGGACGTGCCGGACACGCTTGTCGGCGATCCAGGGCGGCTCCGCCAGATCGTCATCAACCTGGTGGGCAATGCGCTCAAGTTCACCGAGCACGGCGAAATCGTCGTCGTGGTCATCGTGGAAGAGCGGGAAGAATCGCACGTCGATTTGCACTTCGTGGTCAGCGACACCGGAATCGGCATTCCCGCCGAGAAACAGCAACAGATTTTTGAATCGTTCAGCCAAGCCGACACCTCGACCACCCGCCGCTACGGCGGCACCGGCCTAGGGCTGACGATCTCCAAGGAACTGGTCAAGCTGATGGGCGGGCGGATCTGGGTCGAGAGCGAGATCGACAAGGGAAGCGCGTTCCACTTTACGGTCCATTTCGGCATCGCCCAGGGGGCGCCGAGGGACGCCTGGATTCGTCCCGAAAACCTGGCGGGGGTACCGGTTTTGGTGGTGGACGACAACCGCACCAACCGCCGCATTCTCCAAGACCTGCTCACGAATTGGGGGATGCAGCCGAGCCTGGCCGAGGGCGGGCCGGCGGCGCTGGCGCTGTTGGATGCCGCGGCCGTCCGCGGCGCGCCGTTCCGCGTAGCCCTCTTGGACGTCCTGATGCCCGACATGGGCGGCTTCATGCTCGCGGAGCGGATTCGGAAGCAGCCGCGTCTGCAAGACTGCAGCTTGATCATGTTGTCCTCCGCGGGGCAGACGGAGAATTGGGCTCGCTGCGGGGAACTGGGCATCGCCCGGTACCTGATCAAACCGGTCAAGCAGTCCGATTTGCGCGATGCGATCGCGCGGGTCCTGGGCACGCGGGAAGAAGCGGGCAATCCGGCCGGAACCGGCCCGGGGCTGGTCGTTGGCCCCCCGCGTTCGTTGCGCATCCTGTTGGCCGAGGACGGGCTGGTCAACCAGCGGGTGGCTTGCGAGTTCCTGGAGCGGCGCGGGCACACGGTGGTGGTGGCGAAGAACGGCCGCGAAGCGGTGGATGCGGCCGATCGCGAGGCGTTCGATCTCGTGCTGATGGACGTGCAGATGCCGGAGATGGACGGTTTCCAGGCGACCAAGGCAATCCGTCAAAAGGAACGCGCGACGGGCGGCCACCTGCCGATCGTCGCGATGACGGCCGGCGCCTTCAAGGAAGACCGCGAGCGGTGCCTGAGTTCCGGGATGGATGCCTACTTGTCCAAACCGATCCGGGGCGCGAGCTTGTATGAAGTCATCGAAGGCCTCGTCGTTTCTTCGGGCGGCCGGCAGGAGGCTGTTCCTTCGAGCGGCGAACAGAAATCCGTCCCCGCCGAACCGCCCGTGGACTGGAACGCCGCCTTGGAACAGGTCGGGGGCAGCGAGGAGTTGTTGCGGGAATTGATGACGATTTTTGTCGAGGAGTCCGGCGAACTCATGCCGGCCCTGCGCAAGGCGATCGAACAGCAGAACATGCCCGAGGTGCGGCGGCTGGCCCATACGATCAAGGGTGCGGCTACGCACCTCACCGCCCGTTCCGCCGTGGCGGCAGCGTTGCGTCTGGAAACGATGGGCCGAGATCGCGACTTCGCCGGTGCGGACGAAGCCTATGCCCGGCTCGAGCGCGAGATCGAACAGCTCAGGCAGGCGGTGGCGGACTATGCTCAAAGCCAGGCAACGTTCGAGAAATGAAAGTCCGGCGTCAAGTGAGCGGCAAGCAAAAACGAGCCGGTTCCCGATTGACGCGGATCGTTCAGAAGATGTCCGCGCCGTTGACCTCGTCACGGTAACGCCGGTAGACTGGAAGAACAAGCCACAGATCCGACGGGAGACCTCGCTTATGGCCACAGTGGAGATGGAAGTCCTGCAACTGGGGCCGCACTCCAACGGGATGTCGCTGAGCCCGTGGGAGTTCGATGCGGCCGAGTTCGAACCAGGCTGGCGTTATGAACTCGTGAACGGAGTGCTGATTGTGAATCCGCCGCCCTCGCTGAAAGAACGTGATCCGAACGAAGAACTGGGACACTGGCTGCGCAGCTACCAGGAATCGCACCCCCAAGGCGATTCGCTGAACTTTACCGTTTCGGAACAGACCGTCCACATCGGCCCCCATCGGCGGCGCGTGGATCGGGCGATCTGGGCGGGGTTGGGGAGACTGCCGCAGGAAGACGAAACGCCGACCATCGCCGTCGAGTTCGTTTCGGAGGGCCGGCGCAGCCGTCGCCGGGACTATCAGATCAAACGCGACGAATATCGCTCGGCGGGCATCCGCGAGTACTGGATCATCGACCGCTTTGCACGACTCTTGACGGTCCACCGCTTCACGCGTGGGAAAACGACGACGAAGGCCGTCACCGAGCGCCAGACCTATACGACACCACTCCTGCCTGGATTCGCGCTTCCGCTGGCGTCCCTGCTGGCCTTGATGGATCGCTGGAGCGGCTGAGCGCAGCCATGTTCGCGTGCGGTCCATACAAACCGATCCGTTCCGCGGGCAGACTTGTCGGGCAACGGCGCATGTGTCGAAGGTTTCCTTCTTGGTACGAGGACGAAGATATGCAGATAGTCTGTGAGCAGCGGCTGTTTCGAGCGGTTTTGACGCTATCCGTCGTGTTGGCTTGCGGCCCGCGACGGGCAGACGCCGAGGACGCCGTGAGAATCGAGAATCGAGTCCTGTCGGTGAGTTGGGATTGGCAAGCGGGCCTCTCGTTGGCCCAGGGTGGCAACGGCCGGAACTTCGTGGTGGGCGGCAAGCTGCGTGCAGTCGGCGGCACGGCTCACACTGGAGAGGTTACCGACCAGGTCTTCGGCGCAGCCCAGGCCATTCAGGTCCAGTACGGTGACGGCGGACAAGACGAAATCCTGCTGCCGGGCGAACTGCCGTTCGTGCTGATCCGGTCCAGCGTTCACAACGGGGCGACCGAGCCCGCGACCTTGCGCCAGGTCCGGACGCTATGGGCTCCGGTGGATCTTGGCAAGCCCGCCGAGTCGCTCAAGGTTCTCGGCACCGGCGGCCTCAAACCGCCGACGGACAAGCCGGGCAGCTACATGTGGATGACGGTCGCCGATCCCGAGACGCGCGGCGGCGTGGTCGCCGGCTGGCTGACCACCGACCGCGGCAGTGGCGTCGTCTTGGCCGGCGTCGAGAACAGCCAGGTGCAGTTGGATGCCCAGATCGACTACGGCCGGCTCCGGCTCGCGCCGGGCCAGACCCAAACGCTGGAGACGTTTGCCATCGGCTGGTTCGACGACGTACGGCTGGGCTTGGAAGCCTGGGCGGACGCCGTAGCCAAGGTCCATCAGGTCCGGTTGCCGGCACAGCCATGCGGGTACTGCACTTGGTACCACGCCGGGGCGTCGAACGAGAAGGAATTGGCTCGCACCGCCATGTTCGCCGCCGAGAAACTGGCTCCCTTCGGCTTCTCCGTGCTGCAGATCGACCATGGCTGGCAAGAAGGCGATCCCAAGGGGAATGGTCCGCACAAGAACTTCACCGCGCACCGTGCCGACGGCCCGTATCCGGCGGGGATGAAAGCGGCGGCGGACGAAGTGCTGGCCAAGGGGCTGGTGCCCGGCATCTGGTTCATGCCGTTTGCGGGCACGCACAACGATCCCTGGTTCGAACCGCATCAGGACTGGTTCGTCAAACGGGCCGACGGCACGCCGTACGATACGCCCTGGGGCGGCACGTGCTTGGACATGACACAAGGGGCTGTGCAGGAGTACCTGCGGGGCATCGTCCGGCGGCTGGTACACGAGTGGGGCTACCGCTACCTGAAGATGGACGGGTTGTATACCGGCGCGGGCGTGCCGCAGATCTACGTCAACGACGCGTACCGCGAGGACGGCATCGGCGACGCGGTGTTTCACAATCCGGACAAGACGAATATCGAGGCTTACCGCGATGGCCTGCGGGTGGTCCGCGAAACAGCGGGCCGAGATGTGTTTCTGCTGGGCTGTTGCGCCAATCAGAACATGCGCAGCTACGGCGGCGCGTTCGGACTGGTCGATGCCATGCGGATCGGGCCGGACAACGGGGCCTCCTGGCAAGGCGTCTTGACCGGGCCGACGTTCGGGACGCGGAACTACTTTCTGCACGGCCGGGTCTGGTACAACGATCCGGATCCCGTATACGTCAGAACGTCGCTGAGCGTCGAGCAGGCGCGCGTCAGCTGCTCGTGGGCCGGAGTGACCGGCCAGTTGACGTTGGGCAGCGACGACTTTGAACGTCTGCCTCCTGAGCGGCTCCACATCCTCCAGCGCGTCCTGCCGGCTCATGGATTGCAGGCGCGGCCGGTCGATTGGCTGGACGAGCCGCTGCCGCGGATGTGGCTGGTGAGCGACGACCGGCAGACGCCGCGGCGAGACGTGATCGGCCTGTTCAATTGGGGCGACGCCGCCCACGCGTTCGACTGTTCTCTGGAGCGGATGGGTTTGCCGGCCTGTGGCAAGTACTTGGCATTCGATTTCTGGGCCGGGGCGATGCTGCCGCCTTTGGAGACGGCTCTCCAAGTGACCTTGCCGCCCCAATCCTGTGCGGTCCTGGCGGTGCGAGCTTTGGCCGACCATCCGCAACTGCTCAGCACGTCGCGGCACGTCACCCAGGGCATGGTGGACGTGGTCGCCGAGCGTTGGGACGGGGACGCGCGCCAGTTGTCCGGCGTCAGTCGCGTGGTCGGCGGCGACGATTATGAGCTGCGCGTGGCTTCGTACACGTCCGGCGGAACATGGCAACTGGCGGGAGCGGAAGTCTCGGCCGAAGACCGCCAAGCGGGAGTCACCGTCGCAGTGCGGGAGGAAGCGGGGCTCGTCCGGGCGACGATTCGCTCCCCGGCCAGCCGCGAGGTGCATTGGCAGGTGAACTTTCAACCCGGCGCGAAGCCCGAGCCCGCCCCCACCCCGGTCGCGGACCTGAAAGCGGAAGTCGCAGGTCCGTTTGAGCCCGTCGTGTTGACTTGGCAAGGCGGTGGCCCGTTCTACGAAGTGCGGCGAGGCGACACGGTTCTGTCATTCGGGCAGGGCGGTGCCGCGTTGACCGATGCCACGGCGGCGCCGGGCGTGACGTACCGATACGCGGTCGCCCCGCTGACGTTCGACGGCCGCCGTGGCAGCGCGGTGGAAGTGGCGGTCAAGACGCCGTCGGCCGACATCGGTCCCGTGCCGCCGTTGCCCGAAGTGAGCTTGATGAAACTGACGCCCAGGAGTGCCGTCACGGGTTGGGGCCAAATCGGCATGGGCAAATCAGCGGCTGGCCTGCCGCTGCGGCTCGGCAAGGACGTGTACGCGGACGGGCTCGGCTTGCACGCCAATGCCGAAGTCGTCTACGACCGGCAATCCGAGTGGAAACGATTCGTCGCGGTGGCGGGTTTGGACGAGAGCCGGCGCGAGGATCCGCGGACCAGCGTCGTGTGCCAGGTCGTCGGAGAAAGCCGCGGGCGCAAAACGGTACTGGCCCGCTCGCCCGTCTTGAAATTCGGACGGATCGAACGCTGGCACTTCGACGTTCCGTTGCCAGCCGATTGCGAGCGTCTCCACTTGATCGTCAACGATGCCGACGGTTCCATTCACTCGGACCATGCCGACTGGGTGAATGCGGGGTTTCTCAACAAATAGGCCACCCGGTGGAAGTCATGACCTCCAGCATCAATCATCCCCTGAACCGCAAGCTCCGCATGGCCCTGGTCGGAGGCAGCGGCGGCGGTTTCATCGGCCGCGTTCACGTCATCGCGGCGACGCTCGATCGGCGCGCGGAGTTGGTGGCCGGCGTCTTTTCGTCCGACCCGGCGAAGTCACGCCTTGCGGCCTTTGAATTCGGAGTCGCCGCCCAGCGCGGCTACGGGTCGTATCAGGAACTGATCGAGGCGGAAAGCCGGCTGTCCGCCGACCAGCGGCCGGATTTTCTGACGATTGCGACGCCCAATCACACGCACTTCGAAATCGCGGCGGCGGCCTTGCGGGCGGGCTTTCACGTGGTCTGCGAAAAGCCCATGACGATCGACGCGGAGCAGGCGTTGCAGCTGGCTAGTTTGGTCGAGCAGACGGGGGCCGTGTTTGTCGTCGCGCATGGCTATTCCGGTTACCCACTGGTGCGGCAGGCTCGCGAGATGATCGCGGCCGGCGAACTGGGCCAAGTCCATGCCGTTCGCGTCACCTACCTGCAAGGCGGTCTGTGGGGAATCCAGCCGGGACAGCCGCCCGCGCGCGGTGCCTGGAAGGCGGACCCGGCCAAGGCCGGCCCCTCGGGGGCGATGGCCGACATCGGCACGCACGCGTTCCACCTGTTGCGGTTCACGACAGACCTGACGCCGCTGGAAATCTCCGCGACCCTGGCCAACATCCACCCCGCGCGGCCGCTGGACGACTACGGACACGCCGTGCTGCGCTGCGCCGGCGGCGCATTGGCCACGATCTCCGTCAGCCAGGTCACGCACGGCCGCTTGAACGATCTGACGCTGGAGGTGGACGGCAGCCGGGCTTCGCTGGTGTGGCGTCAAGAGGAGCCGGATCGCCTGACCGTGCGGCGCCACGGCCAGCCGGTGCAGGTGTACGAGCGAAACCGCCGCACGGCCTACAGCGGTGCGGTCCAGGCCGCCTGCCGCCTGCCAGGCGGGCATCCGGAAGGCATGTTGGAAGCGTTTGCCAACGTCTACTGCGACGGCTTTGACGACATGGTCCGGCACGCCAGCGGGCAGAACGTCGAACTCCGTAAGACGATCTATCCGAACGTATCCGACGGCGTAGAAGGCGTGAGGTTTGTCCAGCAGTGCGTGGACAGCCATCGTGATCGCGGACGCTGGATTACATCCTGACGGCCGACGACGTGTTGGCCCGCAGGATGCAGGGGTTTCCGGGCATCGTGGTGGCGAATCCCACGCAGTTCATTGTGGAGTTGGCACGATGATTATGGACGCTCAGATCAGGACGGCCGGACTCCGGGCGTTGGTCGCCGCACTGGGCGATGTGCACGCGGAGAGGTTCATTGCCCTGATCCAGCGAGAGCCGTTCGA
>CAYUFW010000115.1:7607-22279 GCA_964443915.1 uncultured Pirellulaceae bacterium
CACCGAATGGCAGCGCACGTTGTGGCCGGAGAAAATGGACTTGGAAGAACTCAGCCAAGCGGCAATGCAGCATCGCCAGACGCGTGGCAAGTGATGCACTACAGAGGGCACGAGACATCCGGCTCAGATCTCGGCCTTTATCTCGCGGACTTCAATGGCCCCGGATTTCACCTCCAGGAACGGCTTGCCGTCCCGCACGCCGACGGTGCCGTAGCCGGTCGCGGTGCTGAGGAAACAGCGGAAGTCGCCGGCCAGGTTGGGACGCAGGTACAGGACCTTGTCCACCGCGTCGTAGCGGGCGCCGCTGATGCCTTGCAGCAGGGCGTAACTGGACATGGCCCGCGCGTACCAGTGGCCGCACTCGTATTCGTTGAACGGGTTGCGGATGCGGCCGTCGTAGCGGTCGCGGCAGGTGCGGACGATGTCCAAGCCCGGCTCGACCAGTCCCATCAGCATCAGGTGCGAGGCCACCTGGTACTCGATCCCGGTCCAGACTTCGTTCGAGTAGACGAACGGCAGCGACAGCTCGCCGCCCTTGGGCCACGTACACAGCAGCAGGCCGCCTTCGTCCCCACAGGCATAGCTGGGCCGCTGCGGATTGGCGTGCGCGGTCAGGTCGCGTTTCAGGTTGTGTCGGTGAACGGCCTGCAGATGGCTGGCTACCTGCTTCGCGTCCAACGGCGATCCCGCGCCGCAGACCAGCGCCAGCCAGGCGCCCAGCACGCCGTCGGCCAGGCAGCCGTTGCCGTATTGGTACTTGGGGCCTTCCTTCTCCAGGATCGCGACCGCTTCGGGCGAGTACTGCCCGACCATGCTCTTGATTTCCACCGGGCTCTTGGCGCGCAGGTCTTTCCAGCGGATCTTCTGGATGAAGTACTCGCCGTCGAACAGTTCCTGCTCCATGCGGCGCGTGCCTTTTTCCAGCAGTTCCGCGTACAGCGGCACCGCGTCGCCGAGCGCCGTGCCCATCCGCACGGCGGCCAGCAGGGCGCCCAGGTAGAAGCTGGTACACATCCCGTCGGGGCCCCAGAACTCGATGTCGTACGTGTTGTGGTGCGGCTCTTCGAGCCAGCCCACGTGGCCGGGGTCCCAGAGTTCGATGCAATAGTCCAAGCTCTTCTTGACCCGCGGCCACAGCCGCCGCAGCCACTCGGTTTCGCCGCTGATCCGCCAATCGCGATGGAGCTTCATGATCCCGCCCAACTGACCGTCCGCCGCGGCGTGAAAGTCGTGGGCCAACGGCCGGATCGGCAAGGCGCTGCGGAACGTCTGGTGCCCGCGGCCGTCCTGCGACGGGCCGAATTCCGTCTCGCGCAACGTCCGTTCCAGCGCGGGGAACAAGTGCGGAATGGCCTGGGCATAGTTCCACACGTGCGTGCAGGAGCCGTGGCAGCAGCCGGCGCTGTCGCTGCAGCCCTCCCAGGACCAGAGCCGGCCGTCGGTCTGCCGCAGGACGGTAGGCGACTTGAGAATCGTCAGATTGGCCGCGACGGCTTCCAGGACTTCGGGCGGCAGGGTGGAATCGTAGAAGCAGTCGCTGAACCGCCGCGTGTTCTGCCGCAACTGACCGTAATGGTCTCGCCAGTAGGCCGTCACTTCGTTGACGTCGGCAAAGCGGCCGGCGTACCAAGGGCGATGCGTGCCGGGCGCGGTCGCCACGTCCGGCTTTGGCTCCGGGTCCTTGCCCAAACGCAACGAGGTCTGGCCGACGTACCAGGCCAATCGCAGCACGATCGTCTTTGTCGCACCGGGGGCCAACGTGAAGGGCACGAACAGCGTCGCGCCGGGTGACGGTCCGCCTTCGGTGACCGGCGGCCGTTGGTAGCACGCGCCGCTGGCGATGTCCTTCCAAGCCATCGTCAGCGGGTCCCACCAGCCGCCGCGGAACCAGGCGTGATTCACTTGCACTGCTGGGTCGTCGACGGCCGCGGACAACGCGCCTTCCTCATGCGGCTTGTCTTTGCCCGGTCCGCCCCAGAGGATGAAACCGCCCGGCGCGGGCCGTACGGCTTTCTCGTTGTTGCCCAACGCCAGGAAGTTCTTGGCGTTCCAGGAAAACACGGCGTCGAGCGGGGCGGCCGTGGGGTTGGTGAAGCGGTACTCCAGCGCGGCCACCGGCAGACTGGCGTTGTCCGCGTCGCCCGGCTCGAAGGGGCTCCAGCCGGTGATCTCGACCCGCAGCGGCACGTCCGGATCGCTCAGCGTGACCGTGCCGAAGGGGAACCGCACGCGAAAGCGGGCGTCCCGGAACCTCGGCAAGCCGAACGACGTGCCGGCGGCGCCGTTGCCCGTAGACGGCTGGCCGAACAGCTTCCAGCCGGGGACCGGTCCTTCGAGCACGCGGGCGACGTTCTTCTGGCCTTGGATGCAAATCGCCCCGAACGTACACGGCTCGTGGAACACCTCCGGCTGGTTACGGAGCGAAACGTGCGACAGTGCGCCCGTGCCTTCCAAACAGATCATGCCGGCGCCCAGGCCGCCCATCGGAAAGGCGACGCGGTTCAGCCGTTGGCCGGAGTACTCGCCGTTGTACTTGGATGCCGCGGCAGCAGACGTCGCGGTCGTTGTTGCGGGTGCCGCATCCGCCGCCGTCACCGTGGCTGGGCCGGCGGTCGACAAAGACGCTCCAATCGTGGCCGCTGCAGCCGTTTTCAAGACATCGCGACGCGTTACAGAGGAGTTCTGGTCGGCGTTCATAGGCATTTCCTTTCAAGCTGGGCGCGCACGTCGCGAAGTGGTGTTCGATGCTATTTACCCGCTGCCGGCACGCTGCCGCATTCGACAAACTCGTTGTCCTTCGTGTCGGACACGGCCCACGATCCCGGCACCGATTCAGAAACCGCAACGGAGCACCGCTCGACGATGTTGCCTCGGTAGACGTTGCCGCACGGCTTGCCGAAGCGGTCAGCGAACAACGCCAATGCCGCCGCGTCCTTCTCGTCGAAGCCGGCGACCTGATTGCCGATCAACTTGCAGCGGCCTCGCACTTCGATCGCCGCCTGGACGCCGGACGCGCCGCCGCGCTCGATCAGGTTGCCCTGAAACAGCGTCGTCTCGCTGCCGTAGCAGTTCAGCACGACCGGCCGCAGGCAACCGGTGACGATATTGTCGTGGACGCTCCAATTCACGGACGGCGCAATGACCTCGAAGCGGTCGCCTGCTTTCATCGGGTGCGACTCGCGGAGCGTGAACCGCAGGGTTTCCGGGTCGAACGATTCGACGACCGACAAGGCTCCGGCCGGCTGACCTTTGGCGTCCAGCCAGACCAATTGCCAGCCGCGGCACGCCTGCGGCTGGATCCGGTCCAGCGGCAGACCGGAGGGCGAGTAGGCGCGGACAAAGGTCCGCTCGTCGACAACCTGCTCGACCCGCGACTCGCCCCGCGCCGTCGCCAGACCCAGGCCGCAGTTGCGGATCAGATTGCCGTGGACGTGAACGTTCATGGCCGGCTCGCTGAGCCGGATTCCGGTCACCGCCGGGTCCGTGGAACCGCGCACGTAGATTTGGTTATCGCTGACGATCGTATCATTGGCGCTGACGTTGATCGCCGTCCGCAACGCCGGCTTCTCGCCGAGGCAGGTCATGTCGAACAAGTTGCCGGCAATGGTCGTGTTGCCGGAAGCGTAATGGAGCGGATCGGTCGCGCCGGACGCTTCGACGGCCGACGAGCCGAAGTTGATGAACAGGTTGTTGCGGATGATCACTTGCGTGGCGCCCACGGCGGTGCGGATCGCACAGCCGCCGTAAGGCACGTTGCTCTCGAAGACGTTGTCGGCAATCAGGTGTTGGCCGGCGCCGAGCGCGGGATATGTGTCGTCGCGGTTGGCGGGACCCAGGTTGCCCATCGCCACCGTGCCCGAATTCCGCACATAGTTGCCGATGAACTTGACAAACCGCGACGCGCCTTCCCAGGAACAGCCGCCCACGTCCACGATGCGGCATTGCAGCACGCTGGTGTTCTCGGTCCCGCACATTACGTCGTTGAAGGCGTTCCGCGCCGAGTCGGTGACGGAACAGCGCCGGTAGGTGATCCATTGCGAATACGACCGGCCGGGCCTAACGGTTCCCCGGCTGGGACCGCCCGACACGAAGCACTCGCCCGACATCCGGCTGGCGTGGCAGTTCTCGACCAGCACCCGCTCCGTGCCGCCGATGCTGACGCCGTTGCAGTGCTTCAGGCCGAAGCCCCAGATGCAAGTCGAGCCGCGGGTGTTGATGTAGCCAGCCTTGTCCCGCTCGTCGAACCCCATAAAGCCAACCATGCGGAAGTTGCGGAGCGTCACTTCGGTCCCGCCCGACAAGGTGAAGCAGCCCCCTTCGCCGTCGCTGATGTCCAGCACGGTGTCCACGGCGCTGGCGCCCTCGATGACGATCGCCGCAGGGTTGTTCACCCGGATCGTATGCGCCAACCGGTAATGGCCGATCGGGACGTGCACGTTGCGTTTTTCTTTCAGGGCCCGATCCACGGCCGCCTGCAGCGCGAACGTGTCGTTGTGCCGGACGACGGCGTCGGGGACCGTCCGGTTGGCCGCGTCCGCCAGCGTCAAGACGTTGCCCTCGATCTTCTCGATCCGGCTCACCAGCTGGTCCCGCGCTCCGAACGCGATCACGTAGCCGGATTCCCAGTCGCGCTGGTTCAGTTTCACTTCGGTTCCGCCGCCCAACGGCTGCCAGTCGTGGGTGATCGGCACCGGCGGATGCCAGGTCCGGCCCAGGTCGTCGGTCCAGCGGAAGGCGGGCGGCGCAGACGGTTCGATGTCCAGGATGTAAATGACCCAACTGCCGGCCGTGCCGTCGTAGCCCCGCACCTCGACGGAATTCTCGACCGGCTTCGAGTTGCGGTACGGCTCGCCGGTGCCCCACATCTGGGTCGGCGTGTAGCGGATGTTGCACTTGGACACCATCACGCCCTGGCCGACCTGGAAATCGCCGACGTCGGCGAGCGTGATTTGTTTGGAGCCGTCGGTGGTCGCCGCGGTCGTCTCGAACTGGGAGCCCGACGCGCCGCACTCGCGGGCGTCGAGCCACTCGGCGCCCGCGCTCGGCGCGAGGCGGGCGGTGAGCGAAAGGAGCGTAACGCTGAGAATGACAAATGCTCTCATGGCTTGGCCGGCTTGCCGCCGTTCCCTTCGTCGAAACCGACGATGTGGTTATTGATCAGTTTGAATTGTCCGGTAACCGCCAGCGCCTGCGCCGCGTCGGCCGCGCCGCCGCGCTCGATCAGGTTGTTACGGAACAGCGATGTCCCGCTGCCGTGGCCGCCGAGCACGACCGGCTGCAGGCAGCCCGTCACCGTGTTGTCGTGGATCAGCCAGTTGGCCGCAGGCGCGAACACCTCGAAGCGGTCGTCCAGCTTCATCTCGCGCGGTTCCTTGAGTTGGAAGCGGAACGTCTCCGGATCGAACGACTCGATGATCGAGCTGCCGTCCGGCTTGCCGCCGCGGAACCAGGCGAGGTTCCAGCCGCGATAGCAGTGCGACCGGCGGCGTTCCAGCGGCACGTTTCCGCGTCCGGCTACGAAGGTCGTCGGGTCCACAATCTCACCGACCGCGGACCAGGCGGCGTCGCTGACCAGGCCCGTGCCGCAGTTGCGCAGCAGGTTGTCGTGGACGATCAGGTTCACGGCCGGCTCGGTCAGGCGGATCCCCGTGACATCCTTGTCGAACTGGCCGCGCGTGTAGATTTGATTGTCGCTGACGATCACATCCGACGAGCCGACGTGGATCGCCGTGCGGGGCCGCGAGTCCTCGCCGACCGCCGTCATGTCCATGATATTGCCGGTGATCGTACAGTTGCTGGTGGGCAGGTGCCGCGTGTCGCCGCCGGGAACGATTTCGACGGCGCACGAATTGTAGTTCACGAACAGGTTGTTGCGGACGATCACCTGAGTGGCCCCGCACGTGGCGCGGACGATGTAGCCGCCGGGCCGCCGGTTGTAGAACGTGCGGCCCTCGAACACGTTGTCGGCGACGAGGTGCTGGCCCGAGCCGAGCTGTTCCAGATGCTCGGCCCGGCTGCCGATATTGCCCATCGCCACGGTGCCCGAGTTGCGGACGTAGTTGCCGATGAAGCGCACGAAGCGCGAGGCGCCTTCCCACGTACAGCCGCCCACGTCCACGATTCGGCAGTGCAGCACGCTGGTGTTTTCCGCCAGATCGTTGTTGTTGAAGCCGTTGCCGTCGCAGTTGGTGGCCGAGCAGCGGAGGTAGGTCAGCGACTTGGTATAGGCCTTCGGTTCGCTGGTGCCGCTGCGCGAATTCCCCTGGCAGTAGAAGGCTTCGCAATTCATCTTGCTGGCGTGGCAGTTCTCGATCAGCACGCGTTCGGTGTCGCGGATGTGCATGGCCGAACAGGGCTTCAACCCGACCGGCCAGCAGGCCTTGCCGCTGCTGGTCCGGAAGCTGTGCCAGCCCGGCCCGTCGCCCAGCCCCGTGTGACCGACCATCCGCAGATTGCGCACCGTGACCTCGGTGCCCAGTGCCAGGCTGACGCACGAGCCGGTGCCCTCGGAGATGTCCAACACGGTCTCGCCGCTGCTGGCGCCTTCCAGCACCATGTCGGCGGGGTTCGCCACCGACAGGCCGCGCGTCAGCCGGTAGTGGCCCGCCGGGATGAAGACGTTGCGATTCTCGCGGAGGGCGCGCGAAACCACGGCCTGCAGGGCGTCCGTATCGCAGTGCCGCACCACGGCGTCCCGCACCGTCCGGCAGGCGGCATCCGCCAGCGTCAGCACGTTGCCTTCGATCTTTTCGATCTTGCTGACCAACAGGTCGCGCGCCTGGAACGTCACCATGTGCCCCGGCTGCCAGTCCTGTTTCTTGAACCGGATCTCCACGCCGCTGCTGAGCGGCTGCCAATCGAACGTGATGGGAACCTTGTCACCCTTCCACGTCCGGGCCATGTCGTCGCTCCAGCGGAACGTGAGCGGATCGGCGCTGTCCACCTCGGCCAGGAACACCAGCCAGTTGCCGCCGCTGCCGTCATAGCCCCGCAGTTCCGCCGCGTCGCCCAACGGGTTGGTGCTGTACGGATTGTCCGGCGGTTTCAGAATGCAGCGTTCGAAATGCGGATTGCACTTCGACACCATCACGGCCTGGCCGACCTGAAAATCGCCGACCTGCTCGACCGTGATCTGCGGCGAGCCGGCGGTCGCAGCGGCGGTGGTCTCGAAGACCGAGCCCGACGCGCCGCCGTCGCGGACATTGAGCCAAGCGTCGGAACGGTGATCGGCCGCCTGCGCGGGAAGCGGAAGGGCGTCCTGCGCTGGCTCGCCTGCAGCGGCCACACCCGCCGTCCACAGCACCAGCGGCATCCAGCGGCAAACATGCCTTGGCATCGGAACTCTCCTCCGTCTGCGTGAGCTGGTGAAGGTCGGGCGACGCGGCATCGTGCGGCGCCGCGATCGCACACCGTTTGGTCGCACGCAAAAGGATCAGCGGCCATGTCCCGAGCGCGTGTACGGCTGGGTCCAGGCGGCGGGTTGGGACTGCCAGTCGGGCTTGAGGTCCGCAGCCACCTTGACGATCTTCGCCCGCACGTACAGATCGTCGGGCTGGAGCGTGTAAGCGCCTTCCGTACCCTCGACCGTGTCCAGGGTGACGCCGATCTTGTCCGAATAGACGTCGATCTTCCGCGCCGGGCAGCGGGGGCCCTTCGCCACTTCGACGGACTGGCTGGAGGGGTCGTAGTCCTTCTTCGTGCCCAAGAACAGAATCCGGTACGGGCCTTCCTCGCGGGCGTCGATCTTGACCGAGAGCGTCCGGCCGTCGAATTGGATGTCCGCGAAATCCAGCCCGTTGGAGGCGTAGAAATCTCCGGCGGAAATCGCCGCCAACAGATCCTCGGTGCAGAGCTTCGCCGCCCGCACGACGGTCCAGGCTTTCGCCGGTGGAACGTAGGAATGGCGGTCGTCGGAGCCCATGCCCAGCAACAGCGGCATGGGCGGCCCGATAGGCGTTGACGACGTCCCAGAATTTCTCCGGCTTCCAGCCCTGCGGATGTTCGTCGTACCCGCTCGCGACGTTGTTGTTGTTCAACTCGAACAAGCGGATCTGGGGAAGCGCGATCAGGTCGGCGGGGGAATAGTCGTAGTACCTCCACAACGGATGATTCGCCGTGAAGAGGTAGTTCTGTCCGTCGTAGATCTCTCGCCCCTTGGCGTACGTTCGTTCCAGGATCTCCTTCGGCGTTTCCGCCGAGATATACGGGAACACCGCGCGGACGTTGATGAAATTGGTGTGGACCTGCTGATCGTTCCGACAGCCGCCGGTCTGCTCGTAGCCGGGGATCATCAGGAACTTGCCCGGCTCGGCGAACTGCTTTTCCAACTCCGCGAAAGGCTTCATGCGGACGTACGTCTGCCCGCCGGCGTTGATCGTCCGGACGGAGTCCTTGCCGAACTTCGCCGTCGTCTGGTCGATGTGGGCTTGCGTCAGCTTCGGCCAGCCGGGCGCCGGAGAAAGCACCTTCCAAAGCGACGTCTCGTCCTTGAACGGGGCCAGATCCGACGGCGGATTCCTGAACCCGAAACCGTCGAAACGCAGGTCCTCCGCCTGGAAGATGTTGTGGTCGGAAGGGCAGATGAAGTGGTAGCCATGCGACTTGTACCAGTCGATCGCCCATTCCGGAAGCGGCTCGCCGTCCGACCACTGGTTGTGCATGTGCAGATTGCCCTTGAACCATTGCTTTTTCGGCGCAGCGGCGGCGTCCTGAGCCCCGGAAACATGCCTGGTGCCTGCGAATACCGCGGCCGCAGCCGCACCGGATGCCTTGAGGAAATCACGACGCGAGATGTTCTTCAACATGAGTTGCACTCCTTCATCTTCTGTTGCGTGACAACTTGGCGGTCGAACGAGCGGCATTGTACCGCAACCGCAAGCCAAGCGTAACCCAGCAGCGGTTGGCCGGATGCTACACCGTTAACCGCCGGCTTGCTACGATCCTGCGCGCATTTTCGTAGGTTGGGTCTCTGACCCGACCCGGTCGGGACGGAGTCGCAACCTACTTGGCTGCGGCCCGGCCGCGCTACGTGTCATCCCGTGCGTAGACGCGCACGTAGTCCACTTCCAAGTCCCGCGGATACGTCAGATTCGGGTCGATGGTTCCGATCCAGCCGGAGTACTGAAAGAGCGCGATCAGGACGAACATCTTCTCCTGCGGCGTGGGGCCTCGGTAGGTATGGAGAATCTGGCCGTCGAGGTACCAATCGATCTGCCCCTCCTGCCACTGGATGGCCCAAGTGTGGAAGTCTCGGGAGGCATCGATCGCGACTTGGGGCCGGTAATGCGCATCTCGGGTGAAATGGACGTTCAGGTCAACCGTGCTCTGCGTATCGCCGATGTGGCGGCCCTGCAGCTCGATGATGTCGATCTCCAAAACGCCATCCTCGATGCCCTTGCGCCCGCCATCCGGCGTGTATTCTTGTTTGGTGGGGTCGCGCTGGTGCAGCCAGAACGCGCTCATCAGTCCCTCGCCCCGCGGACAGCGGCAACGGATTTCGAACCAGCCGTGCTTCTGCGCGAATTTGTCGAGGATTTGATATTCTTCCGTCGTCGCGCCAAAACGGTGATCGGACGTCTGGATGCAGCTGACACACGGCGTGCTCTTGTCCGCACGGAACGGCAGCCGCTCGTCGATGCGAAGCTTCAAGAACCCGTCTTCGATCACATAGTGGGCGTTGTGGTCGGTCCAGCGGCTGGCCTTGCCAATCCGCTTGAAGTACTCCTTGCGACCTGAACGGTAAGCTGCAAACCAGTACATGTCGTTCAACTGCGGCCGGTCAAACTCGTCGTGGAACGTCAGTTTCCAGCCCGGTTTCTCGACCGAAGGGCCGGGCTCGTCCGCCCCCCAGGCCATGCCCACGGCGAGAAACCAACATCCGCAACATCGCCACAGGTGTCTCCCGTTCATGACGGTTTTCCTTTCTTTGAAGTGTTAAGTACCGGTGCAAGCCGGGGGCATCTGGGCGGCCTCGCCTATTCTGGTCTCCAACGGGCCAGGGCAATCTGCTCGTAGGGCGATTTCCGGCCGCGCTCGTAGACACACAAGACTGTTCCATCGGCGGCGACAGCCAAGTCGGAGTAGGCTGAGGGTCCGGCGTGGAGCATCTGGCCGGCTGACCAGGTCCGGCCCGCGTCGGCACTCAGCCGCACCGTCAGCCGCAGGCGTTTCGCGTCGGCCGCGTTGGAAAAGAGCAAGCGGGCCTGACCGCTGCCGGGCAGACGCAACAAGGCGCCTTGGCACTGCGGGTCGATCAGTTCTTTCGCCAATTGAGGCCGGCTCCAACTCAGGCCGCCGTCCTCACTGGTGGCCACGGCCCGGCACTTCGCCTGGAGGTTCCGCATGTTGAGCAGAAGATTTCCGCCGGGCAACTCTGCGACGCTGCACTCGTTCAACCCTGTGACGTCGGCCGGCACGAGTCCGCCCGCTTTCCAGGTCCTCCCGCCGTCGTCGCTGACGGCCACGCCGCTGCGATAGTTCTGCCCGATCTTGTCGTTCAGCCACAGCGGCGCCACCAGCCGGAGAGACGTTGTCTGAATCCCGTGTACCGGCCCGGTGCCGAGCCTGGTGAAGGAGAACGGAAACGGCCGCAAGCCCGCGGTGATCTCCAGGGGTTCCGAGAAGGTCTGGCCATCGTCGGTCGTTTTCGTGCAGAACGCCTGACGGTTATTGCGGCAGAACAAGAGATGAACCGAGCCGTCGGCGGCGGAGATCGGGCAGGGATTTCCAATGGTGATCGGCTGATCGCCGCCTTCTTCGTACACCCGTTGCGCTGGCTGCCAGGTCTTTCCCCCGTCCGTGCTCCGCCGCACCAGCAGGTCGATATCGCCATCGTCGCGGGCGCTGGTCTTCCGCCCTTCGCAGAACACCAGCACGACGTCGCGGGCGCTCACGACGACCGCGGGGATGCGATAGGTGTGGTAGCCGCCTTCTCCCGAGACGAACAGGGGCACGTGTTCGAGCGTCGAGCCGCAAGCGAGGGCGGGCAGCCAACACGTCCAGAGCAGAATCGCGGCGGGCAGGTTTCGCATCGGACGGCTCCTGGGAGCGAGGCGGGCAATCATCCTACGGTGTTTCCCTCGGGACGATCGGGGCTGCGATCACCGGCAGACTTGGCGGTGCGATCTCCGGATCGGCTACCAGGTAGCGATACATCAGGTAGTCGACGAGTTCGTGGTAGGCGTAGCCGACCTGCTTCAGGCAGTGCGCCGAGTAGTCGGTGACGAGTTTTTCGGCGACGGGGGCGCCTTGCGTGCGGAAGGCTTCGGCCGCCAGACTCTCGAATCGTCCTTGTGCCTTGAGGAAGCGGGCCTCGGCGGGCCGGATGACCTGCGCGATGTCCCGGACGGCATCCTGATAGCGCAAATTGTCCGCCAGACTATGGACCAGACGGAAGTTCCATTGGGCCTGAGACCGGTCGATCCGGGCGAAGTTGGCCGGCTGGGACCACGCTTCAGGCAGGTCGCTCACGCCCGCATACACCGGCACGAAGCAGCTTGTGTAGGCCGGCCCGTAGGCAAACCAGAGGCAGTTGCCGACCGGCGGCGGCAGCTGCTCGCGCAACTGAGCGATGAACACGTATCCGCTGGTTGGCGTGGAAATGGCCCGTTCCGGCCGGACGCCGAGCAGTTCGAAGAGTTCCGGTGGCCCCCAGGGACGGGCCAAGGGGCTCGTCTTGCCCTGGGGATTGAAGGCCGGATGCTTGGTCAGGTCGAAACCGGTCTCCTGGTATCCGTCGCGCATGATCTCCATCAGCCGCTCGACGCGGATCGGCTTGTCGGGCTTGACCGAGAACGGATAGCGATCGATCCGGGGATCCCCGCTGGCCTGGAGGTTCAGAGACGGGGCCGCGACACTCAGCACCCGCCACTCGCGCAGGCAGTTCTCACGGCCGCCGGGCGTGCCGTAGACCTCGTGCCAGACCAGCGGCTCACCCGCTTTGCAGAAGCCGAGTTCTTGGGCCAGCGTGAAGACGTTCGGCGAGGCCAGAAAGTGCTCCGCGTCTGCCAGGTCGAGCTTGCCGATGCGGCTGCGGTTGGCGCTGCAGCCCACGTGGCCGTCGGGGATCCGCTGGGCCGCCCAGACGCCGCCCGGCTTGCCGCTCTCCGGGGTCCAGTTCTCGCCGGGCCCGAAGATCTCCATCAGCCACGTCTCGCGCGAATCGGAGATCGGCAGCGCGACCCCGGCCGTGGGTGCGCGGTAGTACTGGAACCCGTATTGCTCCACCATCGCGCCGATCAGCCGCACGGCTTCGCGGGCGGTCCTGGCTCGCATCAGGCCGTTGGCGATCAACGAGGTGGTCCAATGGTTGCTGTTGGGGCCGACGACGCCGCGCTTGCAAGCCAGTCCCGGCCGCATTGGGATGAACTCGATGGCAATGCTCAGGCCGTGCTCGTTCAAGCCGCCGGTGGTCATGCTCTCGACGTTGCCGCCCAGAATGATCGTGCGGTAGGTCTTGGTCACCGCCAAGCGGCCGACGTGCTCGTAGCCCTTCCGCAGGTTCGCCACGTATTCGGCGAGGTTCTTGGGCCGGGGCAGGTTCCAATACATGGGCAGCTCCGTCGGCTGCCCGTAATCGTGGGCCGGCATGACGTAGATCACGCCCATCACGTCGCCGTCGCAGGAACTGGCCATCAGGACGGACTGGTCCCCCGTGGCGGCGCGCCCCGCCATGACGGTGGTGCAAGCCCCAACGTCGCACACGGGCCAGGCGAGGGCGTAGAGCAGGTTCAGAACGAGCACGCGCGGCAGCAAAGCCTTCATGGAGCACCTCGATAGCCTGTGCCTCTTTTCAGCGCACGATCTCGGCGGCAGCTCCGGATCGTCCGGCCCGCGCCTTGGCCTCGATCTTGTCCGGACCGACTTTCAAAGTGTCTCCCGCCGTGGCCGTGCAGAGCGCTCCGGCGGCCCAGGCCTGGTCGACGGCGTCCTGTTCGCTCTTGCCCAGCAGCATGGCACGCAGCAAGTAGGACGTGGTGGCATCGCCGCCACCGACCCGATCCAGGACAAAGAGTTCTTTGACGGCGGCGTGATAGAACTTGCCGTTGATCCAGGCCAACACGGACCATAGCTGGTGGCTGGCGTCCACCTCATGCCGCAAATTCGTCAGCACGACTCGGATGTTCGGGAACTGCTTCACCGTCGCCTCGATCATGGCCATGTGCGGGGCAGGATCCATGGGGTCCTTCTTGCCTTGGGAGGCGCTCTCCGTGGCCGGCGCGTTGATGTTCAAGGCGTTCTGCAGGTCGCTCTTGTTTCCCTCCAGAATCTCGACGTTGGCAGCAATTTCCCGGCAGACCTCCTGCGCGCGGGCTTTGCCGCCGATGTGCGCCCAAAGCCGCTCGCGGTAATTCAAATCGAAAGACCTGATCACCCCGCGTTTCCCGGCTTCGCGGAAGAATTCAATGACCAGGTCGGGAGCATCCCGGCTGACCGTCGAGAAGATGCCGCCGCTGTGTGCGTAGACGGCGCCTCCCTGGAAGACCGCGTCATAATCGAAGGCTCCCGGCTTGAGCAGAGCGGCCGCTTCTCCGGCCAAGTGATAGGTCACTTCGGGACTGTCCTCCCCGAACCCCAGCGGACTGAAAACGATGCCGTACACCGGGCCCCGCGGAGCGTAGGGAACGAGCTTGGCAAAGCTCGTATCCACCCGCATGGCCCCGAACCCGCGCCGTACCAGGCCGTCCAGCGGATCGCCATTCACCAGGGCCGTGAGATGGGTGGAGGGGATTCCTGCGCTGTCTGCGAAATTGATCGCCACATTGAGTTCACCGCCGGTCGGGCCGATCCACTGCGTCGATATCCCCGGGTCCAGATGGCTCCAGGCTTGCGTGCCGGGATTGTTCCTCATGCGGGTATGTCCGAGCGTCACGACGCCCCACCGGTAGCTTGTCGGAAATTCAAGCCCGTACCTCGAAACCGTTGCAGCCCCCATGCGAGTTCCTTTCTTGTTCACTGGAATCCAGTTTTTGCCCTGAACCTTGTGTCCGCATTCAACCATTTCGACCGCGCGAAATATAGCCGACAGTCGAACCCGTTTCCAGACGGGAGGCCGGTTTGAGGTGCGCGATCCTGCCCGAGCAAGCCGCTCACGGGAATGCGGCCGGGTCGAGTCCCAGGGGCTTGCCGTCGGCGGCGCGGGCCAGCGGGCTGGCTGGATCGGCCAGGAGCAGATCCAAACCGCGGTAGGTGCCGGGCGCTTGATGGCCGACGGGCTGGCCGCAGATCTTGGCCGTCTCCACGAGGCGGCGCTCCGCCGGCCCCTTTCGGGCGAAGTAGGCATTGTGATCCGAGCGGAGGTTCTCCACGTGGTTCAGCCGGATGAAGGCGTTGCCCGCCAGGCGGAGAAACGGGCCCATCACCGATGCCAGGGGCCCGCGGCCCGGCAGCGGGCCGCGACAAGGACCAGAAGTGCGATAAGTGGCGTAAGCTTCCAGCTTGCGATGCCACGATCTGCCGCAAGCTGGAAGCTTACGCCACGGAGTCTGCATCGTCGGGGAGATCCAATTCGGCCAATTGGGTCTCGTCCAGGTCGATCGGTCCGTCGTCGTCGAGGGCGATTGCCGCCGGGGGCCCATCGGGAAAGGAGAGGCCGGATCGGAGCCTTTCGGCCCACATCTGAAATTCTTCGTCCGACATGCCGGACGCTCGTTCCAGCGTCAGCTGTGCTTCGC